>DASRAP010000197.1:0-8518 GCA_035638155.1 Gemmatimonadaceae bacterium | reverse complement strand
CATCCGGGCCCGCGACGCCGGCAACGTCTGAAGGCGTGACGCACGCACGCGCGCGGGTCGCGAGATCCGTGCAGAGCGTGAAGGGCACGCAGTCCGCGAGGCACTGCCGCGCATGCGACCACGCCGCGTTCGGCGAGGCAGGGAGCACGCGCTCAACGAGAACATCGACCACACCTTCGCAACCGACGCCAAGATCCCACGCCGTGATCTCGTCAGGGCCGCCGCAGTACTCGCGCCGCGCCGGTACGCCCGCCGCTATCACCTGCAGAGCGACCTCGCGAACGTCGGCCTCGAGGCACCCGCCGCTCACGTTGCCGACGGCCGAGCCATCGGCGGCAACAATCATCTTCGCGCCCTCGTGCCGGTACGCAGAACCGCGCACGCGAACAACGGTCGCGAGCGCGGCTCCCATGCCAGCACGTTCGAGCTCAGCGAGCCGGTCCAGAACCTGCCGGGTCTCGAGCCACTGCTTCATTACATCACGTCCACTTGAGGTCCTGCTTCGAAAGCGGCAGCGTGCGGATGCGTTTCCCGATGGCCGCGAAGATTGCGTTGCACAACGCGGGCGGTGCGGGCGGAAGCGCCGGTTCGCCGAGCCCGGTCACGCGATTCTCCGTCTTGAGGAAATAGACGTCCACCTCGCACGACGCGCTCATGCGCATGAGCGGGAAGTTGTTGAAGTTCGTCTGAACGGTGCGGCCCTTGTCGATCGTGATTTCCTGATACAGCGCTTCCGCCAGCCCGTCGAGCACGGCGCCCTGCACCTGGTTCTCGGCGCCGCTCAAGTTCACGATCTGCGCTCCGACGTCGCCAACAACCCACACCTTGTTCACCTTGACCACCCCGGCCTTGCTGACGCTCGCATCGACGACTTCAGCGAAATAGCCCTGGTGACTGAAGTAGAACGCGACGCCCATGCCGCGCCCCTTCTCGAGTTTCTGTTTGCCCCAGCCGGAACGCTCGGCAACGGCCTGCAGCACGCCTTTGCAGCGCGCCGGATCGGGCCCGCTCGCGCCAGGCGCGCCGCCACGACCGCCGGGTGCACCGCCAGCCGGAGCGGGTGCGGGCGGAGGGATCAGATCGAGCAGCTCCAGACGGAACTGCACCGGGTCCTTCCCGGCCGCGTGCGCCATCTCGTCGATGAACGACTGAATGGCGAAGCTGAATCCGTTGCTGCCCGGCGCGCGCAACGGGCCCGTGGGAACGTTGAACGGAATCATCGATGTGCCGATATCGACATTCGGCACCGAGCGATGGGGGAAGTCGCCGGCGCCGGGCGCGCGATCCGCGCCGCGCTGGCCGTCCTGCGTGAACGTGACGAAATGATTCTTCCACGCGATGAGCTTGCCGCCCGCGTCGACGCCGCCCTTGAAGTAATGCCACCCCGCCGCGCGATATGGATCGTGCTGCATATCGTCTTCGCGCGTCCAGATCAGCTTGACGGGCACGCCGGCTTCTTTCGCAATCCACGCCGCGTCGGCCATGTAATCGCTCGCGAGGCGGCGACCAAAGCCGCCGCCGGAGCGCATGATGTTGACCTTCACGTCGGCCGGTTGCAGTCCGAGTGTGCGCGCGACAAGCCCTTGGCCTCCCTGCGCCTGCTGCGTCGAGCACCAGAGCTCGGCCTTGCCGTCCTTCACGACGGCCGTGCAATTCATCGGCTCGAGCGGCGCGTGCGAAAGGAACGGATAGAAATAGTTGCCCTCGACTACTTTCGCAGCACTCGCCAGCGCGGCATCGGCGTCGCCGGTCTTCGCCACGGACTGCGCGGGCGCGCCCTTCGCGAACGCGTCGGCCTGCGCCTGGAACGACACGCTGCTGTCGTTCGCATGCGCGCCCTCATCCCACGTGACCTTGAGCTTCTTTCGCGCGCTCGCGGCGGCCCAGTAGCTGTCGGCGACAATGGCGACGCCGCTCACGAGACCACTGAGGTTGGGCGTGCCTTCGACGATGAACGCCTTGAACACACCGGGCTGCGCCGCGATCTCGTCTGAATTGAATGCCGTCGCCTTGCCGCCGAACACGGGACACTTTTCGAACACGGCGTACTTCATGCCCGGCACGGTTGCATCGATGCCGAACACCGGCTTGCCGGTCACGACCGCGAGATTGTCGACGCCCGGCACGCGCGTGCCGAGGATCTTGAAGTTCTTCGGATCCTTGAGCGTGACCGTGTTCAGATCGGGCGCGGGAAGCGCCGCGGCCTTCTCGGCGACTTCGCCGTACTTGAGCTTCTTGCCGCTTGACGTATGCGTGATGACACCGGACGCGGTGGTGCATTCAGACGGTTGCACTCCCCACTGCTGCGCCGCGGCTGCCACGAGCATTGCGCGCGCCGCTGCGCCCGTCTTCCGCATGTTGTCGTAGTTCTGCGGCGTCGCAGTGCTCCCGCCAGCGGATTGCCCGGTGTACCGCGCATCGAGCGGAATGCCTTCGACGCGCACGTCTTTCCAGTCGACGTCGAGCTCTTCGGCGACGATCATCGGGAGCGACGTTTTGATGCCCTGCCCGATCTCCGGGTTCTTCGAGATGATCGTGACGATGCCGTCGGGAGCGATCTTCACGAACAGATTGAGCGTGGCGTCGGCCGGCGGCGCGGCCGCCGGCGAGGCGGCCCACGCCTCGTTCTCCAGCACATAGGAGCCAAGCAGCAGACCGCCGCCGGCAAGCGCACTCGCGCGAAGGAAGGAACGTCGCGAGACAGGTGTGTTGACCAGTTCCATGTCGCTCCTCCTCAGCCGTTGTTGTTGTTGTTGTTATTCGCCGACATCGTCGACGCCTTGTGAATCGCGTCGCGAATGCGGTTGTACGTCGCGCACCGGCAGAGGTGCGGATCCATCGCCGCGTCGATGTCTGCGTCAGTGGGCTTCGGATTCTTTCGGAGGAGCGCGGCCGCGGCCATGATCTGTCCGGCCTGGCAGTATCCGCATTGCGGAACGTCGAGGTCCATCCATGCGCGCTGCACGGGATGCGTGCCGTTCGCGGAGAGGCCCTCGATCGTGGTCACCTCTTTCCCCTGCACCGTCGCGATCGTGGTGCGACAGGCGCGCGTCGGCTCACCGGCGATGTGCACGGTGCATGCGCTGCACTGGCCTATGCCGCAGCCGAACTTGGTGCCTTTGAGGTCGAGAGTGTCACGCAGCACCCAGAGGAGCGGCGTGTCGGCAGGGACGTCGACGGTCTTGGACTGACCGTTGACCTTGAAGGTGACCGGCATGGGAGCTCCTCAAAAGAGCGACCCCGCAAGCTATCAGGACCCCGCTGAGAGAGCTACCGTCAAGCGTTGAGCGTTAAGCGTCAAGCGCTTAGCGCTCAGCGCTAAGCGTCACCGCGGCAGCAGCAACGCCAAGATCAGCGCTGGCAGCAGCTTGAGGTAGGACGGCCGTTGCTTTGCGACGGTCGGCGGCTTGACCCGCGAGACCCACGGGTTCCTGCGCTCGCTCATGACCAGACGGAGCTGCGTGCCGGTGCGCTCAGGCACCAGGCTCAGCTCAACGAATTCTTCGGCTTTCGGATTGGCCGGGGGATTGAACGCAAGGCGGACCCGCTTGCCTGGCTCCCACGTGTGGACATATCCGATTTGTGATAACCGGCCGTCTGCGTGCTCCTGGAAGAACACGCCGCCCTCTTTGTGCTCGAAGCCCACCGCCTTTACACGGGCCGAGGCGCTCGCGCGCGGATTCCATGGAAACCAGAGCATGGGGTCGCGGGTGAGCCGCACGAAGGCGGATTCCTGATCCCAAGCCACCGAAACGGTCCGTTCAGCGAGTACCGAAGCAGGTGCAGTCATCGTTGCAACCGGGACGGGCGTAATTGACCAGAAGTAACGGGCCGGAGCGTCGGCCAGACGTCGCTTGGGTGGGCGAGGACGAGAGGATACCCGGAACCGAAAGGGTGCCCTGTCGGAGGATTTCAGGACACGTGTCCGGGATTCCCTGAATCTTCGTTCGTCCCAGTTCCGTTTTATTGACGGCAACCTTGCTCTGATTTTCGGCGTCCTAAGGGCAAGACTTGAGCAGCATTTTCGAGCGGCTTCCCCCCACCCAAACCCAAGGGTGTCGTGAACATGCGTCGTTTGGTCCAGTTCCTTCTCGTCGTCTTTATTGCGGCGCTCGCCCGCCCGGCGTTCGCGCAGCAAACCGACGTCATCCGCGGCCGCGTGACCGGCGGTACGGGCGCGGATACCCTGCCCCTCTCGGGCGTGACCGTGAAGGTCACCTCGTACATGGGCCAGGTCACCAAGACCACCAAGACCGACAAGAACGGCAAGTTCAACGTGATCTTCCCGGTCGGCGAAGGCGACTACTGGGTCGAGTTCACGGCGATCGGTTTCCTCCCCAAGCGCTTCGAGATCAAGCGCGTTGCGGACGAGGAAATCCTGCTCGCGGACGCGAAGCTCGGCTCGAACGTGCAGACGCTCGACCAGGTCAATGTCATTGCGAATCCGAACCGCGCGCTCCCCGCGCGAACTGGCAATACCAGTGATGTGAGCGGGGCCGAAAAACCGCTCACCAACAGTGCGTTGCCGCCGGATCTCGCGGGCAACCTTGCCGCCATGGCCGCGACAGTTCCCGGCATTCAGCTCATCCCGGGTATGGACGGAGCTGCCGACATGTTCTCGGCCTTGGGATTGGGCGGCGATCAGAACAACACCACGCTTAACGGCCTTGGCTCAGCGATTCCGAATCTCCCCCGCGATGTGCAAACGCAGGCCTCGGTCCGGCCGATCAGCTACGACCCGTCCATCGGCGGGTTCAGCGGCGCGCAAATCTCACTGAACACGATTCCCGGGAACAACTTCTCGAGCCGCGGCATGAGCGGCGTCGCCTATGAGCCCGACGGCGAATGGACCAACAACACGGCAGAGGATCAGGGCGCCAAGAACACGTACCTGTCTTTCGGCGGGCGCGCGGGCGGGCCGATCACCTACGACAAACATTTCTACAACGTCTCCTATCAGTACGACCGCACGTTCAAGGATCTGCGCACGCTCCTGAATACGAGCGCAGTGGGCTTGAATGGTGCGGGCGTCGCGCGCGATTCGGCTGACCGGCTCCTCGGGATTCTCGAGAACAAAGGGATTCCCGCGAACCTGTCGAACATTCCGCGGCAGAGCGCCACCGATCACGTGAGCCTGTACACGAACTTCGACATGACGCCGCACTCGTTCGGGACAGGCAACTCGTTCAACCTGACGCTTGCCGGCGACTATTCAAAGAGCGGGAGCCAGGGCTTCAACAATGTCTATACCGTTCCCGGCCACAACAACGAAACGAGTCGCTACTCCGGAAACGCATCGCTCTTTCACACCAACTATTTCTGGTTCGGCGTTCTGAGCCGTACTGCTCTTGGCACGAGCCTCAGCGGCAATGGCACGGAACCGTATCTGCGCATGCCGAGTGGCACCGTACGTGTGAACTCCACGCTCGACGACGGAACGGCCGCCATCAAGCCGCTTTCGTTTGGTGGCAACCCGCAGGGCGATCAGAAATCTCGAAGCAAGTCCGTCGATTTCCTGAATACGATGACGTGGTACAGCGGGAACAACCACCACGTGCTCAAGATGACGACGGGACTCCGGAACGAGTGGTACTCGAACGACATCATCCCGAATCAACTCGGCTCGTTCAGCTTCAATTCGCTGGCCGATCTCGACGCCGGCAGAGCCGCGTCCTATTCCCGCACGCTGTTCTCGCCTCTGCGCGAAGGCAACCAGTTCGGCGCATCGTGGTCGTTCGGCGATTCGTGGATTCCGAAACAGGGCGTGCAGATTCAGTTCGGTCCACGCGTCGATTTCAACCATTTCGGCAACACGCCGGACGCGAACGCGAAGATCGAGCAGGACTTCGGCGTGAAGAACACCCATGTGCCGAACGAGATTTACGTCAGCCCGCGTGCCGGCTTCCAATGGATTTACGGTAAGGCACAGCAGATTGCGTTCGTTCCAGGCGCCGCGCGTCCGCCGCGCGCGCTCATCCGCGGTGGCGTCGGCATGTTTCAGAACATGGGTGCCGCGACCCTCATCGATGGGGCGCTGACCTCGACGGGACTTCCGAGCTCGACACAGTCAATTTCGTGCATTGGTGCGGCAGCGCCCATCCCGGACTGGACGGGATACCGCAACGATCCTTCGTCCATTCCTGAAACCTGCGCCGACGGTACAAGCGGAACCGTGTTTTCGAACGCGGCGCCCAGTGCAACGTTGTTTGACCCCAACTACCGGCAGCAGCGGTCACTGCGCGCAAGCCTCGACTGGGCGGGCCCGATCCTCGACAACCGTTTCGCGTTTGGCGCACAAGTCGTGTACTCGCGCAACCAGCATCAGACCGGCTCGGTCGACCTCAATCTCGACGCGACCGCGCCGCGTTTCACGCTCGACAACGAGGCGGGCCGGCCGGTGTTCGCCCCGGCGAGCGCGATCGTCCCCACGACGGGCTCCATCGCGAGCTCGGCCACACGCGTCTCATCGGATTTCAATAGAGTCACGGAGCTGAAATCAGACCTCACGGGTTCCACCAAGCAGCTCTACTTCAGCCTCAAACCGGTGACGACGGGCACGAAGTGGAACTGGGACGTCGCGTACACGTTGCAGAACGTGACCGAGATGTACCGCGGCTTCTCCAGCACGGTTGCGAACCCGTTTGACGTCTACACGGGACGTTTGCAGCAACCCGGGAGGCACACGTTCCAGCTGCACGTCTACGTGAATCCGTGGGACCTGATCCGGATCAACATGTACGCCTATGCCCGTTCGGGCATCCCGTTCACGCCAACTGTGGCCGGCGACATCAACGGCGACGGAAGTGGCAACAATGATCGCGCGTACATTTTCGATCCGTCCACCACGACCGATACGGCGGTCGCCAACGGCATTCAGGATCTGCTGTCCACCGCCAGCAAGGGCGTTCGCGAGTGCCTCAAGAGTCAGCTGGGTCGACTCGCTGGGCGCGGCACCTGCACCGGGCCGTGGATGGGATTCGGTTCGAACGTGAGCATCAGCTTCAATCCCCAGAAGATCGGACTGCCGCAACGCCTCAACATTTCCTTCAACTTTAACAATCCGCTGCTGCTCGCGGACCTGCTGATCAATGGCCAGGACAACATGCACGGCTGGGGACAGCTGATTCCCCCCGATCAGTCACTGCTCTATGTGCGTGGCTTTGACCCGGTTTCGCAGACCTACAAGTATGAGGTCAATCGCCGCTTCGGATCGACGCGGCCGTCGCAGACCATCGCGAGCGGGTTGACCTACGTCAGCCTCAATGTGCGGTACGACATCGGCTTCACCCGCGAGCGTCAAACGCTGACGCAGCGGCTGGACGTCGGACGCTCGCATCCAGGCACCAAGTACAGCGCCGCCGTGCTCAAGTCGATGTCGACATCGACGATTCCGAACCCGATGGCCATGATCCTGCAGCAGCCCGACACGCTCAAACTCACTCGCAAACAGGCGGACAGCCTCGCCGCGATGAGCCGCGCGTATACGCTCAAGGCGGAAGAGCTCTGGCAGCCCGTGTCACGGTATCTCGAGGCGTTGCCGAATGATTACGATCATGGAGAGGCGTACGATCGCTACGTCGTCGCCCGCGAGGGCGCCGTCGACTACCTGATCCACATCGTGCCGGCCGTGAAGAAGCTGTTGACGCCGACGCAGTGGCGCATGCTCCCCATGAACATCACGAATTACCTCGATGTCCGCGTCCTGAGGGCGATCCGCTCGTCTTCGGCCGGTCTGTTCTAGCAGCGCCGCAGTCCCCGCAGTGCGAGGCCGGGCGAGTGCCCGGCCTCGCGTGCGTTTCCGACTCACCCCTCCGTGAACCTTCGGGGGCCCCGCTGGTGACAAACCAGCGACCCCCTTCCGAACCCGAAAGGAGCATTTCATGAGAAGCACCTCGTTTGCCGCCCTTTGCCTCGCTGCCACGGCCGTTCAAGCCGCCGCGCAAGACAAGAAGGTGCCAATTGTCGAGCTCGCCCCCGCCGCTGCGCGAACGACGGACAAAATTGCCGGCATCCTCAACGTCCGGCAGCTGTCGGACAAGCGGCTCCTTGTAAATGATGCAGGAAGTCGCCGAGTGCTGCTTTTCGATTCGACGCTCACGCACTCGACGGTTGTCATCGACTCCGTCGCTGGTGCGCCAAACAGTTACGGCCCCTTCGGCTCGCCGTTGCTCGCGTACTTCGGCGACTCGTCGCTCTTCGTCGATCGCAATTCGCAGTCCTTCCTCGTGCTCGACCAGAACGGCAAAGTCGCGCGCGTGATGGCGCCGCCGCGCCCGCAGGACTTCGCCGCCCTCAGCGGCAGCCAGAGCGCGATCGATAACAAGGGACGCCTCGTGTACTCGGGCGGCCTCACCATCCGCAACAACGCAGCGGGCCGTGGCAACGTGCCTGGCAATCCTGTCCCGGGCACGGCCGGTGCACCACAGATCCCAACGATTCCTGATTCTGCGCCAGTCCTGCGCGCCGATTTCGAGTCCCGCGCGACCGACACCGTCGGCAGAGTCAAGCTTCCGGGCGG
>DASRAP010000196.1:0-3115 GCA_035638155.1 Gemmatimonadaceae bacterium | reverse complement strand
GGCCTCATCCGTCATCTTCTTCGAGAGGTCGATGTCCGGAAGGACCGTCGGGATTTCGATCGGGGCTGTCAGGATCTGGAAGCCCTTCGGTGGCGGCGGCGCGACCACGACGTCAGGTGGCGGCGGCTTCTTTTCTGGTTCGGGCGGCTTCTCCTTCGGCTGCTCGACCATCTGCACTTTTTCTTCCCGCTGCTCCATCGCGCTCTTCACTCCACCGGCGGTCGCGAGAATTGCGCCCGCGATCGCCAACGAGTGGAACACGACAGAAAAAAGCGCTCCGCCGGCTCGCTTTTCGCTCTTACGCTTGGACTCAATCAGGTTATCGAACATGCCTCGCCTCGCTGGAGCAGAACTGCGTTCGCATAATCCTACGCCGCGCACATAACAGCGGAATGGAGCAAAGATTAAGACTCGATGAAGAAGCCCGGATCAGCTCTTGCGTTCGTCGTCGTGCTTCTTCGTTTTCTCGCCGTCGGATTCTGTGGATAACGGGAGTGCAACGGTAAATACACTGCCGCGCCCCAGTCGTGACGCGACCGTCAGGGTTCCTCCGTGTGCATGCGCAATGTACTGACTGATCGCGAGCCCGAGGCCGAACCCCCCGCGCTCGCCGACCCGCGAGCGCGCGTGATCCGCGCGCCAGAACCGGTCGAACACGTGCGGAAGATCGGCGGCGGCAATGCCGATCCCTGAATCACGAACGCTGAATTCGGCGCGTCCGTCGTTGATCGCCAGCGCGAGATCGACCGTCCCCTCCGGGGGTGTGTACTTGATCGCGTTGGTGATGAGGTTCAGGAAGAGCTGGCGGAGCCGGCCGGCGTCTCCCTGAACACGCGCCGGCGGCGGGGGCGGCATGCGCGCCGTGATCCGCCGGTTTTCGCCGAGCAGCGTCGCGGTCTCGAACACGTCGCGGGCAAGCGCCTGAAGGTCCACGGGCTCCCGATGCAGGTCGAACCGGCCCTCGTCGGCGCGCGCAAGCGTCAGGAGCGAGTCGACGAGATCCGACATGCGCGTGATCTCCGCAAGCGCCTCCTCGAGCGCCACGAGCTGGTCCCCGGGCGACATCTGCGTCGACATCGCGCGCTCCACGTCGGCGCGGAGGACGGTCAGTGGCGTCTTGAGCTCATGGCTCGCGTCGCCCGTAAAGCGGCGGAGGGCACTGAACGACTGCTCCAGCCGGGCGATCATCTCGTTGAGCGTGTGCGTCAGCCGGCCAAGGCTGTCCGTTACCGATTCGTCCTCTGCCGGCAGACGCCTGTGCAGGGAGCGGCCGTCGGAAATGGCCTGCACCTCGTTCATGAGCACGTCGATCCGGCTGTCCACCTCGCCGACGGTGATCCGCGTGAAAATCTCGGCGGCGCCGAACGCGACGAGCACGATGATGGGAATCATCACGAGGAACGCCGAGCCGAGACTTGGCTTGTCGGGCGGGGTCGCAAACCGGCCGACCACCACGCGATCGACCCCGTTCGGGCGGTAGGACACGCCGACGGCGTAGAGGAGAAACTCACGGCCCCGCACGGTCAGGCGCTGCACCGCCGGCGGCGAGACGGCGCGGGTAATCGAGTCGCGATGCGCCGCGCTTCCGCCGAGGGGAATCGAGCGGACGAGCGTGTCGAGCAGAATCTGGTCCGCCTCGGGCAGGTCGCGGACGAGCGGATTGAAATAGAACGGAATCAGGTGCCGGTCGAGGACCCAGAAATACCCTGCAACACTGCTCGCAAGATCGCGTGTCAGGACCGGGCCGGCGGTCGGTGGAAGGTCCGCGGATTCGCGCGTTGTGACGAGTGCGCCGTCCTCGTACCCGCGATAAATGCGCAGCGCAAGCACGCCTGTGGCGTTGATGAGCTCGCCGTCCTCTTCGCGCTGGTGCAGCACGGCAAGCTGTTCGGACTCGAGCGCGCCGACGATCACGGTGTAGGCGCCGATCACGGTGAACAGCAGTGCCCCGAGAGCGAGGGCGAGCCGCGTGCGGACCGAGAGCATGGCGCTAGGCGCGAACTACGTAGCCGACGCCGCGCACCGTGTGGATGAGTTTCTTCTCGTGGCCGGCGTCCACCTTCTTGCGGACGTGGTTGATCACGACGTCCACGACGTTCGTGCCCGGGTCGAAATGGTATCCCCACGCGTATTCCGTGATGAGCGTACGGCTCATGACCTTCCCCGCGTGGCGCATGAGGTATTCGAGCACCGCGAATTCCTTCGGCGTGAGCTCGATGGCTTCGCCCGCACGCGTCACATCGCGCGAATCCAGATTGAGCTCGAGGTCGGCCACCTTGAGGGTCGGCCGCTGGAGCGCGCGCGGACGGCGCGACACCGCTTCCACGCGGGCCAGCAACTCCTCGAACGCGAACGGCTTGGTCACATAATCATCCGCACCCGCGCGCAACGCTTCGACTTTCGCGTCGATCGCGTCCTGCGCGGTGAGAATCACGACCGGCGTCTCGAAACCCCGCGCGCGCAACGTCTGCAGAACGTGCATGCCGGACTTGCCGGGAAGCCGCATGTCGAGAATGAGGAGGTCGTACGGCTGCGCGATGGCGAGGCGCTCACCTTCCTCGCCGTTCACCACGAGGTCCACGCTCCACCGATGCTCCTCGAGGCCGCGCTGCACGAACTTGCCGACCGTCGGGTCATCCTCGATCACCAGCACCTTCACGGGCCTTCCTCCGTGGCGGGACGTCGCAGCCCGTATTCGCGAATCTTGCGATACAGGGTCTTGGGCGAGATGCCGAGCGCTTCGGCGGCCTTACCCTGATGCCACTCCTTGGCGTCGAGCACAGCGACAATGTGTCGTCGTTCCACTTCCGAAAGTTCAAGCTCGGCACCGGAATCGCCGAGCGCCAGATCCTGTGGGCGAATCACGCCCCCGCGGGCGACGAGACGGGCGCGTTCAATGACTGCGCGCAGCTCGGCGACGTTCCCCGGCCACGTGTGCCGTTCCAGCGCGGCCATCGCGTCGGAGTCGATGCGCGTCTCCGTGGCTTCGGCGGCGGCCGCGAGAAAGGACGTCGCGAGGAGCGGAATGTCGACGGCGCGCTCGCGGAGTGGCGGTAGCACCACGGTGGTCGCCGAGAGCGCGTCGATGAGGTCGGCGTTTACGCGCGACGGCTGG
>DASRAP010000195.1:0-7790 GCA_035638155.1 Gemmatimonadaceae bacterium | reverse complement strand
GACCGCCGGGCCGTTTCCCGGCGCTGGACGAATGAAGTTCCAGGGATACCACCAGAGATCTGCCTGGACGCTGGCCATCGATCGGACGTCGCGTACGTCTGCGCGACCGGCCAGGCCGGCGTCGGCCGCGACCATGGTCTCGAGCCCCGGGATGTCGTCCGCACGCGCGAACAGGATGACGCGGAGCAGCGGACGCTCGGCGAGGAGCCGCGGAAGGAGCGCACGCACATAGCGGCCGATGCCGCGCTTCTCGCCGGCGAGGTGCGTGGCTTCGATGGCCACGAGCATCGGCTCAGTCACGCTGCGTTAGCTACCGTGCATGCACGACTGCCGCAAGCCGAGGGCACATACCATCATTCCCCCTTCGGCCCTGCGGCCCTCCGACCCTTCGGCCCTCTAAATGCTCCACATCGACAATCTGGTCAAGAAATTCGGCAGCGTCACGGCCGTCGACGGCGTATCGATCGACGTCAGCGCCGGCGAGATCTTTGCGTTCCTCGGTCCCAACGGAGCCGGAAAGACCACGACGATTCAGATGCTCACCACGCTCCTTGCACCGACGAGCGGCTCGATCACGGTGGACGGAATCGATCCGACGGTGAAGCCGATGGAGGTGCGCAAGCGCTTCGGCATCGTGTTCCAGGATCCCAGTCTCGACGGCGATCTCACGGCGTACGAGAACCTCGAGCTGCACGCCGTGCTGTACCACGTACCGAAGCACGTGCGCAATGAGCGCATTGAAACGCTGCTCAAGCTCTTCGAGCTGTGGGAGCGGAAGGATTCGCTCGTCAAGGAATTCTCCGGCGGAATGAAGCGGCGCCTCGAGATCGTGCGCGGCCTTCTGCACACACCGAAGATTCTGTTTCTCGACGAACCCACGCTGGGACTCGATCCGCAGAGCCGAAACCAGCTCTGGACCCACGTCAAACAACTCAATGCGAGCGAGGGCGTGACGGTGTTCCTGACCACGCACTACATGGACGAGGCCGACCGCGTGGCGCACCGCATTGCGATCATCGATCACGGCAAGATCGTCGCACAGGGCACGTCGCAGGAGCTCAAGACGCAGACGGAAACGGATTCCCTCGAGGCGGCGTTCCTCAAGCTCACAGGCACGACGATTCGCGACGAGCGCGCCGGTGCCGCCGACCAGATGCGCCAGATGGCGCGCATGTGGAGGGGCCGGTGACCGCCATCTACATCCTGTGGCTTCGCGAGCTCAAGAAGTACCTGCGGTCGCGCGCGCGTATCTTCGCATCGCTCTCGCAGCCCCTGCTCTACCTCTTCGTGCTGGGCTTCGGACTCGGGCCCGTGTTTCAGCGTTCGGGCCAGGGGAGCTATTTGCAGTTCGTCGCGCCCGGCGTGGTGGGCATGTCGCTGCTCTTTACGTCGATCTTCTCGGGGATTGGCTTGCTGTGGGACCGCCAGTTCGGATTCCTCAAGGAGACGCTGGTCGCGCCAGTCCCGCGCCTGCACATCATGATCGGGCGCACGCTGGGCGGCGCGACGACCGCCGTCGTGCAAGGGACGCTGGTGCTCATCGTGTGCCTCATCGCGGGATTCCGGCCGCAGAACATGGCCATGCTGCCGATCGCGCTCGTGCTCATGATCCTGATCGCGACGGTGTTTTCAGCGCTCGGGACCGCGCTCGGATCGGCGATCAAGGACATGCAGGCCTTCCAGCTCATCATGAATTACGTGGTGATGCCGATCTATTTCCTGTCGAGCGCGCTCTTTCCGCTCGCCAACCTGCCGAAGGGACTCGCAATCGCGACGCGCATTGACCCGCTCACCTACGGCATCGACGGGCTGCGCGCCGTATTCCTCGGCACGTCGCACTTTGCGTTGTCGACCGACTTCGCGATTCTCGGAACGGTCGCAGCGATCTTCCTGGCGTTCGGTGCGTGGGCGTTTTCACGTATCCAGGTCTAGCAGGCCTGTACCGACTCGCACTGATCGCACTGTGTAGGTCTCTTGCGGGTCGTCCCTGAGCAATTGCGCCCGGTGCTCCGCTGAGGCATAACGAGGGCATGCACACTCGACGTGAATTCCTGAAGACCAGCGCGGGAGCCGCCGCCGCCGCGGCACTGGTCAATGTGAACGCCCTGCCGGCTGCTGCGCCGCTCAACATTCTCGTTCTCGGCGGCACGGGGTTCATCGGCCCGCACATCGTCGGCCCCGCGATGGTGCGCGGACACAAGGTCACGATCTTCACGCGCGGCAGGCGCGACGGCAACCTTCCCGCGGGCGTTACGCGGCTCGTCGGCGACCGCAACGGGCAGCTCGACGCACTGCGCGGCAAGAAGTGGGATGTGTGCATCGACGATTCGGCGACGAATCTCGAGTGGGTCCGCATGTCGACGGACCTGCTCAAGGGATCCGTGGACCGCTACCTCTTTACGTCGTCGACTGGCACGTACTATCCGTACCTCACGCCGAACGCCGATGAGAACGTCGAGTGTCACGCTGAGCAGGCCGACCCGAATGATGCCGACGAGGGGTACGGCGTCACCAAGCGGAAGTGCGAGCTCGAAGTGCTGCGGGTCTTTGGCGATCGCGGGATTGTTGTACGCCCCACGTATATCGTCGGCCCCGGCGACACGTCGGATCGCTTCCCGTATTGGGCCGCGCGCATCGCGCAGCCCGGTGAAATCCTCGCGCCGGGCCGCAAGGACGATCCCGTACAATGGATTGATGTCCGTGACCTGGCGCTCTTCTATCTCAAGCTGCTCGAGGACAAGCGGTCGGGGATTTATAACGCGGTCGACAAGTCCACGACGATTCCATCGCGCGAGTTCTACGAAACGGTGCGAAAGACGCTGAAGCCCGAGGCGAAGCTCGTGTTCGTCGACGACTACGATCTTCTCGAGAAGAACAACATCGTCGAAGTCGTGCCGTGGGTGCTCCTCAAGGGCAAGAATCTCCACGCGACGTCCGTCGCGAGCTCGAAGTCGGCGCAGGCAGGCCTCCGCACGCGCTCGCTCGTCGAGACGCTTCGCGACACGTCCGTCTGGTGGCCCACGGTTCCTTTGACGCGCCGCGAGAAGCCGCGGTTTGCCATCACGCCGGAGCTGGAGGCGAAAGTGCTCAGCGCGTGGAAATCGAAACAGGGATAACGCGCAAAAAAGTGCGGCGCCTGCGTTTTCTCTTTTGGAGAGAGTTTTCACAGGCGCCGCTGGCAAACGGTTGCTCGTACCCGTCCGCCTCGCTGAGCGGATAAGCTCAGACTTGATTGTTCATACCCTCGCAGTACGCAGGGTTCCCCTTTAGGTGGGCAATCTGCGCTTGTCGATCTTGACCAATACCGTGTACTCAGGATCAACAAGCTGAATGATCGGCGCCTTCGCGGTCTGCGACACGAACTGGTACGCGTCGAGCTCGGTGAGTCCTGTTTTTTCTCGCACCCAGCGCACCATCGCGCGAAATGCACCGCGCGCCGTGTCTTCGAGGGGACGTCCCGATCCGACGAACATCACTTCGTTCGCGTTCTCGATGCGCGGCACCGCCGTGAACTTTTTCTTGATGAGCTCGACGACGACTTCGACGTTCATCGCGCCTTCGATCGCGGCGCCCATGATCTCGCCATCTCCCATCGCATAGTGTCCGTCGCCGAATGAGAGGAGCGCGCCGGGAACGTTGACGCCGAGGAACACCGTGTTGCCCGCGCGAACCTCAGGGCAGTCCATGTTCCCGCCAAAGGGTCCGGGCACGATCGTCGTGCGCACTTCGCCTCCGGCCGGCGCCACACCCATGCAGCCCAGGAACGGCGCCATCGGCACGGACCAGGAATGCCTGCCGTCCTGTGATTTCGCGCGCGCGACATTCGCCTTCACGTCGATGTCGTAGCGCCACGTTGTCTCGGGAAGGTCTGGACCGAGCACGGCCGTTTGATCGGTGGGCACGAGCGCGCCGAATCCAGGACCGCACGAAGATACGGCGTACGGGCGCGCTGGCTCGAGCTTGATGATGTGCACCGCGACGGTGTCGCCCTGCTCCGCGCCTTCAATGAAGAACGGCCCGGTTTGCGGATTGTCGTGACCCGGCGCCATGACCTTCGACGGAAGGTCGCGCTGTGTTTTCACGGCACCATCGAAGCAGTCCTCGGTCCACGTGACGATGCGCGTGTTGGGCTGGATGCGCTTGAGTGGCTTCACGCCGCCAAACGTGTACACAAGCTCTTCGTGCTTCGGCGTGAATTGCAGGACGGGGCCGTTCTGAGGCACCGGCAATGGGGTCGGCGCGCCAGTGGCACTCGGAGGTGCCGACTCGGCCCGTGCATTCGAGGGATTGGAGTACGCCGCCACTGCGCCGGCTACGCCAAGCGGAACATGCGCGAGAAAATCTCGTCGTGAGGCCATCGGGTTCGGGTAGAGTCGAGCAACTCTACGTCGCGGTACCCGGATCGGCCAGCCTTCAGCGCACGATCGTCACCCGCTCCAGCTGCAGCTTGTTCTCGCCGAGATGGTTCGCGAGGAACACCACACCGCCCTTGCCGAACCCGGCGATGCTTCGTCCGCTCGGCAGCTGCACGCGCTCGACGAGCACGCCCGCGCTGTTCACGACATCGTACAGCAAGCCGTTCTTTGCGCCGGACGACGTGGTGGGCAGGATCCACACGTTGCCGTCGCGGTCCGCCGTGACTGCACCCTCGCGAATCGGAGAGATGTAGTCCGCCATCTCGTCGAGCTTCGCGTAGTCGGCGTTCACGACCACCGACTGGCACGCCGGTTGCGTTGGCGGAGGCGGAGTGTCTCCGCCGTCACCGCCGCGGCCTCCACCTGCAGCGCGTATCGTTCGCGCGCCGCCGCCGGCTCCGAGCCCTGCTAACGCCGCACGCGGATCGGACACGGTGTCCATGGGCTCGTCGCTGAAGCGCGTGATATTGCCGCACTGCCGCAGGCGATACCCGCCAATCGCAGTCAGCGAATCGATGATGTGTTTCGCGGAATCGAGGCGCGCCTGTTTTTCCGCGTCTGTAATCCGGCGCCAATCGAACGGAAGTTTGTCCGTCGCGTGTGTGCCGGTGCCGTCGATCCAATCGATGTGATAGTCGTGATTGCGCACGAGCGCGACCGCGCCTGCAGACGTCACGGCCCAGCCGTCCATGGGCGGGATCGATGGATTCACCTTGACCTTCGCGGATACGGTGCGACACTGATCGTCGACGGTCGCCACCGGAAACGTGGAGGTGAGACTTGCGCGCACGCGCCCGATCGTGTCGACCGTTCGCGTGTCGAAATCCGCGCGTATGATGACGACGCTGTCGGCGGGCGTCACGTCGCGCCGGTTCGGCCTGCCATCCACCATCCGGCATCCTGGAATGATCACGAGCGGTCCCCGGCCCTGATAAATCAGCCGGCCTCTCGCGTCGATGCCAACCACCGGGCTGCTGAGCACCAGAGCGAAATCCTGTGGACGCGCGAGCGCAATCACGCGGCCGAGCTTCCCGTCCGGACCGATGAGCACGGTTGCGCGCGAGCTGAAATCCAGAAACAGCGCGGAGTCGCCGAGGTACGGAAGCACACGCCCGCCGCTCGCGTAGCTGTTCGTGCTGTCGGCCAGGACGGTGCGAGCTCCGAGCCCGGCGTCGTACAGCAACAGTGCGCGATCCTCATCGGCGTCGACGAGAACGCGGCTGCCGAGCTCCCGGACAGACGCAATCGACCGAAACGTCTGCGCGGCGGTGACCGGCTTCGAAACCTGGCGGATGGGAACCTTCGCGGCGGACTGCTGAGCCTGCGCGAGCGCCGGAAGCGCGGCAAGAAAAAACGCGTGTCGAAATCGCATACGTGCTGAGTGCAACCGATCACGCCAAGGGTTGCAGCGCGGGCCTAGTGCACGAGCGCGTAGATCAGATAGTTGATGCCGAGCTTGTACGCGTCGTTGCTCATGTCGATTGGATACATGCCTCTCGACGACCACACCCAGTAGTCCTTGACGTCGGCGTTGACGTCGCAGATCACCATCAGACGGCCATTGGGATCGTTGCCTTCGTAGATCCCCCAGTACTCGCCGCGTCCGTACATGTTGTTGTCGGACTGGCTGAGCAGCCTGGACGCGTTCTCGATGCGGAAGAACGAGTTGAAGATCGGATGCGTGTCGGGCACCCGCATGGGTGTCCCGTTCGGGAAGATGGCGCGCAGCGCCGCCCACGCGTTGCGAGTCGCGTCGGGGCCGCGCCAGTCGTCGATGATGAGAAAGCCGCCCTTGGTCAGGTAGTTCCGCGCGCCTCGTGCCTCCGCGGCCGTCACATGCCAGCCGCCCGGCTCGGTGAGGTACGCAATGGGATACTTGAAGATCTCGGGATCGTCGAAGCGAATAATGTTGCCGCCCGAATACATGCGCGCCTTGGACAGCGCGTTGATCATCTGTGCGAGGTTTTCTTCGGGATGCGGGAAGTCGTGCGCGTACCCGACACTGAATTCGTTGCCATACGGCGCCGAGGCAGCGCAAAAAGCGAAGAACCCCGAATACCACACGCGCGCGACGACGAGACGGCCGTCGTATGGGATGTTGTGCATGAGCGGATCCTTCCAGTACCCGCCCAAGTCGCCCATGTCGTACCACGAGCAGCCGCGTTGCGCCGCGGCGGGCGCTGCCATGAGCGCGAGTGCCAGCGAGCAGAGGAGCGGAAGCGATCGCCGCGTCATTCGATCAAGGTGTACGCTCGGCACGATGCGAGACAGGGCGTGTTAAACCGGATCACGGCTCGGCCAGCCCTGATCTACGGCCGGGGCACTCGCCGCATCACGTACACCACCTCCGCGACGCCCGGGAGTCCGGAATTGATTCGTGCCGTCCACTGTGACGGCGAATCGCGGGTAAAGGCAAAGTTGCGCGTTGATCCTCGAGCGAATTTCACGCTCGTCGGCGTCATCTCCGCTGCGATAAACGGGGACCCCGATCCTTTGCTCGTGACGACGCCTGCGCGCCACGTGATCAGCGACGAGTCAGGCGTCACGGCCGTGAACGTCGAGTCCGTGTACTGGCGCATCCCGATCGTCGAATCGTCGACAACACGGTACTCCTCGTAAAACGGTTTTCCGTTGCCGTCGACGCCGCGCCAGGACCCGGCAATCCATTTGAGCGTGCGGAATTGCGCCAGCGAGAATGTCGCCGGCTTGGCATCCTGGGCGTGCAGCGCCGGCGCCGCAGTGAGGAGCGCTGCAACGAGTACCGCGAGCGGACGGTGTTTGCTCATGCCCTACTGTCCTCGCCCGGCAACCGCGCCCGGAACCGTTACTGCGCCCACTTTGACGTTCCACGTCTTCCCGGCGCCGCGATACGCGGCCGGAATGTCGGTGCCAACGAGCGCATTGAAATCCGCCAACGCTTTCCGCGCGTCCTCCATCGCTGTGTCGTACGATTTGCGCTGATCACTGCTCGGAAGTCCGCTCCATCCCTCGATCGGCGCGCGCTGCCCGGTGACCGCGTTGAACGCGCGGCTCAGGTCGGCCGAGACGCGCGCGATCCGCGCGTTGATCGAATCGGATTTCCCGGCGAGATCGTTCTTGAGCTGGTCACGCTGCGAGGTCAGCTCACGCGTACCACTGAGCGCGTTGCCGAGTGCCTTGGTCCAATCGTACGCGCGCATGAGTAGCGCTTGTCTCGCGGCGCGATCGGCCGCGCTCATGTTGGGAAGAGGATCGGCGTCGACGACAACTCTGCCGGTGAGCGCCGGCGATCCCGAAACAGCCACGCGCACCGTGTACGTGCCCGGCATGACAAGCGGCCCCTGCGTCCCGCCGCCGCGACCGCCACCGCCCCCGCCCCCACCGCCGAATCCGACC
>DASRAP010000194.1:0-7458 GCA_035638155.1 Gemmatimonadaceae bacterium | reverse complement strand
AATGCCGGCTGCGACGTCCCATGGCGCGAGGGAGATCTCCCAGAACGCATCGAACCGGCCGCACGCCACGTGCGCGAGATCGATCGACGCCGAGCCGGGGCGGCGGACGCCGGACGCGGCGGCCATGACGCGCTGGAATTGCGCCAGATACCGCGGGATTTCGTCCGGCACCTTGAACGGAAACCCGGTGCCGATCAGCGCACGCTGCGGCGACGAGATCCGCGAAACGCTGATTCGCTCATCGCCCAGCCAGGCCCCACCGCCGGCGACGGCCGTGAACCGTTCGTTGCGCGCCACGTCGAACACGACGCCCGCGGTGAGTACACCGTCGAGCAGGACACCGAGCGAAACCGCGTACGCCGGGAAGCCGTGCAGGAAATTGGTGGTGCCATCCAATGGATCGAGGACGAACGTGAGCGGGCTGGAGGGTTGGAGGGCTAATGGGTTGGAGGCCCCCGACTCTTCCGCCAGAATCGCAGCGCCCGGCTCTGCGCGGCGAATGACTTCAATCGCCGCTGCCTCGGCTTTGATGTCCACCTCGGTGACGAAGTCGACCGCGCTCTTTTCCTGCCAATTGAGCGACGCGCGGCGGGGTTCTGCTGCGCGGATGACGCGCGCGGCAGCGTCGGCTGCGTCGTTGGCGAGTGCCAGCAAGGCTCGCGCATCCCTACTTTTATCAGATGCCACGGATCTTCAGCGGGATTCAGCCCTCAGGCGAGCTCCACGTCGGGAACTACCTCGGGGCGGTGAAAAACTGGGTCGAGCTGCAAAAGCAGTTCGAAACCTACATCTGCATCGTCAATTATCACGCCATTACCGTCGTCTACGAGCCGGCGGATTTGCGGCGCCGCACGCACGACATGGCCGTGTCGCTGCTCGCGGCGGGCATTGATCCGTCGCGAGCGACGCTCTTTGTACAATCGACGGTGTCGGAACATACCGAGCTCGCCTGGATCTTCAATTCGGTCACGCCACTCGGCGAGCTTGAGCGACAGACACAATTCAAGGAGAAGGCGGCGAAGCAGGAAAGTGTGCTCGCGGGCCTGCTCAATTATCCTGTGCTCCAGGCCGCCGACATTCTGCTCTACAAGGCCGACTCCGTCCCCGTCGGAGAAGATCAGGTACAGCACCTCGAGCTGTCGCGCGAAGTCGCGCGCCGGTGGAACGCGAAGTTCACGCCCGACGCGCCGTACTTTCCGGAGCCCAAGCCGCTGCTCACGAAGACCGCGCGCGTGATGGGTCTCGACGGGCAGGCCAAGATGTCGAAGTCGCTCAATAATTACATCGGACTGCTCGAAGAACCCGATTCCATCTGGGAGAAGCTCAGGCCCGCGATGACGGATCCTGCGCGCAAGCGCAAAACGGATCCCGGCAATCCGGACATCTGCAACATCTACACGCTCCACAAAGCGTTTTCGCCGAGGGACATCCAGGACGAAGCCGCGACGAAATGCCGGAGCGCGGGGTGGGGCTGCATCGACTGCAAGAAGGCGCTGCTCGAGCCGATGGTGGCGGAGCTCACGCCCATTCGCCGCCGGGCGAGGGAGCTGAGCGACGATCCCGCGCAGGTGGAGGCCATTCTCGCCAAAGGCACGGAGCGCGCGCACGCCGTCGCGAAGACCACGCTCGCCGAGACCAAGCAGATGATGGGCCTCGTGTGACCGTTGCGCCGACCGTGCGCACGCTCGCGGTCGATCTCCGCGCAAAGGCGCCGGTGTGGAGAATTCCGGAGCGCGTGGAGCGGGAGTTCGCCGAACGTGCGCCCGCGGGCTGGCGCGTGACGGTGGTTTCCACCGACACCGTTTCCGACGGCGACGGTGGTCATGCACCTTCCGACGAGGCGCTCGCGGCGCTTGCCGGTGCGGAGATCTACTTCGGTTTCGGGATCACGCGCCCACTGTTCGCCGCGGCGCGGCATCTCAAGTGGGTCCATTCGGCCGCCGCGGGTGTGACGAACGTGCTCTTCGATGAAATGCGCGCAAGCGACGTGATCCTGACCAATTCGGCGGGTATCCACGCGGTGCCGATGGCGGAATACGTCGTCGCCGCATTGCTGCATTTCTGGCGCGGTCTCGACATCACGATCGAGTCGCAGCGGAGCGCCACGTGGTTGCGCTCGGAGTTCATGCGCGCCGACACGCCCATTCGCGAGGCGGGGGAGTCGACGGTGCTGATTGTCGGCACCGGCGGCATCGGCAGCGCGGCGGCGATTCGCCTGGAGGCGCTCGGCGCGACCTGCATCGGTCTCAGGCGCCGCGTGTCGGAGCCGGCGCCCCCCGGCTTCAAGTACGTCACATCGCTTGACGAGATCGACGCGCTGCTCCCGTCGTGCGATGCGGTCGTGCTCGCGGCCCCGTTCACGCCCGCGACCCGCGGGCTCATGAACGCGCGCCGGCTGGACCGGCTTCCGCCTCACGCGGTCGTGGTCAACGTGGCCCGCGGCGCCCTCCTCGACGAGGCGGCGCTCGCCGAACGGCTGTCGGCGGGCAAACTGCGGGGGGCGGCACTCGATGTGTTTCAGAGCGAGCCACTCGCCCCCGATTCGCCGCTGTGGCCGCTTCGCCGCGCGCTCGTTACTCCCCATATTTCGGCGGTTACGGCCCGGCGCTTCTGGGAGCGGGAGGCCGCGCTGTTCCACGACAATTGGCGCCGGTACGTGTCGGGTGCGCCACTCACGAACGTCGTCAACAAGGATGCCGGTTACTGATGGAAAACATCATCAAGGCAGCAGTCGAGCGCGGAGCGTCGGACCTGCACATCAAGGCGGGTGATGTTTTCCGCGCGCGCATTGACGGAAAGCTCGTTCCGCTCACGAAGCAGGCGCTGACGCCGGAGCAGACCAAGGCGATCGCGCTCAAGCTCATTCCCAACGAGGACGATCGCGCGAAGATCGACAAGATCCGCGATTACGATTGTTCGTGGGGCGCAGCCGGTATCGGGCGTTTCCGCGTGAACATCATGAAGCAGCGATCGAGCTTCATGATCGTCATGCGCGTGATTCCGTTCGAAGTGCCGTCCTTCGACAAACTTGGCCTTCCCAAGGTGCTGGGAAATCTCGCGGAGGCCGAACGCGGCATGATCCTCGTGACGGGCGTGACGGGCTCGGGCAAGTCGAGCACGATGGCGGCGCTCGTCAACCTGATCAACCAGACCAAGAACAAGCACATCGTCACGCTCGAAAATCCCATCGAGTTTCTGCACCGCGATCTGCAGTGCGCGGTCACGCAGCGCGAAATCGGGTGGGACACCGACAGTTTCCAGAGCGGCCTCCGCGCCGCGCTGCGCCAGGATCCCGACGTGATTCTGATCGGCGAAATGCGCGATGCGGAGACGATCGATACGGCCATGAAGGCAGCCGAAACGGGCCACCTGCTGATCTCCACGCTGCACACGCCGGACGCGCAGAGCACGGTGCTGCGCATTCTCGCGATGTTCCCGCCGGAAGAGCAGGACGTGGTGCGCATTCGCCTCGCGGAATCGCTGCATGCCGTGGTGTCCCAGCGCCTGCTCAAGAAGGCGTCCGGCCACGGCCGTGTGCCCGCGTGCGAAGTGATGATCAACACGCCGACCATTCGCGAACTGATGCTCGACGCCGACCGCGTCGGAGAGATTCGCGATTACATCGGCGAAGGGCGTGAGCAGTACGGCATGCAGACGTTCGACCAGCACCTTGCCGAGCTCGTGACGGACGGCACCGTCGAGTACGAAGTCGCGCTCGCCGCGTCGACGCGTCCGTCCGATTTCGAGCTCCAGATGCGTGTGTTCGGCGGCAACACGGCCAAGCCGACGCCGAGGCGGGCGAGTGCGCCGCCGACGCCACGCTCCAACGCCACGGTGCCTCCCGCAGGCAAACCCGACACTCCGCCGTCCGGCATGGATGGTCTCACCAGCGGCGGATTCGACTTCCTCTCAGGTTCAGGCCAATAAATGAAACCGTCCGGCATTTACGCTCCGGTCACCACGCCGTTCGATCGCAACGGAAACGTCGACACCGCCGCCGCCGCGCGAAATGCGCGAGCGCTGATCTCAGCGGGACTTGATGGCATCGTCATCGCGGGCTCGACCGGCGAGGCGCCGTTGCTCGACGAAAGCGAACGCGCCGCATTGCTCGACGCGATTCGCGCCGCCGTTCCGAACAAGGCGGTGATCATGGGGATCGGTGGCGAGTCCACGCGGCAGACCATCGCGCGTGCGCAGGCTGCGGCGAAGGGCGGTGCTGACGCGGTGCTGTGCGTTGCGCCCCACTACTTCGGCTACGCCGCGACGCCGGATGGCGCGCTCAAGGCGCACTATGTCGCTGTCGCCGACGCGAGCCCGAAGCCGGTCGTCCTGTACTCCATTCCGAAGTACATGCACTTCTCGCTCTCGGCGCCGCTCGTGGCCGAGCTCGCGGCGCACAGGAACATCACCGGAATCAAGGACTCGTCGGGCGACATGACGATTCTCACGAGCTACATGCCGGCGCAGAGCGATTCGTTCACCGTGCTCACGGGGAACGGCGCGCAGTTCCTGAACTCGCTGCGCGCCGGAGCGCGCGCGGGCATTCTCGCGGTGGCAGACTTCGCGCCGGCGCTCGCGCGTCGCGTGTTCGACGCGCACGTTGCCGGCGACGCCGCGGCGGCCGATGCCGCGCAGGCGCTGCAAACGCCGCTCGCGACCGAGATCGTGGCGAAGGGCATTCCATCAGTAAAGGCCGCCGTCGACGCCGTTGGCTTGGTGGGTGGGCCAGTGCGGATGCCGCTCACGGATCTCGATCAGGCCGGACGCGATCGCGTGAAGTCCATCCTCGTCGCATCCGAGGTCGGACCGGTCTCAGGCGCCCGGCAACCAGCGGACTGATCGAAAAACCGCAACGCGGAGACGCGGAAGAAGGGAGGTTCGCGGAGGACGACAGCTGCTTGCGGCGGAAAACGCCGAGATGGCCGGAATAGCGCGGACAACCCAAAAGCTTCTTGGGGTTTTCCGTGGTCCGCGTTGCGGGTGAAGGAAGCCTGCCCTTGCTCCGACGAGAGTCGCGAGTAGATTACGTCAACGCCCCTCGCAATGCGCCGGGGGCGTTTTTTTGTGTCCCGTTCTCCCGCTCTCTCGTTCTCTCGTTCTCTGCCCTGTAGATGTTCGACTCGAGTATCCGGACCTTGGTAGTCGTCGGCGCCCAGTGGGGCGACGAGGGGAAGGGCAAACTCGTCGACGTCCTCGCCGAGGGGTGCGACTGGGTGGTTCGCTATCAGGGCGGCGCCAATGCCGGGCACACCGTCCAGATCGGCGAAGAATCGACTGTCCTGCACCAGGTCCCGAGCGGCATTCTGCATCCGGGCGTGCACTGTGCGATCGGCAACGGCGTCGTGCTCGACGTCGAGTCGCTGTTCGCGGAAATCGACGCGCTCACGCAGAGCGGCGTCGTCGTCGACGGCCGGCTGCATGTGAGCGATCGCGCGAACCTCGTGCTGCCGTACCACAAGCTGGTGGACAAGGAGAGCGCCGCGAGCCGCGCCATCGGGACCACGGGGCGCGGCATCGGTCCCGCGTACGAGGACAAGGTCGCGCGCCGGGGCGTGCGCGTGCTCGACGTGCGTCATCCTGCACGGCTTCGCAGTCTCGTCGAAGCGGGCACGATGCACGCGAACCGGATTCTCGAAGGATTCGGGTCTGCCAAGCGCGCCGATGCCGACTACACGCTGAGCGCGCTCGCCGAAATTGCACCGCGACTGCTCGCGATGTCGAAGGACGTCGGACTCACGGTACACACGGCGCAGAAAAGCGGCGCCACGATTCTCCTCGAAGGTGCCCAGGGATCACTGCTCGACGTGGATCACGGCACGTATCCATTCGTGACGTCGAGCTCGACGACGGCAGGCGGGGCGGCGATCGGCGTCGG
Source organism: Gemmatimonadaceae bacterium (assembly GCA_035638155.1). Classification (GTDB taxonomy): domain Bacteria; phylum Gemmatimonadota; class Gemmatimonadetes; order Gemmatimonadales; family Gemmatimonadaceae; genus DASRAP01. The sequence continues at coordinate 1,583 of DASRAP010000194.1, read as the reverse complement.
CATCGGCCCGCGCTCGATCGATGCCGCGCTCGGCGTCGTGAAGGCGTACACGACACGCGTGGGCGCGGGACCGCTTCCCACCGAGTTCGACGAGGCCATGAGTGAGCACGTGCGCAAGCTTGGCAACGAGTTCGGCGCGACCACCGGCCGTCCCCGGCGCTGCGGCTGGTTCGACGCCGTGGTCGTGCGCTATGCCGTGCGCGTGAACGGACTCACCGCGCTGGCGGTCACGAAACTCGATGTGCTCGACACGCTCGACCGCATTGCGCTCTGCACGGGTTATGAGATTGCGGGCGAAGTGATGGAACACTTTCCGGGCGACATCGCCGTGCTCGACGGCATCACGCCGCGGTACGAGTGGTTCGACGGATGGCGCACACCCACGGGCGGTGCGCGCCGCGTCGATGATCTCCCCGTGAACGCGCGACGCTATCTGGACCGGGTAGAGGAGCTCTGCGAGTGCCCGATCCGGTATGTGAGCGTGGGGACGCGACGGGACCAGATCATCGGGACGGGCTGACAGGGCAACGGGCGACGGGCAACGGGTCCATGGGATGGTAGACGTCGCCATCATTGGTGGTGGCCCATGCGGGCTCGCCGCTGCAGTCGCGGTCAAGCGCGCAGGATTCTCGCACGTCGTCATCGAGAAGGGCGCGGTCGCCGACTCGATCGCGAAGTATCCGACATACGTCACGTTCTTTTCGACGGCCGAGCGGGTTTCGATCGCCGGCATTCCGTTCGTCGTCGCGACGGAGAAGCCCACGCGGCGCGAGGCGCTCGCGTACTATCGTGCCGTGGTCACGCACGAAGGGCTCGACGTGCGGCAGGACGAGCACGTGCACAGCCTCGTGCGCGACGGCAAGGAATTCGTCGTGACCTCAGAGCTGCGTACCGGCGAGAAGCGCGAAACACGCACGCGCGCCGTCGTCATTGCCACGGGATACTTCGGCACCCCGAACATGCTCGGCGTTCCAGGCGAGGACCTGCCGCACGTGTCGCACTGGTACCGCGAGGGGCACGAGGCATTTCAGCGCGACGTGATCGTTGTGGGCGGCGGGAATTCCGGGGCGGAAACGGCGCTCGACCTGTTCCGTTCCGGAGCGCGCGTGACGCTGGTGCACTTCGGGCCGGCGTTCAACCACGTGATCAAGCCGTGGGTGCTGGCGGACGTGGAAGGGCGGATGCAGGAAGGCAGCATTGCGGTCAGGTGGAACACGCGCGTTACTGAGATCCGGCCAGGTGCGGTGATTCTTGAACGGCGTGAAGGCGGATTGCGTGAAGGCGGACTGCGTGAAGGGGGACTGCGTGAAATCATGCGCGCCGACCGCGTCTACCTCATGACCGGGTACACGCCGTCCAGCGAATTGCTTGGCCCGCTGGGCATTTCCTTCGACCCCGAGACGGGGATTCCCGAGCACGATCCGGCCACCATGGAAACCCCGGTTCCCGGCGTATTCATCGCGGGCGTGCTCGCGTCGGGAAACGATGCCAACAAGATCTTCATCGAGAACGGGCGGGATCATGGGGAGCTGATTGCACGGCACCTCAGGGCTGGAGGGCTAGTGGGCTAGTGGGCTAGTGGG
>DASRAP010000193.1:0-2087 GCA_035638155.1 Gemmatimonadaceae bacterium | reverse complement strand
CGAGCGGCGCGCGACTCCCTCGTGCGCGACAGCACCGCCAGGGTGGTGATGCTCCGGGAGGCGGATTCGCTGCACCTCCGAACGCGGGTGGCAGAGTGGTCACTCCCCGATATGCGAACCACGGGAGGGATCACGCTCACGTCCGACGGGCGGTTGCTCGTTGCGGACGGCGAGTCCGGCAATGTTGCGCAGATCGACTACCGGAATGGTGCGGTGTTGAAGGCGTTCAAGCTGGGCCGCCAAACCATTCACGACGACTTTGTCGGCATCGCGACCACTGGCAACGGCGATGTGTTCGAGCTCACGAAGACTGGCACCATTTACCACTTCCTCGAGGGCTCCGACGGGAACCGCGTCGAGTTTCTGAAGCACGACACGAAACTCGCCGGCGTCTGCGAATTTGGCGGACTTGCGTTCAGCCGCGAGCGCAACGCGCTGCTCCTCGCGTGCAGCGTCATGAAGCATCGCGGCGACTCCCTCGCGTTCTACTGGTGGGCGCTTGCGGCGAAAGACGAAGACCGGCTGTCCTCTTTCCGCGTTGCCACCACCACCCACCCCGCCGGCGTGGCCATCGATCCCTTCGGCGCGAACTACGTGCTTCTCAGCTCGACCGAAGCCGCCGCCATCACTCCTGCCGGGCGCGTTGTGTACTCAGTCACCACCCCACAGGGACTCGAGGGCGTGCGAGGGCTCGCGATCACGCGCGGCGGTGCGTTGCTCGTTGCAATGAACACATCCGGTGGAGCGAAACTCGCGCGCTACGCCTGGCGATAGCCTCAGGTCGCGGACTTCAAATACTCATCGACGTTCTTCGCGAGCACGTCGAGCGGCACGTTGCCGCCGAGCACGACGGTGTCGTCGAACGCCTTGAGATCGAACTTCGCGCCGAGCTTTGCCTTGGCGCGATCGCGTTGCCGGTTGATCTCGCTGTGGCCGACCTTGTAGCCGCAAGCCTGCCCCGGCCACGAGCAATACCGGTCGACCTCGCTCGCAACTTCCTCAGGATTCGATCCGTTCACGTCGACGAAGAAGCGCACGCCCTGCTCCCTGGTCCAGCGTTTGGCGTGGATGCCCGTGTCCACCACGAGCCGGCACGCGCGGAACGCGATCGACTGGAGATACCCGAGTCGCGCTACGTGATCCGTGTCATACGCGCCGAGCTCGTCGGCAAGTTGTTCGGCGTAGAGCGCCCACCCTTCTGAATACGCGTTGAACGAGAGCAGCTGGCGAATCGTCGGCATCTTGTGCGTGTACTCGCCCTGCCAGATGTGGCCGGGAATCGCTTCGTGGATCGCGAGATCGCCAAGGCTGTACTTGCTGTGGAGCTCGGTGGTACGAAGGTTGATCCAGAACCGCCCCGGAATCTTGCCGTCGATCGATCCCGCGCCGCCGTACGCGCCCGGCGCGCCCGGCTCTTCCTCGGGCGGCAGGCGCTTCACTTCCATGTTCGGATTCACCAGCGTGTTGAACGCACGCGGCATCTGCGCCTTGATCCACGCAAGACGGTCCTGAATGAACGCCATGATCTCGGCGCGCCCTTTGTCGCCTTCGCTGAACTTGTACCGCGGATCCTTCGCGAGCCCCTGCATGCGCTCGCCGACCGATCCTTTCGTGTAACCGACCTCCTTGAGGATCGTGTCCATCTGCGCGTGCAGCCGCTTCACCTCGCTCAGGCCGAGCTCGTGCACTTCGTCCGGAGACATCGTAGTCGTCGTGGATGCCTTGAGCGCCCAGCGATAGAAATCTTCGCCGTGCGGTCGCGCGGAGATTCCTGGGTCGTTCGTTGCAACCGCGCGCTGAGCTTCGAGCTCACGGATCTGCCGATCGAGCGCGGGCGCGATCTCCTGCGCGGCGATCTTGCGTGCGCGGCCGGCCCAGTCGCCCGGGATGTCCTTCGAACGCCGCTCGATGGACTCGACGAGCGACCCGCCTTCGTGCGCGTTCTTTGCCGAGATCGCGATTTGCCGTAGCGCCTTGTCGATCAGGAATCCGGGGGGCACAAGTCCCGCGGCGCGCGCGGACTGCATACGCCCCACTTCGCCGTCGAGTTGTTTCGCGAACGCCTGCAGCCGAGTGAGATACGCTTC
>DASRAP010000192.1:0-5094 GCA_035638155.1 Gemmatimonadaceae bacterium | reverse complement strand
GCGCACGACGCGGTCGAGCGCTTTCGCGCGGTGAAGAATCTGTTCGACCCCGATGGCATTCTGAATCCGGGCGTCAAGTTCGCGGCATCCGGTGCACCCCGCCTCGGCGCACCTCTCAAGTACGATCCCGCGCTGCCGCCGCTCGATTCGGCAGCGCGTCGCGCGCTGGATCGCGTGCAGCACGATCGCGCGTGGAACGCTCCGCGTCTCGGTCTGCTGGAGGAAGAGGCGCGCGGTTAGTTTTGTCGCATGTTTCTCGACGCCCCGATCATTTCCGTTCTTGCGCGCCCGTCGTTTGCCGAGCCCGCACACCTTCCCGTGCAGTGGCTGGGCACGTCGACCGACGGCGAACGGCTGGCCGAATATGCGGGCCGCCTGTGTTACATGAGCCAGCGGAATCCCGCCAGGCGTGAGACCGGGGCTTATCTCGAGAACATCAAGAAGCAGGGGCACGGCTCGGTGCTCGAGCACGTCAACTACACGCTGCTCCTCGAGGGCGTGAGCCGTTCACTCACGCACGAGCTCGTGCGGCACCGCGCGGGGTTTGCATACTCGCAGCTCTCCCAGCGCTATGTCGACGAGACAGAAGCGCGCTTCGTCATTCCACCGGCGATCATCGGCGACGACACGCTGCTGTCGACGTGGAAGGCGCAGATGGAATCAGCGCAAAAGACCTACGTCTCGCTCGTCGAACAACTGATGGAGCGGTATTCGTGGGTCGACGACAAGGTGCACCGCCGGAAAATGGCGCGCGAAGCCGCGCGGGGCGTGCTGCCGAATTCAACGGAAACGAAGATCGTCGTGACCGCGAATGCGCGCGCGTGGCGCACGATGCTCGAGCTGCGTGCGGGCGAAGGTGCCGAGCAGGAAATTCGGCGCCTCGCAGTGGGTCTCATCCGCGTGCTGCAGAAGGAAGGACCTGCCTTCTTCTCGGATTTCGAGATCTACGTCGCCGACGACCGCCGCGAAGCCGGACGGGTCGGGTACCACAAAGTTTAGTGGAAAGGGAAAAGGGAAAAGAGAAAAGGGACGAAGAACGAGGGGCAAAGGACGGGGATTGAGGGGCACCTCGCCTCTCGACTCTCGTCCTTTGCTCTTTGTTCTTCGTCCCTTTTCCCTTTTCCCTTTCCCCTTTTCTCTCTATTCGTCCTGCTCTTCCTGTTTCTCTTTCGCCGCGGCGTCGATCACTTTCTTCGCGAACTCCGGCGGGACGAATTCGTACGACTGGAATTTGCGCGTAAACGTCGCGCGTCCCTGCGTGATGCTCGACAGTTTCGTGCCGTAGAGGTGCAGCTCGGCTTGCGGCATCGTAGCGCGCACGCGGGTACCGTGACCATCGGCGGCCGCGTCCGTGCCGAGGATCTGGCCGCGGCGTGAATTGAGATCGCCCATGACGTCGCCGAGGTATTTGTCTGGCGTCGTCACTTCCACGTAGTCGATCGGCTCGAGCAGCGCCGGCCTGGCCTTCGCCGCCACCGTCTTGAAGGCGAGAATGCCCGCCATCTTGAACGACGCCTCGTTCGAGTCGACGGAGTGATAGCTCCCGTCATAGCACTCGGCGATGAAGTCCACGACCGGATAGCGCGCGAGGATGCCGCGCGCCGACGCTTCCTGAATGCCCTTGTCGACCGCGGGGATGTAGTTGCGCGGGATCACACCGCCGACGATTTCGTCCTCGAACTTGTAGCCCGATCCGCGCGCCGCCGGCTTGAGCCGCACCCAGCAATCGCCGAACTGCCCGCGGCCACCCGACTGTTTCTTGTGGCGCCCCTGGCCTTCGGCCTTTGCGGTGAGCGTTTCGCGGTACGGAATGCGCGGCACGCTGAGCTCCGCCTTCACGCCGAACTGCCGTGCCAGGCGCGCCAGCGCGACCTCGATGTGCCGTTCGCCGAGTCCTTCGACGATCGTCTCGTGCGTCTCCGTGTTGTAGTGCGTCTGGAACGTGGGGTCCTCGTCGTGCACGCGGTGCATGCCCTGCGAGAGCTTCTCCTCGTCGTTCCGCGACGCGGCGCGCACCGCGTAGCTCACCACGGGATCCGGGAAATGGATCTGCGGCATGCGCACGGGATGCGCTTTCGTCGAGAGCGTGTCGTTCGTGTGCGTGTTGTGCAGTTTCGCGACGCACCCGATATCGCCGGGATAGATGCGCCCGACCTCGATGCGTTCCTTGCCCTGAGGAATCGAGAGGTGCACGAGCTTTTCCACCACGTCGCGCGTCGCGTTGTACACTTCCTGGCCGTTCAGCACGGTGCCGCGGAACGTCCGGAAGAACGACACGTTGCCGACATGCTGTTCGGATACCGTCTTGAACACGAGCGCGGTGAACGGAGCGTCGCTATCGGGATGAATCTCGATCTTCTGGCTCCCCTCACTGCCGGTGAACGCATGGAGCTCTTCCATTTCGTGCGCCGACGGCATGAGCTGCACGAGGAAGTCGAGGACGGTGCGCACGCCGTACGTGAGCTGGGATGAGCAGCAGAGGAGCGGGAAGATGTCCCCGCGTTTCATCGCCTCCTTCATCGCGCTCACTTCCTCGTCGTCCGTGAGCTGTTCGCCGCCGAGGTAGCGCTCGAGCAGCGCGTCGTCTGTTGCCGCGATCGTCTCGACGAGCTCCTGATGGTATCGCTCGAAGCGCGCCTTCTCGCTGTCGGGAATCTCGGCTTCCGTGAATTCGCCCGCTTTGGTTCCCGGCGCAAAGATGTGCGCCTTTCGCGTGAACAGATTGATGATGCCCTTGAACCCGCCGGGGCCGGCTCCGATCGGGATTTCCACCGGGACGACCTTGGTCGTGAGCTCGCTCCGGATCGAATCGTACGCCTTGTCGAAGTCGGCGTGCTCCTTGTCCATCATCGAGACGACGAACAGCACGGGGTCCTTGCGCGCGATCGCCTCGCGGAACATGCGCTCGCTGCCGACCTCGACGCCGCTCGTCGCGCTGATGGCGAGCAACGCACCGTCGGCCGCGGCGACACCGGCGACGGAGTCGCCCTGGAAATCAAGAAACCCGGGCGTGTCGAGAAGATTGATCTTGACGTCGCGCCACTCGGCGTATGCACAACCGAGGGAGATGGAATAGCCACGCTCGATTTCTTCCTGCGACGTATCGGTCAGCGTGGTGCCGTCCTTGATGAACCCATGCCGCTTCGAGGATCCGGACACGAAGGCGAGGGCGTCGACCAGACTCGTCTTACCGCTCGCTCCGTGTCCGACTACAGCGACATTTCTGATTTCCTGGCTCTTGTACTCTCTCATGTGTTCCTCCCCGCGCCGGGCCGACGCATTGGACTAGGTCAGGGGTCCGAGGCGCGGCGCACCGGCAAGCCACTCGCGCAGGATCCTCTCCGAGAGCTCGGCCGGCCACCCGTCATGACCGACCGCGAGCGCCCGCACGGGCTGTCTGGCGTCGGTAATGCAGGCGAAAACGACCGCCCACCCCTCGCGATGTCTCCTGACCGAAGCGCTCCAGAGACGGGCCGCGTCATCGGCGAATACCCGCGGCTCTCGGGCCAAGGACCTGCCGCTGCGAGCACGAAGCGAGTCAGAAGACAAGGCGAACCGATTCGAACAGGGGGGCGGGAGGGTCGCACCGGGACAGGGGCGATGTCAAGGGTTACCGATCCGCAAAAGAACGAGGCGCGGATCACTCCGCGCCTCGTGTGCTGCAACCTGCAACTTCCTTTTCGTTTTCCGACGAAGGAGGTCTGTTTAGTTGTCCTCGGCATCAAAGGTGAGGCCGTCGAGCTCGCGGATCGTCTCCATGAGCGCCTCGGCGCGAATGGCGCCGCTCGCACGAACAGGCGTGGGAAGCGAGAACGAAATGGCGCGCCGGGTTCCTTCGGGCCAATCGGGCATCCGAAGTCCGGCTACCAGGCGCCGAATCGCGGGACCGCTCTCGTCAAGCAGCTGCCGCGCCGTGCTGAAGAGCTTGTCCAGCGGAATCAGGAGATCCCGCGTGACGAGCTCACCGGTCGACGCATCGCGCCACGCTGCGTCGCCGACCGCGCCACGCCCCGGCCAGACGCCGAGGTGACGCACGGAATCGATCTGCACCCCACCCGCCCGGCGTCCTTCGATTGCCGCTGCGAGGGCGAGCGCCAGAGATTCCGGACTGGCGTCGCCATAGACTGTCACTACCTCGCGTTGCGGCCGCTCCGCCGTCAGCGGAGACGGGACGCTGTTCACGTCCGCGAGCAATGCAGCCTGGTCGGGGCGCTCCTCGAGCATCACGAGGACGTCCATTCCCCCTCCAGAATTCCTGCGTTGACTAAGCACCGTTGCTCCCAGTTGAGAGTGGCCGGCAAAAGCGCTGATGTTTTCCGACGGAAGTGTCGGGGATGCTCCGCGCCTTCATCGACTCATACCCCGTTGTGCATTGACGGGTCACGCGTGACGAGGGTCACGACGCGCGTGTAAGAGAGTACGCGGCCGCGACCATAACCGTGTGAGAACTCGTAACGGTTTCTTAACGGAACCTCACTGCGTTCCGTAAGACTGTGTTCCATTGTTCCACGCGTGCGCGAATCAGGCTCGTGCGCTGCGTCGCTCGTACGCGAGGGCGGCACCCACCAGCACGGCGATCACGATGCGCTGCGCAATCGTGAGATGAATCGCGAGGTCGGCGCGGATCACGGCAATCCAAGGCAGCAGCGCGGCCAATTGCCAGAGAATGAGCACGAGCAGTGCCGCACGCAGGCGCGATCCCGACGGAATGATTTCGCGCAGGTAGACCGTCGCGGCGCCGAGCGCCAGGCACTGCCCCAGGTGCACGAGCACGCCAACAAGCGCGCTCACCCACAGCGGCAGGACCACGTCGCGCACCACCCGCGCCCCGACGACGATGAACGGTTCCAGCGCCGAGCCGCTGTGACGAGCGAAAATCAGCAGCGCGCCGAGGGTACCGCCGAACGCGGCCAGGCCGGCTTCGAGAATCCGCGGTGCCCGCCACACGCGGTCGCGCACGTACTGAGAAGCGCTCGGCGGAGTCTCACCGAAAGGCACGCCGGGAGGCGTACTGGGAGGCGTACCGGGGTCAGTCACGCGAGGTGCGCTCCGTCACGACAGGGTTCCCGGGGCGGGCGATGGAGGTGAACGACA
>DASRAP010000191.1:0-4424 GCA_035638155.1 Gemmatimonadaceae bacterium | reverse complement strand
CCGCGGGCGGCGCATCCTCGGCGAGGATGATCGCAATCGCTCCGCCCATCGACTGACCCGCGAGGACCGCGCGTGGGGACCGCGCCCGGATTTCTTCCCAGGACGAACGCGCGTGCGCGATCCACGCGTTTGCGGTATCGGTCTCCGGCATCGACTCGGCTGCGCGGCCGTGTCCGGGAAGCAGCGGAACGGTCACTGAGAAACCATGGCCGCCCAACGCACGCGCAAAGCGCGCCACCGACTGCGGCGTGTCGTTGAAGCCATGAAGGAGCAGCACTTCGCGCGAGGACTCGCCCGCTAGCCGGAAGGGTTCTGCCCCGGCGATGATCCCGCTTGCACCCGCCCTGCGCACGGCACGGGTTCCGAGCACTCGCCGCACGCGCTTCACGTTGTACACGCGCGTAAAGAGCACGATCACGACTGCCGCTACCGCGGTAACGGCGACGAGCACGTCGGCGCTCGCCTAGTACCGGGGAACGGACGGATCGACGTCGCTGCTCCACGCGTCGATCCCGCCACGCAGATGCGACACGCGCGTGAATCCCATGGAACGCAAGACGTTCAGCCAGTACCCGCTTCGCCCCCCGACGTGGCAGTACAGCACCACGTCCCGGTCTCGTGGAAGCGTCTTCGCGCGCTCGGGCATCGCGCTTCCGGGCACGAGCTCTGCACCGGGGAGATGAGCGATGTCGAATTCCCAGGGTTCCCGCACGTCGATCAGCGTGAGCGGCGATCCCGCTGACAGCCGATGCGCCAGCGCGCGGGGCTCGAGCTCCAGTTCATTTTCGTCGGCGTCGGTCGGTGGGCGCACACCGCAAAATACTTCGTAGTCAATGAGTCCGGTCTGTTCGCGCGTCCCGCAAACGGGGCACGCCGGGTCGCGACGCACTTCGATCGTGCGGAAACGCATCCGCTTCGCGTCGACGACCAGCAGTCTTCCGATGAGAGGCTCGCCCGTCTCGACCAGGAGTTTGATGACTTCGGTGGCCTGCAACATTCCGATGAGTCCCGGCATGACGCCGAACACGCCGGCCTCGGCGCACGTCGGCACGAGTCCCGGCGGCGGGGGCTCGCGGAAAAGGCAGCGGTAACACGGACCATCATGGGTTGCGAAGACGGCAACCTGCCCTTCGAATCGCTCGACGCTCCCGTACACATTCGGAACACCGGTCAGCACACACGCGTCGTTCACCAGGTAACGCGTCGCAAAATTGTCGCTCGCGTCGACAACGATGCCGTAGGTCCGAATGAGGTCCAATGCATTGGACGATGTGAGCGCCATCTCGTGCGTTTCGACGCTCACGTGCGGATTCACGTCGCGCAGCCTGTCGGCCGCCGAGTCGACTTTCGCTCTCCCGACGTCGTTCGTCCCGTGCAGCAGCTGGCGGTGCAGATTCGAGGCGTCGACCTTGTCGAAATCGATGATGCCGAGGGTCCCGACGCCCGCTGCGGCGAGGTAGAGCGCCACGGGAGAGCCGAGTCCCCCGGCACCCACAATGAGAACGCGCGCCGCTCGCAGCCGCTCCTGACCCTCGGGACCGATGTCGGGGAGCGCTATCTGCCGTGAATAGCGCTGGAATTCCGCTGCGGAAAGCATGGCCGTGTGTGAATATACCCGAAGCACCGCGGCTTACCCGAGGACAATCCAATGAGATCATTGCTCCGCCGTTCAGCACTCGCTTTGTCCGCTCTGCTCTGCGCACACGTCCTCGCACACGGCGCGGGCGGGCAGGTCCGCGCGCGCGCGATGGGCGTTGCGCCGGGTGTGCTCGCCCCCGGCACCAACAACGCCATTACCGACGTCGCGGGTGTGCTCGTCGGCCAGACGACGGTGATCGTCGGAGACTCGGTGCGCACCGGCATCACTGCGATTCTGCCGCACGGCGGGAATGCGTATCTCGACCGCGTTCCCGCAGCGGTGTGGGTCGGAAACGGCTTTGGAAAACTCCTGGGCTCCACCCAGGTAAACGAGCTCGGTGAGCTCGAATCTCCCGTGCTGCTCACGTGCACGCTCTGCGTCTGGAAGGCGGGCGATGCGCTCGTCGAGTGGATGCTCGCGCAGCCTGGAATGGAGCGTGTGCGCTCGCTGAATCCGCTCGTCGCCGAGACGAACGACGGGCGGCTCAACGCGGCCATTCGCAGCCGGCCGATTACGGCCGCGCATGTGCGAAGCGCACTCGCGTCGGCAAAGACCGGTCCGGTTGAGGAGGGAAGCGTTGGCGCGGGAACAGGTACGAGCGCGTTCGGCTGGAAAGGCGGCATTGGCACGAGCTCGCGAGTACTCTCGGCGCGGCTCGGCGGGTACACCGTTGGTGTGCTCGTGCAGACGAACTTCGGCGGCGTGCTCACGGTCGACGGCGCGCCTGTCGGCAAATCGCTTGGCCGGCATCCATACACTGCCGAAGCACCGCCCGACAGCGGTTCGTGCGTCATCGTCGTCGCAACCGACGCGCCGCTGTCGGACCGGAATCTGCGTCGCGTCGCGAGCCGGGCGATCATGGGCCTTGGCCGCACAGGCTCCTCGGCGTCGAATGGCAGCGGCGACTACGTGATTGCGTTCTCGACCGCGGCCAGCGTGCGCCGTCCGGCCACGGGACGCACGCTCACGACGACCGAGCTCCCGAACGGAGAAGTGGACGCCGTATTCGAAGCGGTGATCGAAGCGACGGAAGAAGCGATCTACAACTCGCTCTTCATGGCGACGACCGTGACGTCACGCGGCGGAACGATCGAGGCCATTCCGCTCGCACGCGTGCGGGAAATTCTCGCGCGAGCCGGCATCAAGCCGCGCTGACGGCTCAACGCCCGAGCGCCGAACGCGCCGCGTCGAGCTTCGACGCGGCCGTGCGGAAACGATCCGCGAGATCGGCGATTTCGGCGCGCACGAGCGCGGCGTCGCCCGTGCGAATGGCCTCGCCGATCGACGGGAAGATCATCGTCGCGTACCCGTTGTTCTCGTCCGAGGCATAAATGAGGTTGCGGTACCACGGGCGGGTCCGAAGCCCGGCGGGGCGCGTCAGGGCTCGTTCCACTTCGAGGAGCGCCGTGTTGGCGCGATTGCGCGCGTCGCGCCCGAGCGTCTGCGCGAGTGCACCGTCACGCGCAGAGGAAAACGCAGCCGCCGCACGTGCGAAGTCGTCGAGCGCGGCCCGCAGTGGGGCGCTCGTGACGCCGTTGTGCGCGCTGGCGAGCGACGCATCGATCGGGCCTACGAACCGTCGCATGGTGGCCGCGTATTCGACATAGTCGTACGGGAGGATGTCGGCGTTGGCGAGGCGCATCATCATCGCCGCACCGATACGCGCCGCCGCCGCATGACGCGTGAAATCCGGATCACCGAATCGCGTCATCCACCAATACGAGTCGTACGCGGAGTGATACACGCCGCCTGAGCCCCCGAACCCCCATTCGGAAATCGGGATGCCAAGATGGTTGTAGAAACCGGCGAAATCGGATCCGCCGCCGGGGTCTCCCATCGGCGGCTCAGCGGAATCCGCAACGGCCGCCTGCCGGCGCCACACCGTGTACACGCTCGCCGTGTCGCCCGGGTACGGCACCGTTTTCACGACGTCGCGCAGCACGGAGCGCAACGATGGCGAACCGCCGCCGCTGAAGCGCGGTCCTTGCGCGGCCACATCCTGATTGAAATACGCGACCGCGCCGCGCGCGAGACGCAACGAATCGTCCTCGACGTATTCCGTCGATCCGATCAGGCCCCACTCCTCCGCATCCCACGTTGCGAACACCATCGTGCGTTTCGGCTTCCATCCCGCGCGCACCTGCTCCATCACCGCGCGCGCCGCTTCGAGCACACTCACGGTTCCGCTGATGTTGTCGGCCGCACCCGGCCCCCAGGCATCGCGGTGGCCGCCAATGAGTACCATTTCGTCGGGCAGTTCCGTGCCGCGAATGACGCCGAACGTGTCAGAAATGTCTTTCAGGCCCGACGAGCTCGCGTCGTTGTCCACGCGCATCCGGGCGACGACGGGACCGGGTCCGATGTGATATCGGAACGGCATCCCGCCCTGCCACGACTGCGGAATCTCGCGGCCGCGGAGACCCCGCATGAGCTCCGCGGCGTTGGCATACGAAATCGGAATGACGGGAATGTGCGGAACTGCGAGCTGGGTGAGGGGAATGCGCGGCGCGCCCGGATTGCTCGGCCACCCGGGCGTTGTCGGGTCGCCCGCACCGTTCATGAAGCTCCCGCGCTGCACGCCCTGTGTCGGTCGCATGGGCCCGACGGGATACACATCACCGGCCATGTAGCCGTCGTCAGCGGGGTCGCTGTACACGAAGAGTCCGACCGCACCGTGTTTCTCGGCCTCGCGCGCCTTGATGCCGCGGAACGATCGTCCATAGCGCGCGATCGCGATCTTTCCCGCCGTGGACACGCCAAGCGAGTCGAGCAGCGCGTAGTCCTC
>DASRAP010000190.1:0-5310 GCA_035638155.1 Gemmatimonadaceae bacterium | reverse complement strand
GTCGAGTTGTCGGGGCCCGTCGTATTGGAATCCGACGAGCCGCCACCACAGGCTCCAAGCACCGCCCACATCATCGCCGCGCCCAGTGCCGCCGCGGCCGTTCTATTGCCTCGCATCGCGCCTCCGTAGGTAGCCCCGCTTGAGTTTGAACTACGCACAGGACCCGCATGATGTTAACAGTCGAACGTCAGGCTGGCGTCAGCGTGCCGGGGCGTCAGAGCCTTCGTCCAGCTAGATTTCAGAAACAATGAACGTCACCATCGAATCCTCGAAATCCGAGGGCGTTGAGCGCCACATCCGGGTCTCCGTGCCGGCCGACGAAGTCGCGGCTGCCACCGCCCGTGTGGTGAACCGTTACTCGTCTGCCGTCCGTCTGCCCGGCTTCCGTAAAGGCAAGGCGCCGCCCCCCATGGTGCGGAAGAAGTTCGCCAATGAGATCCGTCAGGAGACGCTCGAATCGCTGCTTCGGGAGGCGTACGATGCCGTCGTCGAGCGTGAGAATCTGAAGCTGGTCGCACAACCGCACGCGCACGACGTCTCGTTCGATGAGGGCAAGCCGCTCACGTTCGAGCTCCACTGCGAAGTGCGCCCCGATGTCACGCTCGACCGTGTGCATGGCTTCTCGGTGGTGCGCCCCAAGGCCGAAGTCACGGACGCCGCGGTGCGCGAGCAGATCGATGCTCTTCGCGACCAGCGCGCCGCATGGACGCCGGTCGAGGAACGCGCGATCGAAGGCGACCTGGTCACGGCACGGCTGGCGTCGGCCGACGCCGAGGGCGTGATCGGCGCGCCGAACGAATACAAGATCGAGATCGGGCGCGGACAGGCCATTCCGGCCATCGAGGAAGTCATCATGTCGTGCGCTCCGGGTGAAACGATTGAGCGCGCCGTGAAATGGCCGGATGATTTTCCGGATCCTGAGCAAGCCGGAAAGACGAAGACCGTTCGTGTGACCGTTCGCGAGGTGAAACGCAAATCCCTTCCGCCGCTCGACGACGCCTTTGCCCGGGAGCTTGGCGACTTCGATTCCGTCGACGCGCTGAACAAGGCGGTTCGTGAGGATCTGACGTCGACCGCAACGCGCGAGGCCGACTCGGCGGTGCGCCAGCGACTCCTCGACGAAGTGCTCGCGGCAAATCCATTCCCGGTCCCGCCGACCTGGGTGAACAGACTGCTCGCCGCGTACGCCGAGATGTACAAGGTTCCGCCGGAGGAGCACGAGCGATTCGCAAAGGAGCTCGGTCCCACGGCTGAACGGCAGGTTCGCCGCGACGTTGTGCTCGAAACGCTCGCCGAGCGTGAGAAGCTGACGGCAACGGAGGCGGACGTCGACGCAAAGGTGAGCGAGCTCGCGAGCAAGCGTGGCATCGAGCCCGGCCAGCTGTACGCGTCGCTGCAGAAAGCCGGCCGGCTGAAGGAGCTCGAGCGCGGCATTACCGAAGACCGCGTATTCGCGTGGCTCTTCGAGCGAAACACGGTTGTCCCTGAGGAGTAGAGCGGAAAGACCATGGCCATCATTCCCAATCCATTCGTCATCGAGCGGTCCAGCCGCGGCGAGCGCAGCTACGATGTGTACTCGCGCCTGCTCATGGACCGGATCGTCTTTCTCGGCACGCCGATCAACGACGACGTTGCCAATCTGATCATTGCCCAGCTGCTGTTTCTGGAAGCAGACAATCCGGGGCGCGACATCCATCTGTACATCAACTCGCCGGGGGGCGAGGTGTCGTCGGGGTTCGCCATCTACGACACCATGCAGTACCTCAAGTCGCCGGTGAACACGATCTGCATGGGACTCGCGGCCTCGATGGCGGCGTTCCTGCTCGCGGCCGGGACAAAGGGCAAACGCTCCGCGCTGCCGCATTCGCGGCTCATGGTCCACCAGCCGTCCGGCGGCACGCGCGGCACGGCAGCGGATATCGAGATCCAGGCCAAGGAAATCCTGTATCTGCGGACCCAGCTCAACACCCTGTTTTCGAAACACACGGGGCGCCCAGTCGAGCAGATCGAGCGGGACATGGACCGTGACAATTTCATGTCTTCTCACGAAGCCAAGGCCTACGGCCTGATCGACAACGTTCTGGACAGGATCGAGGAGCCGGTCGGGGCGGGCCCGAAGGCTGTTCCGGCGGTCTGACCTGGCCGGGGCGTAACCGGGGAGTGGGTTGGGACGTCGTTGTAAACAGGCTAAAGGGGGTGGGCGCTAGGGGTTAGCCCCCCAACCTGTAACGCCTACCCCCTATCCCCTGTCCCCTATCGACGGGTTGAGGGTTCACGGTCGACGTTGTAGGGTATCACTAGAGGGCGTACCACACTTTTTCGCGTCAGGTTCGTGTCCCAAGACAAACACCTTCGCTGCTCGTTCTGCGGAAAGTCCAAGGACTCGGTGAGGAAGTTCATCTCCGGGCCCTCGGTCTACATCTGCAACGAATGCATTGCGCTCTGTAACGAGATCCTCGCGGAGGACGAGGAGCGCGATGTCGCGGAGGCGATCACGCAGGTCCCGACTCCGCAAGAGATCAAGGCCGTACTCGACCAGTACGTCATCGGACAGGACGAAGCCAAGCGCGCGCTCGCCGTCGCGGTCTACAACCACTACAAGCGGATCAATTCCGCCGCCGCGCGTGACGACGAAGTCGAGCTCGACAAATCGAACATTCTGCTCCTTGGTCCGACGGGTGTCGGCAAGACGCTGCTCGCGCAAACGCTCGCGCGCATGCTCGACGTGCCGTTCACGATCGCCGACGCGACGACGCTGACCGAAGCGGGCTACGTCGGCGAAGACGTCGAGAACATTCTGGTGCGGCTCCTCCAGGCCGGCGATTTCAACGTCGCCGACTGCGAGCGCGGCATCGTCTATATCGACGAAATCGACAAGATTGCGCGCAAATCCGAGAATCCGAGCATCACGCGCGACGTCTCCGGTGAAGGCGTGCAGCAGGCGCTGCTGAAGATCCTCGAAGGGACGGTGGCATCGGTCCCGCCGCAGGGCGGCCGCAAGCATCCGCAACAGGAATACATCCAGATCAATACCAAGGACATCCTGTTCATCTGCGGCGGCGCATTCGACGGACTCGAGAAGATCATCGAGTCGCGAATCGGGCGGCGCGCGATCGGCTTCGCCCCGAAGATCGATCTCGCGACCGGCGAAGCCGTCACGAAGGATCCGTTCGCGAACGTGGAGCCCGAAGACCTGCTGCGCTATGGACTGATTCCCGAGCTCGTGGGACGCCTGCCGGTGACCGTGCCGCTGCAGGCGCTCGACGAAGACGCGCTCGTCCGGATTCTGCGTGAGCCGAAGAACGCGCTCGTCAAACAGTACAGCCGCCTGCTCGGACTCGAAGACGTGCGCTTCACGATTGACGACGCGGCGCTTCGCGCCATCGCGCAGAAGGCGATCAAGCGCGGCGCCGGCGCGCGAGGTCTTCGCGCGATCCTCGAGGATCTGCTCCGCAACACGATGTTCGACCTGCCGAGCCGCGATGACGTGGTGGAAGTGCACGTCACCGAGGCGACGGTGGTCAACCGGACACCCCCGCTCCTCGAGATCGACCCCCGGAAGCAGCGGAAGGAAGCCTGACCGCAGGACACCTGCACCTCACACGGGACGACGAATCGTTCGACGTCCCGGAACGGCTGGTCACCATGCCGCTCCGGGACGTAGTGCTTTTTCCTTGGTCGGTGATGCCGCTGCTGGTCGGCCGGGCCGCATCGCTCGCCGCAATCGACCAAGCCGGCGAAGGTGGCCTGCTGCTGGTGGTCGCACAGCGCGATCCCGAGGTGGGCGAGCCCAGGCCCGCGGATCTGCATCGCACCGGCACGGTCGTGCGCGTGCGGCAGCGCGTCTCCACACCCAACGGCACGGTCCGCGTGCTCCTCGAAGGCCTCGCGCGCGTTCGGATCACGCGGTTCAGCGCGCGGAGCGGCTCGCTCCGCGCGACGGTCGACCCCTTTCCGTTCGTCGACAGCGACACGCCGGCATCGCTCGAAGTGCTCGCGCGGCGCGTCGTGTCGCAGTTCGAGGAGTACGTGGCGCAGCAGCGCCGGCTCCCCGCCGAAGTCGCCAGCCTCGTGCAGACGGAAGGCTCGGTCGCGCGACGCGCCTGCGCCGTCGCCGCGCACGTTGGCGCTCAGCACGACGTGCGCCAGAGCCTGCTCGAGGAGCCGTCGCTCTCGTCATTTCTGACGCGCCTCTCCGATCTCCTGCGCGGCGAGCTCGACCTGCTCGGCCTTGAACGCAAGCTCGAAGACGAAGTTCGCGGCGCCGTGGTGCGCAATCAGCGCGAGTTCTTTCTCAACGAGCAACTCAAGGCCATTCACCGCGAGCTCGGACAGGACGATGACGATCTCGCGGACCTCGAAGCGCAGATCGCTGCCAAGGCGATGCCCGATCCCGTGCGCGAGCGCGCGCAGCGCGAGCTTCGGAAGCTGCGCCGGACGCCCGCGTCGTCACCGGAAGGCGCGGTCGCGCGGAATTTTCTCGACTGGATCCTCGCGCTGCCGTGGACGGAGCGCACGGATGACGTGCTGGATCTCGCGCGCGCCCGCGCAATGCTCGACGAAGACCATCACGGTCTCGACGAGGTCAAGGAGCGCCTGCTCGATTATCTCGCAGCGCTCGCGCTTGCCGGTACGCTGTCCGGTCCGCTGCTGTGCCTCGTGGGCCCGCCCGGCACGGGCAAGACGTCGCTTGGTCGCTCCGTCGCGCGCGCCCTTGGCCGGAAGTTCGTCCGGGTGTCGCTCGGCGGCGTGCGCGACGAGGCCGAGATTCGCGGACACCGCCGGACGTACATCGGCGCGATGCCCGGGCGCATCATCCAGGGCATGCGCCGCGCGGGCGTCGTGAACCCCGTGTTTCTGCTCGACGAAGTCGACAAGCTTGGCGCGGACTGGCGCGGCGACCCCGCTGCGGCGCTCCTCGAAGTGCTCGACGCCGAGCAGCACAACGCGTTCAGCGATCATTATCTCGAGATCGACTACGACCTGTCGCAGGTGCTGTTCATCACGACGGCAAATTCACTGAACAACATTCCCGAAGCGTTGCGCGACCGGCTCGAGATCCTGCGCCTTCCGGGCTATGTCGACCAGGAGAAACTCGAGATCGCACGCGCGCATCTTGTTCCGCGGCAGCTGCGCGCGCACGGTATCGCACCCGAGTCGGTGACCTGGGAGCCCGACGCGTTGCCGGGCATCCTTCGCCGGTACACGCGCGAAGCCGGCGTGCGCGAGCTCGAGCGGCGCATTGCTCGCGTCGCGCGGAAGATTGCGCGGCGCCGTCTCGCCGACGCTGCGGTTGCGGCATCCGATATC
>DASRAP010000189.1:0-3953 GCA_035638155.1 Gemmatimonadaceae bacterium | reverse complement strand
CAGGTGCGCTACCGGACTGCGCTACGTCCCGTCGACTCCAAATCTACGCTGAAAACTAATCGGGGTCGCGATGGCGACCCCCGATCCCAAATCTACTGCCCCGCACATCCATGTCTGCGACGCTTTGGCCCTTTGGCCCTTTGGCCCTTTGGCCCTCTAACCCTCCACCCCTCCACCCCTCTAGCCCTCCAGCCCTCCAGCCCGGCGCCTGCTCGAATAATCCACGATATTCTCCCACTCGCTCGCGTCCGACCGGGCGACCACGGCGACGACAGGCTCCGTCGCGCTCATGTTGCAGACCTCGTGCGGAACACCCGGCTCGATGAAGATGAAGTCGCCCGGCCCGTTCTCCACGATCTTCGCGAGCCCCTCACCGTACTCGTGCCGCACGTGCCCTTCGAGGATATACAGCATCACCTCGAAGTCGACGTGGATGTGCGCATACGCGACGCCGCCGGGCGGAATCGTTGCGACGTTCATCGAAAGCTTCTGCGCCGGCGTGTTCTTCGCCGACAGGCCTGTTTTGTAACGAATGCCGTTCCACGCCCGGGTCGTCCCGCTCCCACGCAGCACGAGAATGCCATCGGCGCCTTCGATCGCGGCGCTCAGTTCATCATCCATCTTTGGTTCGCAGGGCTGGGTCATCGCAACGTTAGCACGCTGGAGCGAGTGCAGCCATGGCGCACGACGCCGCACCCGGGTAGGATGCGCATGTGATCATGCGTCGCCTTGCCGGTGTCCTTTGCGCTGCACTTCTGGCCAACCTCACGTTTGTCGTGCGGGCGGATTGCCAGCGGAACGACCTCACGGGTCCTGAGGCGCAGCAACAGCAGCAACAGCAGCAGTCCGGCAGTCCCGAACACTGTAACGGCAGCACTGATCACGCTCCGCGAAAGGCAGACAGCGGCGGCGAACGGCCGTGCGCGCTGATGGCGGCGTGTACCATCGCCGCACCCGGATCGGCCGAAGTTTCCGCTGCACCCTTGCGCGTCGCGACATCGAGGGACGCGCCCGTCGTCTCGCGTTTGCCGCGATCGATCGCGCGCGCACCCGAGCCTCCGCCGCCCAGGGTCTAGACCGGCGCCACGCGCGCGTCACAGCGCGCCCACACACAATCGGTCTTCACTCTCATTCGTGCGGCTGGCGCAGTTGTTTACGGCGCCGCTGCATGCGGGGCTTGCATCATGCGCACACTACGGCTCGCGGTGGCCATCACGGCCACGGCGCTCATGGGTTTACGTCTCGGCGCTCAACAAACGGACAGCGGAGTGGTCCGCGTCGTCGTGCAGGAAGCGATGGGGATGCTCGGCGGATTTCGTGTTCAGGCCGCGGGAAGAACCGCGATCACTGACGCTACCGGCGTCGCACGCCTCAGGCTCCCGGTCGGAAAACACGCGATCGATGTTGCGCGAATCGGGTTTTCGCCGGCGCATGCAAACGTCCTGATCCTTCGCGACACCGTCGTGTCAGTCGAGATCCCGATGTCCATGAGCGCTGAGGCCATGGAGATGGAAAGCGTGAAAGTCAGCGCTACGCGCACCGAGCGGCCCGCCGGCGAGACTGCCGTTCGCGTGGAGATCGTGGACGCGATGGAGGTGGACGAAAAAACGCTCATGTCGCCGAGCGGGATCGGCATGCTGCTCAACGAGACGCCGGGGCTGCGTGTGCAGGCGGCGGCGCCGGGCCTCGGTACCGGCAGCGTGCGCATTCTCGGACTGCCAGGGCAGTACACGGTGATGCTTGCCGATGGACTACCGCTGTACGGTGGAAGCGCGAGTGCGCTCGGTCCGCTCGATGTGTCTCCCGTCGATCTCCAGCGCGTGGAGATCATCAAGGGAGCGGCGTCGGCACTCTACGGCGGACAATCGCTCGGCGGGGTGATCAACCTCGTGTCCAAGCCGCCGTCAGGGAAAAAGGAGCTGCTTCTGAATCGCCGCATGCTCGGCGTGACCGATGCGGCAACGTGGCTCAGTCAACGATTCGGCTCGAACGTGGGACTGTCACTGCTCGCGGCGGGAACGGTGCAATCCGCCGAAGACATCGATCGCGACGGCTGGGCGGATCAGGCGCGCGCGAGGCGGTGGAACGTGCGCCCGCGCTTCAACATCGTCGACCCGGAAGGACGATCGCTGTTCGTGACGGCCGGCTACGGCTATGACGATCGCAGTGGCGGAACACTCGGCACTGCTCGTGCGCCCGACGGCACGGTGTTTCGCGAGGCGCTGCGGAGCGATCGCGCAGACATCGGCGCAACCGCGGCGGTTCCGCTTCGCGGAGACGACAAGCTCGCGATGCGTTTCTCGGTTTCCGGCAACCGGCGTACGCGGCTCTTTGGTCCCGGCCCCGAGGAGCGCGATCATGCATCGACGGGGTTCATTGAAATCACCCGGTCGTTCGTCGGCGAGCGCGCGACGACGGTCATCGGCACTGCGCTGCAGGTGGAAGACTTCGGCAACCAACTCAACAACCGTTTTGACCATCGTTGGTGGACGCCGGCGCTCTTTGCAACGTCCGAGCGGATCGTGGGTCCGTTGACCTTGTCCGCGAGTCTGCGCGGCGACGCGCATCCTGAAGCAGGTACGCTGGGGACAGGGCGACTCGCAGTTCTGGCCAAGCCTGTTGCTGGTTGGACCGTGCGAGGCAGCTTTGGGACCGGTTTCGCGGCTCCCACTCCGACCACCGAAGAAACCGAGGCGGTGGGGCTTCGGTCGGTCAGCGTGCAAAGCCGGCTGCACGCCGAAAAGAGTCGCGCAGGGATGCTCGATGTGAATGGGAGGATCGCGAACGCGGAAGTGCTGATCACGGCTTACGGCTCGGTCATCGACGACGCGATCCAGCTCGCGGATGTGCCCGGCGCGAGCGGAACGACCACGCTTCAGAACGCGGCGCAGAGCTCGCGAATCGGCGGCGTCGAAGCGCTCGCGGCGTGGCGCTTCGGCAGCGGCAAGTTCATCGCGACGTACGGCTACTCGCGCGGGAGCAGGCCGGACGCAACGAGCGGCGTTCGGGAACCCATGCCGATGATTCCGCGTCATCGCGTCGGTGCCGATCTGATGCTCGAACGGCCTGGTGACTACAGGCTGGGCGTCGAGGGAACGTGGTACGGTGTTCAGCCCCTCGACGACAATCCGTTTCGCAGCGCATCGAAGCCGTATCTGTATGTCATGGCCATCGTGGCGAAACAGGTTGGATCGCTCGAGTTCGTTGCGAATTTCGAGAACCTTCTCGATGTCCGTCAGACCGATACTGATCCACTGGTCCGAAGCACTCCGGGCATGGGCGGCCGCTGGACGACCGACGTCTGGGCGCCGCTCGAGGGCTTCATGGCGAACGTGGCGGTGCGATACCGATGGCAATAATGCCGCGGGCGAACTCGTACCGCGTCGTCGCGCACGCCCTCGCGGTCAGATGCGCACGAACCCACACCCCGCGTTCTGTGCTTTGACCAATCCGAAAATGCCGGAAGGCACGAGAAACCCGCCGGGAACGAGGTGCGTGCGCAAATCCTGATGAATGTCGTCCGCGCTGCGGTTCATTTTCGGCGCGAGCCGGGTCGCAAGATGGCCGATGGCGAAATCACACACGAGAGTCAGTGCGCCTCGGTTCGTCAATTCCTGCATCGTTGGAATGGCGGCAGCGCCATTCGCGTCCGCGGCTTGCGATGCGCGCGCCCAGAAAGGATTGCGCAGGGCCGGCGACCCGGTGGCCGGATCCACGATGTTGTACTCGGTCCCCAGCGAATAGCGCGACCAGATGTCATCGTGCAGGCCGGCGGGGGCGGCGCTCACACGCGCGTTGAGCACCAGCACCGCCCGATACTTCTCCCGCTCGTATGCAGCGGCGCAGTTGTCGGCGTATCTGCCCGCGATCATCAGCATCGAATCCTCGCCGGGCTTCCCGAGGCTCGTCCAGTCAAACACCGCGCGGTCCGTTGCCTGCCTGATTGTGTTCAC
>DASRAP010000188.1:0-3636 GCA_035638155.1 Gemmatimonadaceae bacterium | reverse complement strand
TGAGCGCGTCGTAATCGACGGGCTTCTTGAGAAACTCGTCGGCCCCCATGCCGCGCACTTTGTCAGGCATCTCGGGATCCTCGCTCGCGCTAACGACGATCACCGGGACGTTCGATGTCTTGCTCGAGCCCTTGAGGCGCTGCAGGGCCATGATCCCCGAGCCGCCGGGCATGTTGATGTCGAGCAGCACGGCTTCCAGTTGGTGCTTCTGCGCCAGCATGAGCGTCTGCATTGCGTCGACCGCCACAAGCGTCTGATAGCCCGCCCCCTTGAGCTTGCTCGCGAGCATGGTTGTCGTGACGCGGTCGTCGTCGGCAATGAGAATGGACATGGGTCAGGAAGCTAGCCTATTTGTCCCACTCGATGCGATAGCGATGCACACTTTCCACGCCGTCATTGTCGCGTTCAACGATCCAGATGTGATCACCCCGCGCCACCCAGATGTCGATATAGCGCGGTCGCATGCTCGATGTAACCGGCATGCGCACCTGGCCCACGTACGCGCCGCTGCGTTCAAACACGTCATAGACCGTCGGCTCGCGCCAGCGAAGCGGCGGAACCGGTGCGCGCTGCCCCGGGCGCGGTGCCGGCGGCTCCGGCGGCGTGAACTTCTCTGAGGGCGCCGCGACCTGTACCCACACGCGCGCGTCATAGTCGAACACCACGCGCGAGATCGGCAGCTTCGTATGCGCCACCTCGGGAATCGGCGTGTGCGATGCGGCGTCAAGGGAACGGACCTGAGCCACCATGTTGTCGTACCGGTCTCGCCGCTCGTCATCGCCGACCACCACGGGCGGCGCTTCCCGGCGGATGCTCGTCACCGGATCCCCGGGGCGCCAGATCGCAGGCGTTCCGCCGGCACCGGGTGCGCGATTCACGGGTGGCATGAGCAGGTTGACGGCGTAGCGTGTGGTTACGAGGCCGGCGAGATAGCCGCCGGTGCTCCAGGCGTAATACGCGCTGGGCTGGAACGGCGCGGCGACCATCGTCGCCGGCGCGTTCGTGCGCGTAACGTGAACGTCGTTTCGCGCAGGCGGCTTCTCGATTGCCGGCGGCACGATGGTATCGATCACCTTGCCATTCGAACGCATTCGCACGTACGCGATTGATCCGCCCCCTCCCATCGCCATGCCTCCGCCGAGACTCAAACGGATCCAGATAATTCCGTTCACGTCGGCGTATGCGTTGAAGACGGTCTGGCGAAAGGTCAGCGTGGTGTCGTACGCGCCGTCGGCCTTGTAGATCGTGATGGGATTGGGTACGACGGCGTCGCGCAGCAACACACGGCCGTCCGGTAGCGGCGCCAGCTCGTCGGGGTTCTGCCATTCACCGGGACCCTGTCCGCGGCGCCCGATGTGGCGTAAAAACTTTCCTGTCGAGTCGTACTGGCGGACGAGCGCCCTCCCCGCCAAGCCGCGACCGTCCGATATCCAGATCGTTCCGTCGCGCTGCGCGACCAGTGCGTGAATCTGATCGAACGTGTACTTGTCGTCCGTGGCATCGGGCCCGCCGATTGTGATTTCGGGAACCAGCCTTGCGATACCCGCATGCTGGGGGGCATGGGCCATGCGCACGATCGTGTCCGATCGAACGCTCTGCGAACCAACAAGTGATGCCATGCACGCGAGCAGGGTGCACGCGCCGGAAAAAACGAAGCGGTTGCTCATGTCGCTAGCCGTGCAGGCCAGGTGTCATATGCTCGTGAGATTACACCTCTCAGTAGCGGTTCGCCATGCGTTTCGAGTCGTGGTCCGGGCTCGATGGGCTGGATCTCGACTCATATACGAGTCATTGCTCGCGCGCGGTCACCTTCTCGAGCACGCGCGGCGGCCGCAGCTTCGCATCCGGCGCGATGAGCCGCGAGAGATACGGCAAGGCAATGGTGTAGAGGCGGCCATTCTCGCCCCACAGCCTGTTCCGATGGTCGCCCTCGTAAATCTCGAACGTGTGTGCGACGTGCATGGAATCGAGCACCGCCGACAACGCGCGGGTCGTGATCGGAATGTGCGTGTATTCGTCCTGGACGGCCGTATCAAACCGGAGTCCGCGAAGTGCCTTGAGTTCCGCGGCGTGGCGTGGCGCCATGTACACTGGCATTTGCGCGGTCCATCGCGCCTCGGCGTTCGGCGACACGAACGGAATGTCCATCAGCAACGGTGCGGCCGGGTTGGGAGAGAAGCACTGGCCGACCCCGACAATTGCCTGCGCGTAGAAGCCTGCGCCGGCGATTTGCTGCGGTGTCGACACGCGCGCGAGCTCACCGAGTTGCGGGTTCTCGCGCGAGAGTTCGCCGCCCCAGCCGAGCATCGATGGATTCATGGCGTATACTGCGCTGAACACCCCCGGCTGAACCATCGCGAGCTTGATCGCCCCGTGGCCGCCCATCGAGTGTCCGAGGAGCGCGCGCGAATCGCTGCTCGCAACGGTGCGATACGTGCGGTCGACGTACTGCACGAGATCCTTCGCAATGAACGACGCCCAGCCACCCTTCACCGGTGAGTCCGTGTAGTGGCACGACTTGTCCGCGTCGGGAATCACGAGAATCATTTCGGCGATGGTGCCGTTCGCGATTCCGCGATCCATCAGGTCCTGAATCGTTGCAAAGCCCGTGTTGGGCTGATTCGGCGGTCCCCAGGGCTCGGTCCACGCGCGCGGCGAGTCCATGATGCCGTGAAGGACATAGACGACGGGGTATCGCCTGTTGGACTTGTCGTACGACGGCGGCAGATAGACGCTGACCGCGCGGTCTGGTGAGTTCCCGACGAGATTCTGCTCGAGCGACGCACCGTGTACAACAATGCTGTCGAGTCGTCCGTGCGCCGGCTGCTGAGCACGCGCCCCGCTCTGCGTGCCGGTGATCAGGGCCGTGGCGACGAGGACCTGGGTGGCAGTGACGAGCGACCGGTGAATCATGCGGCAATGCCGTCGAACAGTCGCTGAACCGACGCGAGAAAGCGCGCGCGAATCTGCGCCCGCGAGCCGGTGAAGCGACCGAAGTGGTTGAGCGTCATGAACCCGTGGGCCTGTGCCCACATGGTAAGGGCAATGTCGGCCGCGTTTCCGCGCGTGAAGAACCCCGCGTCCATGCATTCGCGCACGCGGTCGACGAGCAGCTGGAACGACGCGGAGCGCCCCAGCTCGAGGTCGGGGAATCGGCGGAGCCCCGGGATGTCGGCCGTGAGAAAGATCGTTTCGTAGTAGCCCGGGTGATCCACGGCGAAATCGAAGTACGCAGCGCTCGTGAGGTCGAGCCGCTCGCGCGGTGTGTTACCGCGGAGACCGCGTGCGAGATACTGCGTAAAGACGGTAAAGCCTTCCTGGACGAGCTCTGCCAGCAGGTCCTCCCGGCCCTTGAAGTGCCGGTAGAGGGCGGGTGTCGTCAGGCCGACGTGTTCCGCGACGTCGGTCATGGTGAAGGCGCGCGGTCCGAGGGTGCGGAAGCGGTCGGCCGCGGCCTCGAGGATGCGCGCGCGTGGACCGGGGCGGGTAATGGTTCGTGGCATGACGCGATGTTAATGTCGATTAACATCCAGTGTCAAGTAGACTGGGACGAGTCGAGCCCCACATTTGTAAATGAAGATTAACTCGCGCGGTTCCTTGGGGTGGCATGTCGGTGCTTCCTGACGATCGTCGACT
>DASRAP010000187.1:0-11435 GCA_035638155.1 Gemmatimonadaceae bacterium | reverse complement strand
GGATGAGGGGTCACTCGGGCGCGCCGACATCGAAACGCACGCGAAGTTCCTCTACAAACCGTTCCGCGCCGAGCGACTCCTCCGCGCCGTGCGGGGGGCGCTTGAAAACCGAAATGAAAATTGAAGTTGTAGGGCCAAATTGAAATTGAAGTTTGAAGAGTGCTGGGTCCGCCGTGTGGTCTTCAAACTTCAAATTCAATTTGGATCTTCGACTTCAATTTTCATTTCGTTTCTCATTTGATGCGAAAGACGAAGGGCATCTCGAGGGTCTGCCGCACGGCCTTTCCGCCAACCCGGGCGGCTTCGAATCTCATGGTGGGGATGGCCTTGCGGACTGCGTCGGTGAACAGCTGAGAGGGTGACTGCAGGACTTCGTACGCGCCGACGCGCCCCCGCTCATCAATGATGAGGTTCACGCGCACCTCCCCTTCCACGCCGGCCTGCTTGAGCGCTTCGGGATAGACAGGTGGATCACCACCAATCCAGCGCGCCGACTGTTCGACCTGGAATTCCTGGTACGGTCCGTCGTTGATGCGCTTCGGCCGCTCTCCCATCACTCCAGGCTCGACGATCGGCCGCTCGCGTTCGGGACGCGCGGTCTTGCTCCGAACCTCCGACTCGGGTCCTTTGAACGTGGCGTAGCCAACGTCACGGTTTTCGCGCGTTTCGCGGCGCGCTGAATCGGCCACGATGGTGCCGAGCTCGATCTCCGGAACTCTCGCCGTGGCGCTCAACTGAGAGTCGCCCTGCGCCTTGTTCACGTATAGCGTGACGAACCCGGAATCCGTCTTCAAGTACCGATAGTAGACGCCGCCCGGCGGGACCTTTTCCGGCTCGGGAGGAAGCTCGATCGAGCGAGTGGCGGCAACCTTTGGGGCCGGAGTGCTGGGCGGTTCGAGCGGCGCGTCGATCGAGCACGCGACCGCAATTGCTGCGGCGCCCGCGATGGTGATGCCGATCAGGCGCGGGCGGGAGAGAGACATGGTCGTGCGCATGGCGTGAAGTCTCCGGGCAAGGTTGTGCGCCGGCTCCGACATCGCCGTCGCGGTCAGGGAGGAGCGGCCGGACATGCGTTGCGCGATCGCGAGCAGCAACATGCCGTACCGTTCGTGGTTGGGGTGAACGCGTAAGACGCGAGCATCGCAGTCGAGCTCGACGGCGAGGCGGAGCCGCCGCGCCATCCAGATCACCGCGGGATTCCACGGCATCGCGGCAACGAGCACGCGCGCCGCGAACAGGAGCCACGGATCCCTGGCGCGCCGGTGTTCTTCTTCATGGCGGAGCACGAGCGCGCGCAGCGGCTCGTCGAGCGTGAGCGCCCACGCCGGCAACACCACTTCCATCGGATCGAATCCGACGACTGCAGGACCCGTATCCGGCGAGAGCAGGACACGCGCGTCATCCACCAACGCGGCGCGCCACGCGCGGCGACGGCGGTGCAGGAGCAGGAATGCCGCGAGCAATTGCGACAGCAGCACGGCCGACAGCATGATCCAGCCCGCCGCGAGCACCGTATCCGCGGATACGTGCAGCGTGCTTTCGGACGCCGTCACGACGAGCGCGCTCGCGCGGCGCACGCTGGAGGTCACCTGCGCGAGTGCCGACGCATCCCCTCCGGGCGCCAGCCTGCCGGCGAGCAAAGCGCCGAGAGGCCATATCGCTGCGAGCATGAGCGCCGCGGCCCACGCGAATCGCGCGGGCCGCCGCACCGCGCGCAACACGCGCTCGGCGGCAGGTGCCGCGCACGCAAGCAGCGCGCTCGTCACCGCGGCGTACATCATCCACGCGGCCATCATCGCTTGCCCCGCTTGTGGGGCCGCTGACGCGCCGGCGCGCCCAGGTCCCGCCGGAGCTTCCGCAGTTCCTCGGGCGTGATGTCGTGCTCTTCCACGAGGTGCGCCATGAGTTGCGCGGGGGAGCCGTGGAACAGCTTGTCCACCAGCCGCGCGAGCACGCTCCGTCGCGCCGCCTGTTGTGCCACGCGCGGGATGTACCGATGCGCCCGCCCCTCCGCTTCATGCGCGACGAACCCTTTTTCCTCGAGGTTCCGGAGGATGGTGAGAACGGTCGTATAGGCGAGATCAGCGGGAAGCCGGTCGCGCACCTCGGCCACCGTGCCGGAGCCAAGCTCCCAGAGAACGCCCATGACATCGAGCTCACGATCACCAAGCAGCAGGTCTTCCATGCGGCCTCATAACTATTCGGATAGTAGATACTATCGCGATAGTATTGGCATGTCAACTACCTGCTTAGTAGTAGACGCCCAGCCGTGGCTGTCGGGGTCGTTCCGCAGCTAGAGCCCTTCCGCAGTTAGAGCCGTCCCGCAGTTAGAAGCCGTGCTAGAACGGCCGCCTCCACCCAATCAAGACATCGCGATCCCCGCGCGCGAAATACACATGGTCGAGCCAGCTACTGCCGGTGTCAGGCGAAGCGCGCCCCTCCTTGTCCGCCATGCGCTTGTCCCGCCGCGCCCGCGACCGCTCGGCCACGTATTTGCCTGACGCGTAGCCGACGGCCACGCCGAGGAGCTCGTCCGACAGCCAGTGCCGCTGGTCGGCCATGCGGGCAACACCCAGCCCGGCAACGGCGGCCCACATCACCGGCTCTGCATAGCTCAAGTGAAAGCGCTTCGTCACGAATTCAACGCACGCGGTGAGATTCGCAACGTGGCCGCCAAAGAACGAGTGGTCATACCAGTTCGTCTTGCCCGGGAACGTCACGTCGTACGGGTCGCCGGGGCGGCGCACCGTGTCGCCGTTCACGACGTCCTGAAACAGCGGCCGCTCGCGCCGGACGTACTTGTACGCCAGAAAGCCGCGCGGAATTGCCTGCGCCTGCTCCGCGGCGAGACACCCCATTCCAGCGTCGCGAAGTCCGGCCTGGCGTGTGAACAAGCCAACGACGTACACGGCCGCGGCGCCCTGCGCGAGGTAATGCCCTGCGCCGATGTTCACGAAGTGAATGCGATTCTCGCCGCGGAACGGCTTGACGATGTCGAGTGCGCTCGACGACTGGTGGTCGCGAAACCAGTCGCCGACCGGGCGGTCGGCGAGCGCCGAGAGGCCCACGCCTCCAAGCACGAGACCGGCCGTGGCGTAATCCCGCGGGCTCCCCGTGAACGGTGCCTTCCACACGGAAAAGAAGTCATGCACGCCGAACCGGAGGTCGTGTGCAAAGTCCTTTGGAATGTTCTGCGCGGCCGCAATCGCCGGGGCGCAGACGGCGGCCAGTATTGCAGTCCACCGCGATCGACCCATGGATGCCTCCTGCCGCGGCGGATTGCCGCGGACCATGGCGACGATACCCCGCAATCACGCGGGAGTTGTGCTCAGGGCACGCGCGCCCGCGCGGCGGCGCTGACGAGCGCCTGGAACAAACCGAGCGACTTCGCGTCGCGCGTCGCGAACACTTCAGGGTGCCACTGCACGCCGACGGCAAACGTCGCCGCGTCGCACTCGATGCCCTCGATGACGCCGTCGGGAGCCACCGCGGTCACGCGCAGTCCCGTGCCCAGCGCATTGATGGCCTGGTGATGCAACGAATTGACTTCGCATTCGTCGCCGAGCATTTCGTGCAGTTTCGAGCCCGCCTCCGTCCGCACCGTGTGCGCGATGAAATCGCGCCCCTTCCCTGTTTCGGCAAACCAGTCGTGTTTTCCGGCGTCGGGCATCTCGCTCGCGATGTCCTGATGCAGCGCACCGTGGCACGCAACGTTCATGACCTGAATACCGCGGCACACACCGAGCAGTGGCTTGTCGTCCGCGAGCGCCCAGCGGGCCAGCGTGAGCTCCGTCGTGTCCCGCGCCGGATCGACGCGGCCGAGTTTTGCGTGCGGGGTCTCGCCGTACGCGGAGGGCTCGATATCGACGCCGCCGGGAAGGAGCACACCGTCGAGTCGTTCATAGATCGCACGCAGCGCATCCTCGTCCGCGGCGATCAGCGGAACGAGGACCGGCGCGCCGCCAGCGGCGGCAACGGCAAGGTGGTATTGCTGATTCATCACGACCGACGGCGGCAACGTCTCCGGAATGCCGTCAATAGCCTGCAGCGATTGCGTCGTGATTCCAATGAGTGGGCGGCTCATGCCTCAAAATAAGGGGCAGCGCAGTCCCTCGGTCTGAAAGGGCAAAGGGCCACGGGCAACGGGAAACGGGTGAACGGGAGAACGGGTGAACGGGAAATCCTTCCACCCGTCGACCCGTTGCCCGTGGCCCTTTGCCCGTTGCCCGTCAACCCGTTGCCCGTTGCCCGTAGCCCTTACATCACTCCTTCGGCCGTCTCACGAATAAGGTGATCCACCACCGCCTTTGCGTCGCCGCCGCTTTCGTTGAACACGCGAATCTGCCGGTCCGCGCTCGACCCGTCCTCGAGAATGCGGAACGCGTACTCGACGTCCTTCCGCGTCCCGAGCTCGTCCATGGCGTCGCCCAGGAACCACTCGATGAACTCGGCGATGAGCTCGCGCGCGGGCAGCTCACGCTGCTTGCCGAAATCGATGAGCTTGCCGTCGAGCCCGTACCGCACCGCGCGCCACTTGTTCTCGTCGATGAGATCGGAGCTGTAGACGCGGAACGTGATGTTGTCCTGCCGCATCTTCCACAGCTTGAATACGAGCGTCTGCAGAATCGCGGCGATGCACACGGCTTCATCGACGCGCGTGCACACGTCGCAGATGCGGAATTCGAGCGTGGGGAAGGCGTGGTGCGGCCGGAGGTCCCACCAGATCTTGCTGCCATCGGTGATGCAACCGGTCGCGATGAGCGTGTCGAGGTATTCCTGGTACGCCGACCAGCTCTGGAGGGTGCGCGGCACGCCCGTGCGCGGAAACGCGCGGAAGACCACCGAGCGGTACGACTTGAGACCCGTGTTGCGCCCGATCCAGAACGGCGACGACGTGCTGAGGCAGAGAATGTGCGGGAGCACGTACCGGGCCACGTTCGCGGCATCGATCAGGAACTCGCGATCCTCGATGCCGATGTGGACGTGCGTCCCGAAGATCAGCAGCTGTTCCGCCAGCTGCGCCATGGCCGCGTGCGTGTTGGCGTAGCGCTCGAGGGGCGTGATCTGCTGGTCCTTCCAGTGCGAGAACGGATGCGTCCCGGCCGCCGCGATCCTGTAGCCCTTCCGGGCGGCCAGTTCCATGACGCCCCGGCGGAGTTGCACGAGTTGCGCGCGCACTTCCGTCGGGTTGTGGCACACCGTCGTTCCCACCTCGACGATCGACTGGTGGAGCTCGGGCTTTACCTGCCGGAGTACGACATGATCGGCCTCGAGGATCTCCGTGATATAGGCCTGGAGCTCGCGCGTAACCGGATCAATGATCTGGTACTCTTCCTCGACGCCGATCGTGAGGGACGGGGGACGTTGCATCCTCCTAGTTTGCTCGGCGTCGCGGCGCGGTGCAACTTTGATCCGGTGACCGAATCGCCCGTCGTTACACGCCGAACGTTTCTCGCTTCGGCCGCCGCTGTTGCGCTCGCGGGGCCCGAGTTCCGTCGCGGACCGGCGCGCGCGCCGCAGGCGCCCGACGCGATCCGGCTCGGTGTCGCCAGCTATTCGCTGCGCAACTTTCCGCGCGCGGACGCGATTCGCATGATCACGGCGCTGAAGACGCCGTTCGTGAACATCAAGTCCGTGCATCTGGCCTACGACGCCGGCACGGATGCGATCACCGCGGCGCGCGCGGAGTTCACCGCGGCCGGGCTGCAGATCGTCGGCGGGGGGACGATCACGTTCGACAAGGACACGGACGACGGCGTCGAAGCCTATTTCCGCTATGCGAAAGCCGCGGGCATGCCGCTCATCGTCGCGGCGTGCGAGCCTACGCTGCTTCCGCGCATTGAGCGCTTCGCGATCAGGTACGACATCAAGGTCGCACTGCACAATCACGGCCCCGAAGACAAGGTGTTTCCGTCGCCGCTCGATGCGCTGCGTCATGTAAAGAGCATGGATCCGCGCATGGGATTGTGCGTCGACGTGGGGCACACGGTGCGCACCGGCACGGACGTCGTGAGCGCCCTTGCGACCGCAGGGCCGCGCGTGCTCGACATGCACATGAAGGACCTGCGCGACCTGCGCGACATCAACAGCCAGTGCGTCGTCGGCGAGGGCGCGATGCCAATTCCCGCCATCTTCGCGCAGCTCCGGGCCATCGGGTACGGCGGGTACGTGAATCTCGAGTACGAGATCGAGGCGGACAACCCGCTCCCGGGCATGCGGCAATCGTTTGCGTACATGCGCGGCGTGCTCGCCGAATCGGCGCGCCGCCGCGGGTAAGTTTGACGCCGGAATTCACGAATCACGAACCATCCCGATGAACCTGCTTCTCGATCTCAAATACGCGGTCCGATCGTTTGCCCGGCGACCCCTCTTCACCGCCGTCATTCTCATCACACTGGGGCTCGGCATCGGCAGCAACATCGCGATCTTCAGCGTGGCCAACGCGGTCATGTTCCGGGCGCTGCCGTTCGAGAAGCCCGATGAATTGGCGTTCGTGTGGACACACTTCCCCAGAACGAACGTCGCGCGATCGCTCGTCTCGGGGCCCGATCTCAAGGATTATCAGACCGAGACGACGAAGTTTCAGGGCTTCGCCGCGGCCGTCGCCG
This sequence comes from Gemmatimonadaceae bacterium, assembly GCA_035638155.1. GTDB lineage: Bacteria > Gemmatimonadota > Gemmatimonadetes > Gemmatimonadales > Gemmatimonadaceae > DASRAP01. The sequence continues at coordinate 4,827 of DASRAP010000187.1, read as the reverse complement.
TTGCGGGAACGCTCACCGGCGAGGGCACGCCGGAACGGATCACGAACGCGTACGTCACCACGAACATGCTGGACCTGCTCGGGGTGCACCCGATCCTGGGCCGCACACACCGGCCCGAGGATTCATTCCCGATGGATCCCAAGGAATTCGGGAAACCCAATCCCAAGATTCCGCCGAACAAGGTCGTCCTGAGCTACGGCCTGTGGCAGCGTCGCTTCGGCGGGGACTCGTCGGTCATCGGCAAGACGATACAAATGGATGGTTGGGGATCCGTCATCGTTGGCGTCCTCCCGCGCGACTTCCGCATCTATCTGCCCGCCGATGCGGCGATGCCGTCCAACATCGACGCGTGGGGCATTCTGCCGAACAATCTGTCGGACTTTCAGCGCGAGGCGGCGTTCCTCACCGTCGTCGCGCGGCTCAAGCCGGGCATCACGATCGCGCAGGCGCAGACCGACATGGACCGGCTCGCCGCGCGGCTCCGGGACACGTACCAGTTTCACAAAACACAGGATCTTCACATCGTCGTTGCCGGCATGCACCGCGACGTCGTCGAGCACGCACGCCCCGCGCTGTTCGCCCTCCTCGGCGCGGTGGGCTTCGTTCTGCTCATCGCCTGCGCCAACATTGCGAACCTGTTACTCGTGCGCGCATCCGAACGCGGACGCGAAATTGCCGTCCGCGCCGCGCTCGGCAGCGGCCGGGGCCGGATCGTGGCCCAGATGCTCACCGAGAGCCTGGTGCTTGGCGTCGGCGGAATGATCCTTGGACTCGGCCTCGCGTGGCAGGGACTTCACGTCATCAAGGCCGTGAGCCCCGCCGACCTGCCGCGGATCGATACCGTATCGCTGGACGGAACCGCGTTCGCGTTCGCGGCTGCGGTCACGGTTGTCGCGGCCGTGCTGTTCGGTCTCGCGCCAGCGCTGCGCGCGGTTCGCGGGAATCTGTCGGACAGTCTTCGCGATCGCGGCACCGACACCGGCGGCGCCAGGGGCAACAAACTTCGGACCGTGCTTGTGATCAGCGAGGTCACGCTCTCACTCGTGCTGCTCATCGGCGCCGGACTCATGATGCGCAGCTTCGCGGCGATCCAACGTGTCGATCCCGGATTCGATGCCAAGAACGTCGTGACGTTCAACGCACCGATGCCGTTCGTGAAGTATCTCACCTCGCAGTCGCGCGCGACATTCATCAATCAGCTCGGCGAGCGACTGGCGGCGATTCCGGGTATCGGAGTCGTTGGTGGCGTCACGCCCCTGCCCCTCGCCGGCGGCGAGCAATACTCCGTCGGCTCCTACGGGAAGGTCGGAGACGCGGAAGACGTCTACCAGGCGAACAAGGCCGACTTCAAGGCGGTGCTGCCCGGATACTTCGAGGCAATGAAGATCAAGATGATGTCGGGGCGAACGTTCATTCGCTCGGACAACGAGGAGTCGGCGCTCGACGTCGCGATCATCGACGAGAAATTCGCGGCGAAAGTCTTCGGCAAGGAGAACCCGCTCGGCGCGCAGATCCAGGTGGATCACTTCAACGAAAAGACCTTCAAGGTCGAACGCGCCAACATCACCGTCGTCGGGGTCGCGGCCAACGTCCGTTCCGCGTCGCTCGCGGCGGAGGGGCGCGAAACCGTGTACGTGCCGTACGTGAACAACGCGTTTCTGCCCATCACGTTCACGGTGCGCACATCAATCGCACCGGGCACCTTGCTCAATCAGATCCGCAACGAGGTCAAGGCGTTGGACCCGGAAGTGCCGGTCGCCGACCTGACCACGCTCGAGTCGTGGGTGACGAAGGCCATGGCACAGACGAGATTCCTCCTGGCGCTGTCGGCGACCTTCGCCGGCCTCGCGCTCGTCCTCGCGGCGCTCGGACTGTATGGCGTCATTTCATTCTCCGCGCGCCAGCGCACGAGGGAGATCGGCGTGCGGGTCGCGCTTGGCGCCCGGCATGCCGATGTCGTGCGCCTGATTCTCGGGCAGGGCCTTGCCGTGGCGGCGATCGGAATCGTACTCGGTCTCGGCGCGTCGGTGGCACTCACCCGCGTGGTTCGGAGCTATCTCGTGGGCGTGAGCGCAACGGACATGGCCACGTTCGTCGGCGTGCCGCTCGTGCTTCTCGCGGTCGCGGCCGTGGCATCGTACATCCCGGCACGGCGCGCGACCGCCATCGATCCGGTGCGCGCCCTGCACGACGACTAGCGGACTACTTGTGCAGCTCGCAGAAGGTGACTTCTGCGCCGCTGCGCGGGCTGCGCAAACTGAGGGTTGGTGTGCCTTTCGGGAAATAATAGACCGCGTTGTAGCCCTCGATCGCGCTTGCGATGTAGCCGGTGAACGTGATCTTCGTGGTCGCCGGGTCGTAGGTGAACGTGCCGGTGGTCCCGTCAGCCGCGCGATATTTGCCCGGGCCGGTCACGGTGAACGCGAGGCCAAGGTTCGCCATGCCGTTCGCCCAACAATCGTATGACCCGGTGCGAACACCGTTTGCGCCGGATTGCGCCGGTTGTTGCGCCGGTTGTTGCGCCGGTTGTTGCGCCGGCGCGGGCTGAGCGGCGGCCGGCGGCGCCACCGGCGCCTGCAAGGTCACGTTCAGCGTCAGCTGCCGCCCGGCTCGCACGATTGAGAGCGGGAAGGTCTGTCCGGGCTTCGTCGTCGCGAGCTGTCGCTGCATGTCCTCGATGGTGGCGATCGTCACACCGTTGAACTGATACACGAGGTCGCCGGGCAGCAGCCCCGCGCGCGCCGCCGCGCTTCCCGGCGGGACGACCAGCACATACGCGCCGGACACGGCCTGCACGCCGCCCAGCGAACCCTGTTGCGCGAGACACTGCGTGGCGCACACGAACAACATCGCGATGGCACTGCGCATCCTTCCCTCCAATGATTACGAAGTCCGTCGCTCCACGAGAAACGTGGGCGTCTGACTCCCGCCGCCCGCGGTCACGTTGAGCAATTCCGCGGTCGAGAGCCGGGTCAGCACTCCCTCAACGTACGCCCCGTCCCACACGAAGGGTGCCGTATCGACCTGCCTGTCGATGAATTCGAGGCGCCCGCTTTCGATCGACGGGTACGGCTCCTTCGGAATTCGCACGCGTTCCTGCACGATATACGGCTGCGCGAGAGCGCGAACGAGCGCCGCCGCCCATTCGGAGTCGTTCACCGTCCAGCCGAGCACGATCCCGGCACCCCCATAGTCATCGTTCGGCTTGAGCACGAGCCGGTCGCGCCGGGTGTTCGCCCACTGCAGCAGATCGATCGTGTCGCCGTCGGGCCCGATGGTCTTCCGCTCCTCCACGACACGCGTCCATGGAATGTGGGCGGCGATCGCGCGCCGCCCCGCGTCAGAAAACCATGCGGCGTTGCGGTCATCGCTGAGCACCGCCAGCGAGGCTTTCTTGTGCAGGATCTTGCTGCGAAAACCGTTGAGAAAGCAAACGGCATTGTCGCGCGCCGCGCGTATGACCGGCGAGTCGAGCCCCTGCTCCTCCACGAGCTCGTGAATGAGCACGCGCTTGTATACCAGATCGATGACCTCGCCGCGGAGCCGGAGCGCGCCGTCCGTGTACTCGCAGTCGCGCGGGTCGCCGATGACGCACGGTATCCCCCGGGACTCGAAGTACCGCTGGAACAGGACGAACTCCATGCGCGTCGGCACGTCGTGCCAATCGAGAATGGCGATTCGCGGAAGCGCGCGCGTCCCGCGCATGCGCTCGTACGCCCTGAGCAATACGCGCAGCACACCTTGCCGTGCATGCAGCGGCCGCAGCCACCAATCGGCCGCGAATGCCCGCGAAACGGGCAGATCCCAGACGACGTCGCAGAGCGCGTCGTTGAAGGCGGGCGCGGCCGGCGTTTCGCCGTTGAACTCCGTGAGGCTGAGACCGCCGTCGGCGGTCATGAACGCGTCGATGCGTGCCGTCGGACTCGGCCAGAGGCCGCTCGTATCGGACGTGACGAGCGTCTCTTCCCAATCCGTGAGGCGAAACTGCGCGCGCGCGGCCGGATCGGCGAGCGCACGATCGTATGCCGCACGAAACGCTTCCATGATTGCCGCACACCGTGCGCAGAGCTCGGCGTACGACGCGGGGGTGAAGAACCGCGGCCGCAGGACGGTGCAGAGCGGCCGGTCACCAAAGATCAATTCCTGGCGGCGGAGCAACGCCTCCAGCTGTGACGCGGACTCGAGTGCGAGGGCGTGATCACCGTCGAGCAGATCATGCCAGGCCTGCGTGGCGTCGGCCGTCACGCGGCGCCGGGACTGAAGAGCGACGCCCAGCCTATTTCCTCCGCCTGCTTTCTCGGCTTCTTCGCGAGATTGATTGCCATGGTCGCCATGTGCTCGACCACCCACGAGAAGTACGCCGGCGTCAGGGAATTGACGTCCATGTCGGGGGCGGGGTTCATGAAGTCGATGGCGTACGGCACGCCGCCCCTGATCGCGAACTCAACCGAGTTCATGTCGTAGCCGAACGCACCGCAAATGGTACGCGCATCCTTGACGACGCGCGTTCTGAGTTTCGGCGGCAGGTACTCGTCGTTGACGATGTACTTGCGGGCGCGCGGGTCGTACTGCGTGACGAGAATGTCTTTCCGGCCCAGGCAGATGCATCGGACGAACTGGTCCCACTCGATGAACTCCTGCACGATCATCGTCAGGAGGCCGGTTTCGTTGTAGTTGTGAATGAGCTCCTCGAGCGAACGGCAGACGAAGACCTCCTTCCACCCCCCGCCGTGCGCATCCTTGAGGATGCACGGAAGGCCGATATGGTCGGCGATGGCCTTCCAGTCGAGCGGGTATACGAGATTGCGCAGCGATTCCGCGGGCACG
>DASRAP010000186.1:0-4706 GCA_035638155.1 Gemmatimonadaceae bacterium | reverse complement strand
CTGTACCGCCTCGAGAAGCTCGGCTGGATCGAGGGTCGCTGGGTGGAAAAGCCCGGACAACGCCGGCGCCGCTATTACCGGTTGAGTCGCGCCGGACGTGTCACCCTCGCAAAACAGCGCAGCGATTGGCGCGCGTTCGTGCGCGCCATGGGCCACATCGCCGGAGTCGAGTATGCGTGATTGGAACGCCGAAATTCGGCGGCGCCTCGCCGCGCTCAACATGGTGCCGGAACGCGAATCCGAAATCGCGGAAGAGCTCTCGCAACACCTGGACGACTTCTACGCGCGTGCCGTTGCGCACGGCGCGACACCGGAAGCCGCCGAGCGTATGACACTCGACGAGCTGGACGCGCGGAATCTGGCCGAACACTTCGCCGGCGTCGCCGCGCCGGCCCCGGCCGTACCGCTGACCCCCGGCGCACACGGGCGTGGTGATTCCGTGCTGTCGAGCATCGTGTACGACATTCGCGTGACGGCGCGGTCGCTCGGGCGCGCCCCGGCGTTCGCGGGCGCCGTCGTGTTCACGCTCGCACTCGGCATTGGCGCCGCCACGACCATCTTCAGTGTCGTCTACGGCGTGTTGTTCAAGCCGCTGCCGTACACCCGGCCCGATCGCATCGTCGCCATATATGAGCTGACCAACACGGGAGCACGAAACCGTCTCGCCGATCCCAACTTCGATGACTTCCGCAATCAGAGCCGAAGCTTCCAGGCGATCGCGAAGTACTCCAATTCTGTTGTGTCGGTCTCGGGAACGTCGACACCGACGCGGTCCGCTGTGTCCGCAGTCTCTCCGGAATTCCTGGACGTGTTTGGCGTCCGCCCGGTCCTTGGGCGCATGTTCACGCCGGCAGACGCTCGCGCAGGCGCCGCACCCACGGTCATTGCAAGCCACCGCTACTGGACACGATACCTGGGCGCGACACAGGATCTTTCCGCGCTCGCACTCAAGATCGACGGAACGCTGTGTTCCGTGATCGGTGTCATGCCGGCGGATTTCGCGTTCCCATCCTCGACCGAGCTATGGATTCCGGCGGACCTGGGCGGCGCGAACACGAGCCGCACATCGCACAGCGCCTCCGCGGTGGCGCGACTCAAGGATGGAGCAACCGTGGAGCAGGCGCGCGCGGAGGTCAGCGCCATAGCCCGTCGCATTCACGACGCGTCAGCCGAGCAGGGAGACTATCTGCTGGCCGACGCGACGGTGATGACGCTCCAGGATGCCATCACCCAGCGCGCGCGCACGCCGTTGCTTGCGTTGTTCGGCGCAGTGGGATTCTTGCTCCTCGTGGCGTGCGGCAACGTCGCGAATCTGCTCCTCGCTCGCGCCACGGCGCGGTCGCGAGAACTGGTCATCCGCACCGCGCTCGGCGCCGCGCGCGGACGTCTCATGCGCCAGTTCGTGACCGAAGCCCTTCTCCTCAGCGTGTTCGGAGGTGCGCTCGGCGTCCTCGGCGCCTATGCCGGGGTGCGCGCGCTGCGCGCCATGGCGCCGACAAGCGTGCCACGACTCGATGCGGTGTCGGTGAGTGTGCCGGTCATGCTGTTTGCGTTTGGTCTCGCAGCAGCGATCGCGCTGGTACTCGGCGTGTTCACGGTCATCCGCGCGATGCGCGGCGACTTGCGGTTCGAGCTCGGTGAAGGCGGGCGCGGGCAGGCCGGGTCATGGCGGAGACAGCGGACGATTCAGGTGATTCTCGCCGCGCAAATGGCGATGACCATGATGCTGCTTGTAGGCGCGGGACTGTTCGGCCGAAGTCTCAAGAATGCGCTCGACATCGATCCCGGGTTCCATGCTGAACGCGTACTCACCATGCAGGTTCCCCTTCCGGGCGCCGGCACGCCGCAGCAAAAGGCTGAACAGGCACAGTTCTATGCCCGGCTGCTCGATCGCATTCGCCAGATTCCCGGCGTGGAAGCCGCCGGGGCCAGCAGCAGCGTGCCCAACGATGGCGGGTTTCCGAACGGCCAGTTCGTGGTCATGTCGCCGAACGAAATGCCCAGCGACCCCAGCGGGTTCGCAACGCTGCTCAAGCAGAAGGAGCGCCTGGGCAGCGCGGACTTCGCAGTTGCGACGCCCGATTATTTCACGGTGCTCGGCATTCCTCTCGTAAAAGGACGATTGTTCGACGGGCGCGATGATGCTGCGGCCCCCGCCGTTGCGCTCATCAGCGATTCCCTTGCGCGCGCGCGATGGCCGAAACTTGATCCCATCGGGCGGACCATCGAATTCGGCAACATGGACGGCGACCTGCGCCTGCTCACGATCGTCGGCGTGGTCGGCAATGCGCACCAGTACGGTGTGGACGCGCCCGCGGAGCCCACGGTCTACGTGAATCTCTTTCAGCGTCCTCGCGGCGGGATGACGATTGCCATGCGCACGTCGGCAGACACGAACGCCGTCGCGTCCGCGGCACGCGCAATTCTCAAGGAGATGAATCCCGAGATTCCCGCGCGGTTCCGTACGCTGCAACAACTGATGTCGGCGTCCCTCGGCTCGCGCAGGTTCAACCTCATCCTGACAGGTGTCTTCGGTGTGGTCGCGCTGCTCCTTGCAACGACGGGTGTGTTTGGTGTGACGGCGTATGCTGTGTCGCACCGGACGCGCGAAATCGGAGTGCGCGTCGCGCTTGGTGCAACGCGCAACGGCGTGTTGCGCCTTGTCATTGGACAGGGGCTCGTCACGACGGCCATTGGCGTGGTGATCGGCGTAGGCGGTTCACTGGCGCTGACGCGCACAGTGAGATCCATGCTGTTCGGCGTGACGCCGAGCGACCCAGTGACGCTCGCGGGTGTAACGGTGCTGCTCGGCGCGGTCGCACTCCTCGCGTGTTACGTCCCCGCGCGGCGCGCCGCCGAGGTTGACCCGACGATTGCGCTGAAGGCGGAGTGACGCGGGACGAGAGCGATCAGCGCCGAGTGTACGCCCTGGATTGTCGTTCAGAACAATCCGGCGCGCCCTTTCACCGACGCGATGAGTTTTGCGGGATCATACGCAACGCCCTGCTTGAACACGAGCGTCACCTTTCGAATGTCCTCGATGTGTGCCGACGGATCACCGTCGATCACGACAAGATCAGCCTGTTTACCGGCCACGAGCGATCCCGTTAGCGCGGCGCGGCCGAGGAACGTCGCACCGTTCAGCGTACCGACCTGGATTGCTTCGAGCGGCGTGAGTCCTGCTTCGACAAGGAGCTCGAGCGCGCGCTGGTTGGAGTAACCGGCGACCACTCCTCCGATCCCGGTCGGGTCGGTGCCCACGAGAAGCGTGCCACCGGCGCGGAAAAAGTCGACGTCCCATTTGGCGAGTTTCGGAAAGAGCTGCACGAAAACCGATGTCGTGCCGCGATCGATCTGCGCCTTGGTTTGCAGGAACTGATCGCGGAGTGACGGCACGAGCACGTCGAGCCCGGGGGGAACCGGACGCCCCGGCGTGAACGACTCGAAGACGGTCAGCGTCGATGTCAACGCGACGTGCTTCTCGATGAGATGTCGCATGAGTGAGCGCATCGGTTCGCCGGACGGATCGATCGTCACGAGCGACTGGAGCGCCGCGTTTTGATCCGGGCAGACATCCGGCTGCTTCGCCGAAACAAAATCCGTCGCGGCAAAGAAGCCGTGCTCGAGGTTGTCGATGCCGAGGTCCGCGGCCTCGCGATACGTGATCGAGCACAGATGGCCGGTGACCTTGAGGCCCCGCTTGTGGCCTTCCTCGAGCGTCGCGCGCAACTCGTCGCGCGTGAGGTGCATGTACGCTTTGAGCGACGTCGCGCCGATGCCGGTCCAGTACGCGACGTGGCTCCGCGCCTCGGCAGCATCCTTGAGCACATAGAACTGGTCGAGGCCCATTCCCGGCGCGCCTTCGACAAATGGGGCTGTTGCATCCATCCACGGTCCAACACTCGCCCCGGCGTCGATCGCTTTCTTGTGCTGAATCTCGCGGAGGCCGCTCACGTTACCGGCGGTGCGCATCGACGTCACGCCACCGGCGAGATAGAGTCGCGAGAACGACTCGATGAGATTGCCGGAGACGCCGGGCGCGGTGGGATAGGTGAGGTGCTCGTGCACCATCACGAGGCCAGGGATCACGGATTTGCCGGTGAGATCCATGACGAGCGCACCGGCCGGGGCTTGCAGCGTCGCCGAGTTTCCGATCGCCGCGATGCGGCCGTCGCGAATGATGATGGTCTGCTCAGGCCTCGATGGTGCCCCGCTGCCGTCGATGACGCGAGCGTTGGTGAGCGCGACGACACTCGTATCGACGGCGACGAACTGCCGTGTCGCTGCGGACAGCGTGGGTCGCTGCGCAGCAAGCGGCGCGGCAGCGATGGTGCTGAGGAGAACTGCTGCGAAGAATGAGCGCACTGGTGGGCTCGCGGGTGCGATGAGTGCGCCTGATGTGTCACGCTTGCGCGAGCATCACAATGATGACGGGTTGGAACGGTGCGGGCGTGGGTTGGATCGGCGATCTCGGAACGAGATCGGCGCCGTGGGCCTACAGTTTTGGTTACGCGGCGCGCGCTCCCTCAGCCTCCGCGAGGCAGCGGATCAATTCCGAATCGAGTGTTAGCGGCGAAGGCCGCCGTGGTTGTGTGCATCCACGCATGGTTAGGCCGCGCCCACTCCGAGTTCGGCAGCCGCGCTGCGCGAAGACAGCTCTTGAGGACGATGAGCAAGACGCAGCGAACCCGCAGCGAACAACGCGG
>DASRAP010000185.1:0-6767 GCA_035638155.1 Gemmatimonadaceae bacterium | reverse complement strand
GGCGTGTACGCCGAACTGGTATCCTTGCAACAGCGCCTGATCCGCGATTTCGCGAATGTGCTCGGGTGTCGTGCGCAACAATCCACTTTGTTTTGGATCATCGGCGTACGGCGCGAGCAGCGCCGCGCCGCGCGATCCCATCGCGCCGTCCATGTACGCCTTGATCATGCGAATCGTGAGCGTGCCGTCGTAGAGCCCGAGGGCGGGATTTCGCGAGAACCATTCCTTGAGCAGGTTCGCGTTGTCCGCGAGCATCACGTAGTAGCGCAGCTCGAGCTTGCCTTCCTTGCCCAGCGCGTCGTAGGCCTGAATCGCGAGCGAATCCTCCCCCGCGTCGTGCACGCCCGTGAGGCCCCACCGCAGCATCTGATCCTGCGCGGCGAGGATCGCGTCCTTGGTTTGCGCGAGCGTCGCCGCCGGCACCACGCGGCGCACGACATCCATCGCATTGTCGACGAACACGCCGGCCGGCGCGCCATTCGCCGCGCGCTCGATGTGTCCGCCAACGGGATCCTTCGTCGCCCCCGTGACCTTCGCGAGCCTGAGGGCCGCGTCGTTCACGAGAATGGCGTGGCCGTCGACCCGCGTGAGAATCACCGGGTGGTCGGGAACGGCCTTGGTCAGTTTCTCATGCGTCGGAAAGTTCTTGACCGGCCAATCGTTCTGATCCCAGCCACGCCCGATTATCCATTCGCCCTTCGGAACCGACTTTGCGCGCTCGACGACTTTCGCGATCACGTCGTCGTACGAATCCGTCCCCATGAGGTCGATGCCGCGGAGCCCGAGATTCACGACGTGCGCGTGGGCGTCCGTCATGCCGGGAATCACCGTCGCACCGGCCACGTCTTCGACCGTTGTCGTCGCGCCCTTGTAGGCCATCGCGCCCTTCTTGTCGCCAACGTAGACGATGCGGCCGGCTTTCACCGCGATCGCGTCGGCGGTCTTGTGCGCGCTGTCAGCAGTGTAGACGCGGCCCCCTGTGACGATGAGGTCAGCGGGGTCCTGGGGTTTTGGCGCGCATGCAACGAGCGCGCACGCGGCCGCGAGGGCCGCGACGGTCCCGATGGTCGCGATGTGGTTCCGATTTGTCATGCTGGGATGATAGCGGACGAGCGGCTAGCGCTTTGCGTAGACGCTCGTCTTGCCGGCGGCGGTGAACAACAGAATGTCATAATGGTCCTTGCTTCCGGGCACGTCCATGCCGGGTGCGCTCTGCGGCATCCCCGGCACGGCGAGTCCGCGCCCGGCGGGTTTTTCGGCGAGCAGCCGGTCAATGACGTCGGCAGGCACGTGCCCTTCTATGACATACGCCCCCAGGACCGCCGTGTGGCATGAACCGAGTGCGGCGGGCACGCCGAGATCGCGCTTCACCGGATCCACGTCGGCAACATCCTTGATCGTGACCGTAAAGCCGGCCTTTTGCACGTGGGCAACCCAGTTCTTGCAGCAGCCGCAGCTCGGACTTTTGTAGACCGTCATGGGCGGCCGCGCGCGCATGCTCGAGACCCATGCGGCGACTGGTGCGAGCGCCGCACGACCGAGAAAGTCGCGTCGAGTTATCGGAGTCATGGCCCTAAAACTACGATGCTGAGGCTCAGAGAGGGTTCTTCGCTGGATGCGGGCAACAGCCCCCCGCGCCCTTGCGTATTTTGACGGGTCATCCCACGTCCGTTTCAGTCCGGAGCCGAACATGAAGTTTGTGTTTCCCCGCAGCGCGCTTGCCGCGCTCATCCTCGCCACCGCCAGCGCAACTCCCACCGCCGCCCACGCGCAAGCCGGGCGCGGCGCGACACAGGCACCAGCGCCTGCCGCGGGCGGCGCGCTCACGTCACCGAAGAAGTTCTTCGGCTTCGATGTCGGCGCCGATTACCAGCTCATCAACTACACGAAGTTCGTGCAGTATATGCAGCAGCTGGCGAAGGAATCCGATCGCATGGATCTCGACACGATCGGCAAGTCCGAAGAAGGCCGGCCGCAGATCATGGCGATCATCAGCTCGCCCGAGAATCTGAAGAACAAGGAACACTACCGTCAGATCAGCGAGCGCCTCTCGCGCGCCGAAGGGTTGACCGACGCTCAGGCGCACGCGCTGGCGAAAGAAGGCAAAGTTGTCTTCTGGATCGACGGCGGACTGCACGCGACCGAAGTCCTCGGCGCGCAGCAGATGATCGAAACGGTCTGGCAGTTCGTGAATGGTGACGACGAGGAAACACGGCGCTTCCGCAACGACTGCATCATCCTCGTCACGCCCGCGAATCCCGACGGCATGGAGCTGGTCTCCAACTGGTACATTCGCAGTCCGGATTCGCTGCAGCGCTCCACCGGCAACATTCCGCGCCTGTACGAGAAGTACGCGGGGCACGACGACAACCGCGACTCGTACATGAACAACCTCGCGGAAACGCGCAACGTGAGCCGCGTGATGTACATGGAGTGGTATCCGCAGATCATGTACAACCACCATCAGGCGGGCCCTGCGGGTGCGGTGATGTTCGCGCCGCCGTTCCGCGACCCGATGGATTACAACCTGCATCCGTTGATGAAGTCGGGGCTCGACTACATCGGTGCGGCAATCGCGCAGCGCGCGATTCAGGAAGGGAAGGGCGGCGTCACCTCGCGGACAGGCTCGAGCTATTCCACGTGGTGGAACGGCGGATTCCGCACGGCGGCGTATTTCCACAACCAGCTCGGCATCCTCACCGAGACGATCGGCAATCCCACGCCGGAGACGGTGCCGTTTGCTCCGGGTTGGCAGCTGCCCAGTGCGGACCTCATGCTGCCCGTGAAGCCGGGCGTGTGGCATTTCCGCCAGTCGATCGACTACTCGGTCACGGCGAACAAGGCGATTGCGGATCTCGCGTCGCGGTATCGCGAAACGTGGCTCTACAACATCTACGCGATGGGGAAGGACGCGATCGAAAAGGGCAGCACCGACACGTGGACCATGTGGCCGCGGAAGCTGATCGCGGTTGCTGACTCGATGGGCACTGATGGTCGCGGCGGCCGCCTCACGGGAAATGCAGGCGGGGGCGGTCGCGGTGGTGGCGGAGGCGGCGGTGGTGGACGCGGTGGGCGTGGCGGCGCCGGTGGGGCTGATGTCGAGCAGAATCGCTATTGGCAGATGCTGCACAGCCCCGAGTCTCGCGATCCGCGCGGATACATCCTGTCCGCAGACCAGCGTGACTTTGGCACCGCGACGAAATTCGTGCAGACGCTGCAGCGCACCGGCATTGACGTGCTGCGCGCGTCGGCCGCGTTCACGGTAAAGGGCAAGCAGTATCCCGCGGGATCGTTCATCGTGAAAACGGCGCAAGCGTTCCGTCCGATGGTCATCGATCTCTTCGAGCCACAGGATCACCCGGACGACTTCGCGTATCCGGGTGCGCCACCAACGCGGCCCTACGACAATGCGGGCTGGACGCTCGCGTTCCAGATGGGCGTCGAGTTCGACCGTATTCTCGATGCGTTTGACGGTCCGTTCGTGAAAGTGAAGCCGACGGATCTCGTGTCGCCTGTTGCGCGCACCGTGGCAGCCGGCGGTGAAGCGTATCTCATCGATCCCATGCAGAACGACGCCGTCGTGATGGCGAATCGTCTCTTCAAGGCGAACATCAACGTGTTCCGCACGACGAGTGCGGGCTCGGTTCCGCTTGGCACGTGGGTCGTTCCGCGCGGCGGCGCTGCGGACGCAATCGTGGCGGACGCCGCGTCGAAGCTCGGGCTCAAGGTGACGACCGGCGCGCGTCCCGCGAACGTCTCTCAGCTGCACGCGCCACGCGTTGGTCTCGTGGATCGTTACGGCGGCAACATGCCCGCGGGCTGGACGCGCTACGTACTCGAACATTTCGAAGTGCCGTTCAAGGACGTGTACCCCAAGGAACTGGACGCCGGCAATCTCAATTCGAAGTTCGACGTGCTCGTGTTCGTGAGCGGCGCGCTCGGCGGTGGCGGTGGCGGCGGAGGCGGCGGTGCGGGGGGCCGGGGTGGCCGCGGCGGTGGCGCCGGTGCGGACTCTGCGGCTGACCCCGGCGGCCCGGGCGGGCCCGGCGGCGGTCGCGGCGGCCGCGGCATGCCGCCCGGACCGGAATACGACTCCATGCAGGGCAACATCACGCCCGCGACGACGATTCCGCAGATCAAGGCGTTCATCGAAGGTGGCGGACGCGTGGTGACCATCGGCAGCTCGACGTCACTCGGCCGCACGCTCGGACTTCCGATCGAGAACCATCTCATGGAAAACGGTGCGTCACTGGGCCAGAACAAGTTTTACGCACCAGGTTCCGTGCTGCGCGTCGCCGTTGATACGACGCTTGCGATCGCGTCGGGCCAGCCGTTCCACACCGACGTGTTCTTCGACAACAGCCCGGTGTTCAGGCTCGGAGCCGACGCCGCGGCGAAAGGCGTGAAACCCGTTGCGTGGTTCGACACCGCAACGCCCCTTCGCAGCGGCTGGGCGTGGGGACAGAACTACCTCAAGGACGGCGTCGCGATTGCGCAGGCAAATGTGGGCCAAGGCACACTGTACATGTTCGGACCCGAAATTCTCTTCCGTGCGCAACCGCACGGGACGTTCAAGTTCCTGTTTAACGCGATCTACAAATAGAGAACGAGAGAACGAGAGAACGGGAGAACGAGAGGGGGAGAGGGAGATAGACGGGGATCTCTCTCTCCCTCTCTCGTTTTCCCGTTTTCCCGTCTCTGCAGTTTTTCTGGCTTTTGTTCGGTAGCGCGGGCCTCGCCCGTTCCAGTCTCGCGTGACGTTTTCCTGAATGTGGCGATTGCTGTAGCGGAACGTCTGTATTTAGGCCAGAATCCCCTCTGGCGGTGTGGTTCGTTGGCGCGGTACGATGGCGCTCCTTATGTACGCGGCAAGCAGCAACTGGTCAGATGGCTCACAGCGTTCCCGTCAACTTGCGCGACACACGTCGCATCGTCACCACACCGGTAGTCTCGGGTCACGGGCGCCTCTACATGTGGTTCCCCGATATCCCGTCGCAGGCCAAGGTCGTGCAATACCTGACGCGCCAGGAATTCACGCATCAGTTGTCAGACGGCAACTGTCTCCTGGTGGATGGCGAGTGGGAGCGGCTGCGCGACATGGCGATTCCGCTCCGCCGCGTGCTCACACAATTCGAAGCCGACGATCTGCGCGTGCTGTTCAAGCCGGACGGCGGCGAACTGACGACCGCGGATTTCCCGCGCGTGCATTCGTTCACGCAATTCTCGCTGATCAGCCAATCCAGCTGGCTGCACGATCTGCTCGATGACAGCCGGCTCACGACGGTGTTCCAGAAGATCGTTCCGACGAACGCACCGAGTGCGACGTTCGCCAATGAAGCGCTGATGCGCGGGCTCGCGCGCAACGGTGTCGTGCTCTACCCGGGTTACATCCTCGATGTCGCGCGCGCCTGCAACATGCTGACGCAGGTCGATCACGCGGCGCGCGTCGCGGCAATCGCGGCGCTCGTACGCGGCGACATCGCCGAAAAGGTGTTCATCAACATCTCGCCGGGGACGGTGCACGATCCGATCGAGGCGGTGGATACGACATCGATGGTGGTACGTGACGCCGGTATTCCGCACGATCGCGTCGTGTTCGAAGTGACCGAGGCCGATCAGACGCTCGATCCCGGCATGCTGCGGCGGCTTCTGATGGCGTACCGCGACGCGGGATTCGGCGTCGCGCTCGACGACGTGGGATCGGGCTATTCGTCGCTCAACCTGCTGCACCAGCTCCGGCCCGATTACATCAAGATCGATATGGAGCTGATCCGCGGCGTGCACACCGACGGATACAAGGCGCTGATCGCGCAGAAAATCATCGAGATTGCGCGCTCGCTGAACGTGAAGACGATCGCGGAAGGGATCGAGACGCCCGAAGAGCTCGACTGGGTGCAGACACACGGCGCCGACTACGCGCAGGGCTATCTCATCTCCAAGCCCACCGAGCCCAGGTTCCTCGCCGCGCGGTGAGTCGGACCAAAAACGAAATGGAAATTGAAGGTGAAGATTCAAATTGAAATTGAAGTTTGAAGACGCGTGCTTCAAACTTCCATTTCAGCTTGAGTCTTCCACTTCAATTTCCATTTCGTTTTTGTAAAGGGTAATGCTCCGACTTTTCCTTCCCGTTCTTTTTGCCTTTCGGGCTCCTGCACCCCCCGATTGCAACGCTCCCGCGCGTGAAAGCGTGGTGCATGTTGCCATCGACGGGAATCCGTTCGAGCCGCTGCCCACACCCGACGGCTGCTGGATCTTCCTCACCGTCGCGCGTCCGGCCGCGGGGGGACAGGGCAAGCTCGTCGTGCTCCGACGCGCTGATGGCAGTGTCAAAGTGGAACGCACGATCCCGGTCGAGGGAAATCCGACGGGTGCGGCGCTCTCGCACGACGGCAAGACGCTCGTGATCGCCTCCGGTGCGAATGTTCTGTTCTACGACGTCGCGAAGCTCACGTCAGGGAAGGGGAACGCCCGGATTGCGGACATCACCACCGGCGAAGCGGTCGGCTTCATCTACGCGATCTTCTCGCCCGACGACAAGTTCGCGTTTGTGCCGGCGGAACGAGCGTTCGCCATCGCGGTCGTGAGCATGGAAAAGGTACGTGCCGGAAAAACGGGCGACGCGGCACTGGTGGGCAAGGTGCCGCACGGGAACGCACCGGTGGGTGTCGCGCTCTCGAATGACGGACGCACGCTCTATTCGACCGCCCAGGCGCAGGCGCCGGGCTGGAACTGGGCCGACGCGTGCAAAGCCGAGACGGCGCCTGAGG
>DASRAP010000184.1:0-6052 GCA_035638155.1 Gemmatimonadaceae bacterium | reverse complement strand
CGTCTTGATGCGTGCAATCTCGACCATGTCTTTCGCCGCGACGACCGAGACGTCGGACGGGACCATCTCGCCGTGCAAATTGAAATTGACGACCCACACGAACTGGCCGTCGGGTGAGACCTGCATCGACGCAGGGAAATTGCCGAGGACCACTTTCCCCTCGGCCGAGTCGGTCGCCGTCGAGTATTTCTGCAGGCGTCCGTACGGCATGCCGTGCGCCGTCGACGTGAACCAGTGCCTGCCATCTGGGGTCACGGCAAGGCCGTGCGGGCCGGCGAGCTCCGTCGGCACGATGCCGACGTATTTCTCGCGCTCGATGCGGAAGCCGGACGGACCGAATGTCAGCAGGGCGACGCGGTCAACCGACTCACTCGCGACGAAGACGTAATAGTCCTTCGCCGGTTTCGTCTGCGCCGCCGCGTGTTGACCGATCAGCAGCAGGGCGGCAAACAATAAACCGCAACGCGGAGTCGCAGAGGACGCGGAGTGTCGCGGCTTCGCGTTGCGGTGAAGGATCCTCATTGCGCGATCTGACCCTTGGGCTCGATGCGGATGATGAACAACCCGCCGTTGAAATCATTCACGAACGCGAGACCGTTCTTCACGACCACGCCCCACGTGAACGTCGAGTTCGGGATGAATCCTTTTTCGGCGGTAGGGCTCACGTGCGCGATCTCCCGCTGTTGCGCACGAAGATCACCGCGCAGCTCCCCGGAGATGTCGAACGCACGGAAGCCCGCGTTGTATGCGCCCATGTACAGCGTGTCACCGGCCACCCACACGTTGTGGACGCCGCCGTATTCGGGTTCGTAGAACGCGACCGACTTCGGATGGAAGATGTCGGACACGTCAACGACCTGCAGACGCCCGTACGCCCGCGCGGGCTGCTTGGCGAAAAGCTTCTCCTCGTCCGCCGGCGTGAACACTTCGTCGGCAATGAACACGTAATCCTTGTAGCGCCACGCCGTGTGCGTGCCGCGCACGAAGCCCGGCCCTCCCACCGCCTCCACCTGTTTGTAGAGTGCGTTCAGGTCGTACTTGAACTGGGAGACGAACTGCGGGCTCGAGGGCGAGCCGTTCTTGATGCCCTTGCCGATGTCCAGAATCACCAGTCCGTCGTTCCAATAGCTCGCGTACAGCATCCCGTCGCGCACGTCGATGTCGTGGAGCATGCGTCCCGCGTCAGAGCGCGGCGTTTTCCATTCGGCGACCTGTTTCGGATGCGCGGGATCGTTGATGTCGATGATGTGGAGCGCGCCCGTTCCGTCATTCGTGAGGTAGACGTGCGTGCCGAACCTGGGTTGCGTGTAGACGTACGCGGAATGCACGCCGGCGGTCACGCCATCGGTGAACTCGCCGACGGGCTTCGGCTTGAGGGGATTATCGAGGGTACAGATGACAATGCCGTTCTTCCGGTTGTCGGCGCCTTCCCGAGTGATCACGAGAACCTTGCCGGCCTCGTCGGTCATCACGTCGTTGATCACGCGCGCGTTCACGATCACGGAATCAACGATCTTCGGCTGCGCGGGATTCGCGATGTCGAGCACGTACACGCGGTCGCCGCCGAGATGCGTGCCGAGGTAGGCGACCTTGCCGTTCGGATGCACCCAGACCTCGGACGTCGGGAACGTGGTGCGAATGACCGAGCTGACCACGGTTGCCGGACGGCGGACATCGCGCGGCACGAGCGTGACCGTCGTTTGCGCGGTGCGTGAGCCAAGTGACGCAGAGACGGTATAGGTCCCCGCGTCGTAGCCGACGAACGCGCCGTCGGCGCCGATCTCACCTTGGCCGGGCGCAAACAGCCACGTCGGCGAGAGTCCCTGGATTTCCTGGCCTGCGGCGTCCTTCACCGTGAGTTTGAAGCGAATGACGTCGCCCGTACGCGCGTCGGGCGACGTGGGCGTGAGCGTGATCGACGAAACGTTCGCCGGTACGACGTCGACCGTCATCGTGCTGCTGATGCCCCCGACGGACGCGGAGATCGTTGCCTTGCCGGGGCCGACGCCGGTGACGGATCCGTCCGCGCTGACGGTCGCAACCGACGGCGCGAGCGTTGTCCAGGAAATGCGGTCGCGACGCGGATCGCCGGTTTTCGAAAACGCCGTCGCGTGGAGCGGGAGCGATTGTCCGACGAGCACCTTCGCCGTGGCGCGGTCGATTGTCACGGATGTCGCCGGCCCGGGCGAGACTTCGACGTTCACTTTCGTTATCAGCGGAGCCTTGCCGTCGCCCAGGAGTGCCGAAACCACCACGGGAATGGTGCTCGGAGCGCCCGCGCTCACGAGTCCCCTTTCGTCGACGGTTCCTTCGAATTGTCCGGCCGCCTGCTGGAAGCGAATCGTCAGACCGGTGATCGGCTTCCCATTGGCGTCGACGACCTGCGCCTTTAGCCGAAGCGTGTCACCGGCGATCAACCGCGGAATCGCCGGCGTCACGACGAGCTTCTGCGCCTGACCGACGCTGGCGGCGCACACCAGCGCAATGCAAAGTCCGTTTGTCGTGCAGTGTCTCGTCATCGAGAGTCTGTGAGTGGAAAAGGAACTACTAGTAGACAGTCAAGCGGTCACCGACCCGCCACTCCGCCGCTCGTGCGCGGATCAAACTCGCCTTCCCAGCCTCCGCGCACCCGGAGAATGCCGACGTTCGAGCTGGATATGCCGGCCCCGTTGCCAAAGCGCCAGCCCCTCGCCGTCAGGGAATCGAGGACCGCGGGAGAGAAACCCGCGCGCTCGATTGCCACTTCTTCCGGCAAGCCCTGGAAGTGCACGCGCGGCGCGGCCATCGCGTCGTAGAGCGACATGCCGTGATCGATCACGTTGAGCAGGATCTGCGTTACGCCGGTGATGATGCGCGGGCCGCCTGCGCTGCCGACGACGAGAAGCACATTGCCGGCGGGATCGAGCACAACGGTCGGCGACATCGCGGACAGCATGCGTTTTCCCGGCCCGACCGCGTTCGCCTCGCCTTGCACGAGTCCGTACATGTTGGGCGTGCCGGGCTGTGCCGCGAAATCATCCATCTCGTTGTTCATGAAGAACCCGCCGTCCGGTATCCACACGTACGAGCCGAATCCGCCGTTGATCGTCGTCGTGGTGGCTACGGCATTGCCGAAGCGGTCGACGACCGAGTAGTGCGTGGTGTGTTCACTCTCGTGCACGCCGAGCCCGGGGGAAAGCTGCTTCGTCGAGACGTAGCGGCCGTCCGCGAGTCGGGCGCGCTGCAGCGCGGCGTACTGCGGATCGATGAGCTTCGCCACCGGCACCTTGATGCGGTCGGGATCGGCGATGTACTCGTTGCGATCGATGAACGCGAGCTGCATCGCACCGAGGATATGTGTGAGGTCCGTCGCACTCCTGGCGGGCGCGGCCGCGCCGAACGCCGTCAGGATGTTGAGCGTCTCGATCATCGTCGTGCCGCCCGACGATGACGGTGGCATCGAAATGATCGTGTGGTCGCGGTACTTGCCTTGCACCGGCGTGCGCCACGCGACCTTGTAATCGGCGAGGTCGCGCTCAGTGATGATGCCGCCGCCGCGCTGCATCTCCGCCGCAATGGCCTGCGCCACCGAACCGCGATAAAACGCACGCGGCCCTTCGGCGGCGATACGCTCGAGCGTGCGCGCGAGCACCGGCTGGCGCAGGGTGTCGCCGGGGCGCAGAGGATTGCCGCCCGGGTAGAACGTTGCGCACCCCGCAAAGCGACAGATGTGCGCCCGCGTAGAGTCACCGCGAAGCGATCGGGCAAGGGATGAATCCAGCGCAAATCCATGCGCGAGCCGGATCGCCGGCGCCATGACCTTCGCGCGCGGAAGCGTACCAAACTTTTCGAGCAGTGCGAGTTGTCCTGCAACCGAGCCCGGCACGCCCGATGCAAGATGGCCGATCACCGATTTGTCGGTCAGCTTGTGCGTAACGGGATCGATGAACATGTCGTGCGTCGCGGCGCGCGGCGCGATCTCGCGAAAATCCAGCGCGGCGATTCGTCCGTCAGCCATTCGCGTGACCGAAAACCCGCCGCCGCCGATGTTGCCTGCCGAGGGGTACACGACGGCGAGGGCAAAGCCGGTCGCGACCGCGGCATCAACCGCGTTACCGCCGGCGGCGAGGATTTCCTCGCCCGCGGCAGACGCGAGTGGCGCGTTGGAGACGACCACTTCCTGAAGCGGTGGCGACCCGGCGCGGCTCCGGAATCGCCACGCGTCGGGGAAGCTCGCCGCAACGAGCGGGCGCTCCGTGGCGCGCGGCGACGGGGCCGGCGAGGGGGAATGACATGCGGCGACCATGACGGTCGTCGCGGAGATGAGCAGTCGAAGGATCGGGTATCGGGTCACGCTACTAAGTTACGAGCGGAATGAGCGATTCGCGCGTCACTGAGCAGCGAAACCCCCGAACTGCCGACATCGATCTCGCGTCCGCGGTCGAGATCGTCGATCTGCTGAACGCGGAAGACCGCCTCGTGCCCCAGGCCGTCCATGCGCAGCGTGACGCCATCGCGGCGGTGCTTTCGGCGGTCGAAGCGACGTTTCGCCGGGGCGGCCGATTGTTCTACGTCGGTGCGGGGACGTCGGGACGCCTGGGTGTGCTCGACGCCAGTGAAATTCCGCCCACGTTCGGTGCCGACCCTGACCTGGTCCAGGGAATCATTGCGGGCGGACCGCCGGCGCTCACCCGCTCGCAGGAAGGGGCGGAAGACCAGGTCGACGACGGCGCGCGGCAGATCGACGCGCGCGGTGTGACCGCGAAGGACGCCGTAATCGGCATCGCGGCGTCGGGAACCACCCCGTGGGTTCGCGCCGCACTCGCCCGCGCCAAAGCCATCGGCGCGACGACGGCGCTCATCGCGTGTTCGCCGCCGCCGCCGGAGACGCTCGCCGTCGTCGACCATCCCGTCGTAGTCATCGTCGGACCCGAAGCGATCACGGGATCGACACGCATGAAGGCCGGTACCGCCACCAAGCTCGTGCTCAACGCCATCACGACCGGCGCCATGGTTCGCCTCGGCAAGACGTACGGCAACCTGATGGTGGATCTCCGGGCCACGAACGACAAGCTGCGCGACCGGAGCGAACGGATCGTGATGGAAGTTGCGAACGTGTCACGCGAAGAGGCGCGCAGTGCGCTCGCCCGCGCCGACGGCAGTGTGAAGCTCGCGCTCGTGATGCTCGAGCATGGTTTCGGCCCCGCCCACGCGCAGCGCCGCCTCGATGAAGCCGGCGGTGTGATTCGCCGCGTGCTTCCCGCGCCGCCGCCGGTCAAGCCCACGTGATGCACGATCAGGCCGTGCTCGTTGGCGTGATGTCGGGGACGTCGCTCGATGGTGCCACGGCCGCGATCGCGAGGTTCAGCAAGACGGATGCGAACTTCACCGCCGAGCTCCTCGGGATCGAGACGATTCCATACGACGACGCGCTTCGCGAACGCATCGGCGTGTGCGCGAACGGCGCGTCAGCGGCGGACTACAACGCGCTCGCGTTTCGGCTCGGTCACGTATTCGCCGACGTCGCCGCGCAGGTGATCGCCAGTGCGGGCGTGGCGCGCGGCGACATCGCGGCAATCTGTTCGCACGGCCATACGCTGTGGCACGCGCCGCCGGCCGGGACGTGGCAACTAGGCGAGGGTGCTGTCATCGCCGAACGACTCGGCATCGACGTGATCGAGGATTTTCGCGTGCGCGACGTGGCGGCAGGAGGGCAGGGCGCGCCACTCGTCACGATTGCCGACGCGCTCCTCTTCGGCGCGGACGGCGCGGCGCGCGCGCTGCAGAACATAGGCGGCATGGCGAACGTGACCATCGTACCCCGTCGCGGCTCGATAGCGGGAGTGCGCGCGTTCGACACCGGTCCGGGCGTCGCCATCATCGACGCGCTCACACTGATGCTCGTGGGCGATCGCTTCGATCTCGATGGGAACTACGCGCGCCTCGGAAAACCCGTGGCTGCGGTTCTCAATCAGTTGCTCGACGGCGAGTTCTTCCGGCGCGAGCCGCCCAGGTCGACGGGGCGTGAGACGTTCGGCGACGCGTATGCGCTCGCGGTACTCGAAGGGTGCCG
>DASRAP010000183.1:0-6292 GCA_035638155.1 Gemmatimonadaceae bacterium | reverse complement strand
AGATGGGAGCTTGCTTGCGGACGTAGTCGAGTGATTGCGCAAGCGTTCCCACGGCAGATGCCGAATCCCCCAAGCGTAGCCACAGGCGAGCGTCCGGCAATGCAGCCTCCGCAACCAGATCTCCGGGAAACCAGTCCCTGCGCTGGTTCGCGACATTCCCCAGGCGTATCCGCGCGGAGTCGGCATGCCCGCGGAGCAGTTCATCACATGCTCGCACTACGTATGACGCACCCGTCGTCGAGACCTGGCTGACGATGTTCGGATCAGGACGGGCACTGACGCCGACGATGCGCAAAATGACGTTGTTTGCGAACCGCATTCCTTCAGGCGAGGTCACCGACGGAGCGCGGACGTCTCCGATCAGCCGCGCAAGAGATACGCTGGAGTCGGCGGCACAGCCGAGCGCGGCATAGCCAAGGAGCACATTGGCTTCCCCCGCGGTCCGTACGGTGATGTCGGACGCTGGCGCTTCCCCCGGGAGTGCCGTACCAAGGAGTGCCGCTGTTTTACGACACCGTCCCCCGAGGGCCGCCATTGGGGCGAGGAGCCGGGCCTCCTCAGCGTTGGGCTGTGACACGGCGTTCAACAGCGAATCCGCGAGGCGCCGAGCCTCCTCGACCCGAGCAGGCGACGAAGGCACTCCGAATTTCAGCAACGCAAACGCGCGCATCGCTGCGAGCCGCAGTCGCTGTAACGGCGCGGAAGCGAGTGCCTGCGCGCGCGCCAGTGAATCGATTGTCGATGCGTCCCCGGCGAGCTCGAGCGACACCGCGAATGCTTCCTTGGTTCCCGCGCTTCGTGGCTGCGCAGCCGCCCATCGCGATGCGATCGTACGGAACAGCTCGCGGAGCCGAGCTCCCGCAGCCGCGATCTTCCGCCCTTCGACGGGCAACTTGCCGGCAAAGACATCTGCTTGCGGCATGGGGACAATCACGATCGTGTCGCCCGACAGGCTCGGCCATCCCAGGAATTGTGCGCGCGCGGCGTCAAGCGACACGCCCCGCGGCAGTTTGCGAAAATCGAGAGTGAGCAATCGACGCAGACGGACGAAGCCATCCTGCTGAAATCCGCGATACGTTGTCGGGAGCAGGTCGAATGCGCGCACGTACGCGCTGAGCGCTGCGTGATAGCTCGCCCGAAATCGCCAGCCTGTTGGCGACCGCGGATCAGGTACAACGGCAACATCGTTCCGTTGACACTCTCCTAATCCGAACCAACCCAGGAAGCTCTGCGGATCGTCCTCCACCATTACGCGATACACACCGCACGCATTCGTGAAATCGCGACCGCCCAATAGTACCAGACCACGTGCCAGCGCCAGCTCGTGCCTGGAAAGCGATCCGCTGTCAGCCAGTGCGGCGGTCGCGGCGGGGAGCCATGCGTCCGCATTGTCTCCGCGCCACTCCCTCACCTGCGCCATCCACGCGAGTGGGCGATGCGTGATCGAATCCGCCGCCGCGGCCCGCGAAAAGATCGAGTCGGCCTGGTCGAGATCCCATTCAAAGAGCGCGGCACGACCAGCAATCATCAGCTGTGTCGCCACGAGATTGCGCGAGCCGGCCTCGCTGTGATCGGGCGCGTCGTCAGCCTGCCCGCGCAAGAGCAGCGAATCGGCGAGCAGCGCGTACGCGCCCGGCACTCCCCCCGCGTCCATTGGCACAGTGATGCCCGACGTGTGCAGCGCACCGCCGCCGACATCATAGAGCGTGGCGCTGAGCATGGCGCCGTCGACGCGCCCAGCGATGTATCGCCCTGCCTGAAGCCGCCGTGCAATGCGCGGCAAGTCTTTCGCGCCCGGCGCGGACGTGCCGGCGAGCGCCTCCGCCATCGCACGATCGTCCACCATGGAAACGCCACGCCACCGCGCGAGACCCCGGGCGAGCGCCGCGGCGCCCGACGGCGCATTCTCTATCGGAAAGACTGCAATGCGCGTCGTGTCCGGCGGAGCGCCGGTGTTCCACGGCATCACCCCGGCACGATTTCCGAGCAGAACCGCCGCAACGAACACCGCTGCAACGCCGCCCACGACCGTGAGGCGCCGCCGTTTGGGCGTCGCACCTGGAATCGCCGTCACCTGGCCCGACGCGATCAATCCACGAACGCGTTCGAGCGCATCGGCAAACTCGGCGGCGCTTCGGTATCGGTCCGCCGGTGCAATCGCAAACGCCTTCTCCACCACACGTTCGAGCTCCAGCGGAACCGACGGCCGGTAGACGTTCACCGGACGCGGCATGTGCGACACGCGTTGCAGCATCACCGACTGCGGCGACGCGCCGACGAAGGGCTGCACGCCGCCGATCATCTCGTACAGCACGCACGCGAGGCTATACACGTCGCTACGCCCGTCGAGGTCCGGCTGCCCGCTCGCCTGCTCCGGACTCATGTATGGAATCGTGCCGCGGATGATTCCGACGGTCGACTGCGTGTCGCCCGACGCAAGAATCACCGCACGCGCAATCCCGAAGTCCGCGAGGTAGACCTCGCCGCGCTCGTCGAACAGAATGTTTTCCGGCTTGACGTCCCGGTGGATCAGGTTCTGCGCGTGCGCGGCCTCGAGCGCGCGCGCCACCGTGCACGTGACCGCGATCGCCTCGCCGATCTGCATCTGCTTTTCGCGCAGGATGCGCGCGCGGAGCGTCCCGCCGGCGAGGTACGGCAACACGAGAAACGGCCGCCCATCCTGTTCGCCCGCGTCCAGC
The DNA here is from genome assembly GCA_035638155.1 of Gemmatimonadaceae bacterium. Classification (GTDB taxonomy): domain Bacteria; phylum Gemmatimonadota; class Gemmatimonadetes; order Gemmatimonadales; family Gemmatimonadaceae; genus DASRAP01. The sequence goes on along the minus strand of DASRAP010000183.1, from coordinate 3,593 downwards.
ACCGGCACGATGCTCGGGTGCGCGAGCTGCTTGTGATTCCGGACTTCTTTCCAGAATTTTTCGGCCTCGATGCCAATGGCAAGCTCGGCCCGGAGCTGCTTGATGGCGACGGCGCCGCCGGAGCTGATGTCGCGCGCACGCACGACAACGGCCGTTGCGCCGCGGCCAATCTCCTCCTCCACGGTGTAGCGCGCACCGAAGGCGGCACTGGCGCGGTCTGATCCCAAGTGTTCGTCGTCGACCATTGGATCGAGGGTGCCCAGCTCCGCGATCATTATGCAGCCTCCGGCTCCGCGACGACAGTAGGACCCCAGCCGAACCCCTGGCAGGACGCCCGAAAACCGACTCGTCTCGACGCTACGTCACGCGGCCTCCAGCCGCATCGGCCGAATGACCTACGTGCCGGCGCGTTAGCGCGTGGTCAGCAGCTTGGACCACACCTCGGTCCGGCGCCTGACGCCCAGCCGGACCAGAACGTGCTCGACGTGCCGACGGATCGTGTGGACGCTGACGCGCAGCACGCGCGCAATCTCGGCGTTGCTCCGGCCGTTGGCGACCTGGCGCGCGACGTCGGCCTCGCGTTTGGTGATCCCGTACTGTGCGTGCAACTCATCCCGCGAAACGGGACGATAGACCTTATGGCTGCCGGTTCTGAAAATCTCGCGCGCTCCTGCGGGACTGATGTCGGGTTCCATTGATATGACCTGGTGTCAATGGTTCATGCGGAAAGATGCAACAGGAACCTTCGGGCGTGCGCGCCAGTAACGCAGCTTGATGAGAACGATTTCCAGGGAAGTCGCGGCCGCCACGAGCGCGGCGCTCCGTTACGTCTCGGGCGCCCCGCCCGGCCTCACGCGGCAGCGTGCCGGAAAGGGATTTGCATACCGCGACGCGGCCGGCCGCCTGATCCGCGATCGCGCGCAGATCACGCGCATCAACAAGCTCGCCATTCCTCCGGCGTGGACGGACGTCTGGATCTGCGCGGATCCCAATGGCCATCTCCAGGCCACGGGTCGCGACGCACGGGGGCGAAAACAGTACCGCTACCACGCCCGGTGGCGTGAGGTGCGAGACGAAGACAAGTACGCGCGGCTCGCGGAATTCGGGCGCGCGCTGCCGCAGGTCAGGCAGCGCGCGCGCAGGGATCTCGAGCTCTCCGGCTACCCACGCGACAAGGTGCTCGCGATACTCGTCCAGCTTCTCGAGACCACGTTCATTCGCGTCGGCAACGAGGAGTACGCGCGCACGAATCAGTCGTACGGACTGACCACGATGCAGAACAGGCATCTGCGTGCCGATCGCGGCAAGGTCCAGCTCAAGTTCCGGGGCAAGAGCGGCAAGGTGCACGCCATCGACGTGCACGACGCCCGGCTCGCGCGCCTCATCAAGCGCTTGCGTGACATCCCCGGCCAGCAGCTCTTTCAGTATCTGGACGACGAAGGCAGTCCGCAGCCGGTGGATTCGGGCGACGTCAACGCGTACCTCCATGCGATTGCCGGCGATGACTTCACGGCGAAGGACTTTCGCACGTGGGCCGGCACGCTGCTCGCCACGCGCGAGCTCGCCGGGGCGGTGCGCGACGAGGTGTTCACCAAAGCCAACATGATCCGCGCAATCGACAGCGTCGCCGAGCGGCTCGGCAACACCCGGGCCATCTCGCGCAAGTGCTACATCCACCCGGCCGTGCTTGCCGCGTTCGAGGATGAAGAGGTGCGCGCACGCTGGATCAGCGCGGTCCAGCATCCGGCGCGCGTTCGCGGCCTGCGCGCGGAGGAACGCGCCCTCATCAAGTTCCTCGCGTCGAGGGAATCGCGCGCCGCGAAGGGTGTGACCCGCGCGGCTGCGTAAGAGGGCGTTACACCGCGGGACAGATCGCCTTCCGTCGCCCGTTCTCGGGCGTCATGTTCTCCCGCCATGCCACCATCACGAAGCTGGACCGTTGCGGCGCTGATCGCCGGGCTGGCCGCGCCACCGGCGCGCGCACAAATCACCGGCACGCTCACGCCGCGTGCCGCGGGGGTGCAAGCCCTGGATGCGCACCACAACGACGTCTCGAGTGCCGTGAAGAAATACGGGCGTGATATGACGCTCGAACAGCAGCGCGACTTCGCCGTTCTCGTGAACGACATCACGCTCACGTCGGCCGCCCGTGCGTCGATCTGGACAGCGAGCATCGTCGGCTATTCGAGTGGCGCCGATGCGAAGATCCAGTTCAACCTCTGCGACATTCCCGAAAGCCTGTGCAAGAAGGCGAGCTCCGCGTTGAGCCTCACGCTCGCCGGTCCCGTGAACAAGGACAACCCGAACGGGCTGACCGATCTGGCCAGCTTCGATGGACTCGCCGGAAAAAGCCGCGCGGAAGTGGCATTTCGGTCAAAAGCGGTCAACGCCACGTGGCAGCCGGGCCTCGTCGTCCAAGGATCATATTCGCGGCCGTCGTTCGCATTCCGGAACGCGGGCTCGCTGGCGAAGGCGTCGGAGAAGCATGACGCGTACACCGTGAGCGCCGGCATTGCCGCTCGCGGTGCGGCCACCGCGCTGGAGCTGACCGCAGCCTACGAGGATGCGTTCAGGGCGAAGTCGGCAACGTCGCTGTGCACACCCCTTGGGAACGCGGCGAATCAGTCGACGTGTGAATCCGTGTCGATCGGCGCCCCCGGCAGAAAGATCAGACGCGTCGTAGGTTTCGACGCGCGGCGAGCCATCAGTCAGGCAGCGGGCGTTGGGATCGCCTTCAACCATGACGTCTCCGCGGGTGTCACATCCATTGACCTGCCGGTCTGGGTCATTCCTGCCCCCGAGAAAGGGCTCGGCGCCGGAGTGCGCTTCAGTTACGCCACGGATACGAAGGAGACCAAGCTGACGTTTTTCGTCGGGACGTTCCTGCAGTGATGCGTTCAGGTACGCTCGCGGTCGCGCTGATCGCGGTGATGGCGTGTGAGTCCGCGACGCAGCCGGTTGGGCCGCTTCGCGGGCACGCGACGACGCTCGCGCAGTTCGAGCTGCGGCTCGATACGCTTCGCCAGCGCCTGCTGATTCCCGGCATGTCGGCCGCGATTGGCGGTGACACGGGAATCACGTGGCAACACGTGTATGGCCTCGCCGACGTTGACGCAAATCGTGCCGTTACCGCGAGCACCACGTTCCATCTGGCGTCGCTCACCAAAGCGTTCGCGACCGTGGTTCTCCTCAGGCTCGTTGACGAAGGACGCCTGTCCCTCGACGATCCCATCACGAAATTCGGCGTGAGCGTTCCGAACTCGAGCGCGGTGAAGGTGCGCCATCTCCTGTCGATGACGTCGGGCGATCCGGTCGGCGACAAATTTGCGTACGACGGCGACAGGTTTGCGCTGCTGACGCAGATCATCAACACTGCGTCGGGCAGCACGTTTGCCGCGCTCGTGCGGGACTGGATTACCCAGCCGCTCGGCCTCGTGCAGACGGCGCCGAATGTGGACTCACCCGCGTTTTCCGTATTCGGGATGGACCCGGATGCCTTTCGCGGTGCACTCGCGAAGGGTTACGAGCTCAGTGGCGGCAAGATGGTGCCCAAACCGTATCCCACGCTGTTCAGCACCGCGGCCGGGATGATC
>DASRAP010000182.1:0-4383 GCA_035638155.1 Gemmatimonadaceae bacterium | reverse complement strand
GTTGTCGCTTTTCCCCCGACGGCATTTGCGCGGCCAGCATTGCATCGGCCTCGAACGCCGAGATGCCGCGCGACTGCATCGCCCGCGCTTTCCGCACGTGGTCCGGCGCCTCGACGAGCACGATGCGGTCGACGGTGTCCTCGAGTCCCGCCTCGAACAGCAGCGGCACGTCGTACACGATCACCGCATCGCCGCGCGCGCGCGCCGCCGTGAGCGCACGGTCGCGGAGCCGTCCGACTTCCGGATGTACGATCGCTTCCAGCGCGCGGCGCTCATCCGCGTTGCCGAACACGATGTGCCGGAGCGCGGCGCGGTCCAGCGAACCGTCGGCCAGAATCACGTTCGGCCAGCGCGCACCGATCGCCATGACGCCGGGACTTCCCGGCATGACAGCCTCGCGCGCCAGCGCGTCGGCGTCGATCACCGTCGCGCCGTGCGCGGCGAACATCTTTGCGACCGTCGACTTTCCGCTCGCGAGATTCCCGGTCAGCCCGACGACGAGGGTCACGCCGCTTCGGCTCCGTCACCATCGTCATCGTCGTGCTTTGCGGCGAAGAAGCGCTCTACCACCGCCTTGGCGCCACCGGCCTTTCGCACTTCGGTCGGCTTGAGACCGAGGTAGCGCTGGCACGTATTGCGGAACGCGCTCCCTGACGGGAATCCGAGCGTGCGCGCGACGGCGTCGGCGCTACGCTCGCGGTCGCCGAGGAGTTGGCCGGCGACCATGAGGCGCCCCCAGGTGACGAGCTTGGATGGGGGCGGGAAGGACACGCGCTTGAGCTCCGACGCGAGGCTGCGCCGGCTCACTCCGACGACGTCGGCCAGCCGGTCACCGTTCAGCCGCTCGTGCGCGCGGGTCACCGCAACCATGACCGCATCGCGAACCACCACGGTGTGTTGCGTGAGCATGCGGCGCATCTCGGCGGCAGTCCCGCGTGCTTCGGCGCGCTCGAGAATCGCGCGGATGGCGCGCGGCCGGTCATCGAGGTCGGTCAGAAGAAGGCCGACGGCGCCGGCGCGGCCAAGGTCGAACAAGTCGCGCGCCCGGTCCGGCGCGAACGCCACGTACGCAATGAGCGTGATCGTGCCGAATTGCGCCCGGAGTCGGCGGACCGCGTCGAAGTTCGCCGTACCGTCGCCGTAGAGGTCGACAACGGCAATGTCGACGGCGTTTTCGATACAGAGTTTTTCGAGGGTTGCCCACGAATTGCAGTTTCGAACCGTGTGCATGGATCCCACGGCGGCTTCGAGCCGCGCCACACAGCGGGGATTGGGAAGGTACGTCGCGAGGATGCCCACGGCGTGCTCCGGGTAGAATTGCAGGTTTTGTGACTGAAAACACGAACGAGAGGTGTCCCGTCCCTCTAGAATACTCGACGATCGGGGTGTGCGTTCCCGTCACCTTGTGACGGTCCATGTTTGCCTGTGACGCCGCCCCCATTGAAAAACCGGTCGAGGGGCTCAGTATTCCTACTACCGCGCGGACCCCGCCCTCGCGTGACCGCCCGGCGCTGTCGCTCTTCTATCAAGGATCGCATGCTGAGACGCGGCATCACCCTTCTGGAAATGATCATCGTGCTGATCATCATCGGCACGACGTCCGCGTACGCGTATCCGAAACTCAAGACGGCGCAGAACAAACGGTCGACGCAGGCCGCCCTGCGCGAAGTCACCACGCAGCTTGCGCGCGCCAAAGCCACGGCGGTACAGCGCGCATGCCGCGCCACGCTGAAGTTCAAGCAATCCGAAAACAAAGTCTGGATTACGGCGTGCAAGCTCACGGGGTCGGCGCTCGATACCATCGGGACTGTGAGTTATCTCAACGCCCGGTACGGCGTGACCATTACGGTGGACCAGGACTCGCTCCCGTTCGGTCCGAACAGCCTGGGACTCAATACTGCGACGACTAACATGACGTTCACGAAGAGCGGTCAGACGTCGACGCTCACGATCTCTTCGATCGGCCGGCCCACATGGTAGCCCGCGTGCGCAGGCGCTCGCGGCGGCTCACGGCGCGCCAGGGCTTCACGATCGTCGAAGTCCTGCTCGCGATCAGCATCCTGCTCGTGGGTGTTCTGGGGTTTGTCGGGACGAGTGCCTCCGTCGCCCGCATGCTGAACCGCGGCACACGCTCGAACCGGGCCGCGTTTTACGCGCAGGAGCGCGCGGAGATTCTGTCGGCCACGCCGTGCCAGCTGCTGGCGAACGGCACTGCGACTCGCGGCGGCCAGTACAGCCTTTCATGGACGATCACCGACGCGCTCGGCGGCAATGCCAAGCGCGCGCGCGTCATTGTCACGTACACGCAGGTCAAAGGCGCATCGCGCGCCGACACGACTGAAGCGTCCATCCTGTGCATTCGATGAAGCGCCGCGGCTTCACCCTTCAGGAGCTCCTGATCGCCCTGATCCTGGCGGGCATCGTTGGTACGCTCCTGGTCAAGACGCTCACGAGCATGCAGCGGACCACCGGGTCACAGGCGGCGCGCGTGGACGCGGCCGAAGCGGCGCGTGCGGCCACGTACTACATCTCCTCCGTGCTGCGCGAAGTCGACGCGTCGGAGGGCGACTTCATTACGGCCAACGCGACGACGCTGCGTTATCGCGCGCCCCGATGGACCGGCATTTCCTGCACCGGCGTCACCACATCGGGCGCGAACCTGCTCGTCACGCTGAAGAAGTCGCAGATTTTCAGCTTCCGCGACCCGTCGCCGACGCTCGATTCGCTCCTCGTGTTCGATGACGTTACCACGTCATCGCGCTCCGACGACGTCTGGTTGTATGCGAAGCTCGTCGACACCGTGACGGCCGCATGCCCCGACGCCAGCGCGGGTCTGCAGCTCACGCTTATCATTGCCGCAGCATCGGGCGGCAATACGGCGGCCACCTCCGGTTTCACGCTCGGGTCGCCCATCCGCGGTTTTCAGGAAGAGGAGCTCTCGCTCTACAACGACGGCGTCGGTAACTACTGGCTCGGCCAGTCGGCCATGAGCCTGGCGGGAACGTGGACCGCGGTCGCCCAGATCGCCGGTCCCCTGACGTCGAACGGAGTCAGCTTCGCGTTCTATGACACGCTGAATTCCGCCGCGGCGACGAACGCCGCGATCGCCAGTGTCGGCCTCACCGTGCGGTCACAGTCGCAGAAGCTGGCCCGCGGCAACAGTGGCAACACCAATCTTCGCGATTCGATCATCACGCGGGTCGCGCTGCGCAACAACAAGCGCTTCTAATCGGAGCAATGGATATGCAACGCATACGTCGGGGCAATCGCCGCGGAATCGCGCTCACGCTGTCGCTCATGGCGATGGTCGCCATCGCCGCGCTCGTCACCGGAATCATGATGACGGTGCAGCTCGAGACGCGTACGGCCGAGGCGCAGCGGCGGCAGAACCAGTCGCTCGCGGTGGCCGACGCCGCCGCCGGCGAAGTCGTCGCGCTCTGGCAGGCGGGCGGCTACAACAACCTCGCGACCGGCGCGAGCACCGCGCTGACCGGCACGTCTCCTAACGGGACGGGCACGTACACCGGCTCAGTCAGCCGCATCAACAGCGAGCTTTTCCTCGTCGACATCACCGGCAAGGACAACAAATCCGCCGCCAAGCAGCGGATTGGAATCATGGTGAAGCTTCGCCGGCTCACGTTCGACGCCAACGCGGCCCTGACGACGCGCGGTCCTGGAAAGATCGGTGGTTCCACGCAGATCGACGGCAGCGACACGCGTCCATGGTCGACGTGTCCGCCCGCCGGTGCCGCCAAGCCGGGGATCCGCCACCCAAATACGTCGGAGCTCAATTTCATTGGTGCGTGCAACGGCGCCTCCTGCGTGACGGGCAGCTCGCCCTCCGTCCAGCAGGATGCCACCGTCAACGACAACACGTTCTTCAGCTACGGCGATTTTGACTGGGCTGCGCTCTCCCAGAACGCGAATTACATCTTCGCGGCGGGCACGATCAACGGCATGGCCCCCACGGTGACCAGTGGCGTCTGCAACATCGGAAGCAATCAGAACTGGGGCGAACCGCATGAATCGGGCGTCGGGTACGTGTCGCAATGCCGAAGCTATTTCCCGACGGTGTTCATCAATGGTGACGGACACATCACCGGCGGCCGGGGCCAGGGCATTCTGATGGTGAATGGCGACCTCACGGTCGACGGCGGCTTCGAGTATGACGGTATCGTGCTTGTGCGCGGCCACCTGACCTCAGGCGGTACCGGTGCGCACGTGACCGGCGGCATTCTCGCCGCGAACATCGACCTCGAACAGGAGTCGGTGCTCGGTAACGCGATCTTCCAGTATTCCACCTGCGCGTTGTCGGCCGTGCAGAATGGCGGCGCCGCGGGCGCGCAGATGCGGTCGCGCGGCTGGATGCAGCTGGTTCAGTAA
>DASRAP010000181.1:0-5069 GCA_035638155.1 Gemmatimonadaceae bacterium | reverse complement strand
TCACATTGACTGGATCGACGGCGATGGCTCGCGTCGTTCCACGCCAAAGTTACCGTTCGATTGGCGGCGCCTGACGGACGACGATAAGCAGAAGAAGATCGATTCGGCGAAGGCGATCGTGGATGCCGAGCGCGCGCGGGGTGGATACAAACTGCGATCGTGCCCGGTGGGTGAAAGCGACGCCGCCGGCGCGGGCGGCACGGGCCGCGGTGGTGGACGGGATACGAATGGCATGCGCCCGGGCGCGGATCCGCGATGTGTGCTGCTCGACATCGACGTGAAATTCGCCGCGCTGGCCGAGATGGGCGATTACATCCCGCCCATTCGTGCCAATGCCGTGCTGGCCGATCGCGACGGCAACGTGTGGATTCTGCCCACGACGTCGCTGCAGGCGCGTGGCGGGCTGCTGTATGACGTCGTGAACGCGAAGGGTGAGCTCGCTGAACGCGTGCAGCTGCCGCTGGGAATGTCGATCGCCGGATTCGGGAAAGGCGGCGCCGTGTATCTCGCCGAGCGAACCATGGGTACCGGCGTGTATCTCGAGCGCGCGCACGTCATTCGCTGACCAGGGTTCCAACCCGCCGGGGAATTGAGTTGTCCTATCGCTGACTCTCCCCCACGAGCCCGCGACAATGCAGGATCTTCGTTACGCGTTACGGACGCTGATTCGGACGCCCGGATTCACGATTGCCGCCGTGGTATGTCTTGCCCTCGGCATCGGCGTCAACGCGACCGTGTTCAGTTGCATGCGCGCGGTTCTGCTCCGCCCGTTCCCGTACGGGAATCCGGACGAGCTCGTCGCGATCGGCGAGTCCAACCCACAGCGGGGTTGGCACATGAACTCCGTGTCCTACCCGAACTTTCGAAGCTGGCAGGCGGACAACCGCACGCTGTCGGATGTGGGGACTTACGGCCAGACGGCGTACAATCTTGCGCGCGACGACGGCGCGGATTTCGTGCAGGGTGGCGCGGTTTCGTGGACCATGTTCCACACGCTCGGCGTGAAACCTGTGTACGGACGGGATTTCGCCGAAGAAGACGACCGCGTTGGCGCCCCGCGCGTCATCATCCTCAGTGACCGCCTGTGGCGCGACCGGTTCAATGCCGATCCGGCGGCCATCGGCAAGGAAGTCACCGTCAGCGGAAATCCGGCCACGGTGATCGGTGTCATGCCTCCCGGTTTTGCTTTTCCTCAATCGGCGGCGGCATGGACGCCGTTCAGGCTCGACGCGAATAGCAATCGCGGGAACCATTCGTGGAACGTGATCGGCCGGCTCAAGCCCGGCGGCAGCGTGGAGCAGGTTCAGACGGATCTCCGCCGTATCGCGTCCGGGCTCGAAACGCAGTTCCCGAATTCGAACAAGGGCTGGAGCGTCGACGTGCAGACGTTGCGCGAATTCCAGTCGGGAAACATCCGGCCCGTTCTGAACATCATGATGGGCGCCGTCGCGCTCGTGCTCCTCATTGCGTGCGCCAACGTCGCGAATCTGCTGCTCTCTCGCGCGGCCACGCGGACGAAGGAAATGGCGGTGCGTCTCACGCTTGGCGCGCAACGCGGCCGCCTCATCCGCCAGATGCTCACCGAGAGCACGCTGCTCGCGCTCATGGGCGCGGCGCTCGGCATCGGCGTGGCGTATGCGTTTCTGCAATGGATCAAGGCGCACATTCTCGGCGGCATTCCGTTCTGGATGCAGTTCACGATCGACGGACCAGTGTTGCTGTTCACGATCGCGGTCGCGGTTGCGACGGGCGTGCTGTTCGGACTCGCGCCTGCTCTGCAGTCGGCGTCGCCGAATCTCAACGAGACGCTGCGCGATGCGGGGACGCGCGGCGCGAGTGCCGGCAGGTCGCGCGCCCGGCTGCGGTCGAGTCTCGTCGTGGGCGAAGTTGCCCTGGCGCTCGTCCTCCTCGTCGGCGCCACCCTCCTCATTCGGAGCTTCCTTGGCCTCGAGCGGATCGCGCCGGGATTCGACCCCGACAACCTGCTCACCATGCGCGTGGCGCTGGTCGGTCCCAGGTACGATTCCACCTACAAGCGCCTCAACTTCTGGGACCAGCTGCTACCGCAGGTTGCCGAGCTTCCCGGTGTGACGAGCGTGGGGATCACGAACACGATTCCGTTGAGCGGCAGCAACAACAACAGCTTCTTCGATATCGAGGGGCGCCCGGCGCAAACCGGACAGAACCCGCTGCTCGAGGTCCGTTGGGTTTCTCCTGATTATTTGAAGACCATGCGCATCCCGCTGCACAGCGGACGGATGTTCACGCAGCAGGAATGGGACGATTCCAGCGCCGCCGGTCGCGTGGTGGTCATCGGCCAGAACATGGCGGAGAAACTGTGGCCGAACGGCGACGCGATCGGCAAGCGATTCACCTTCGGGTCCGCGACGGACAGCAATCCGCGGTGGTTCACGATCGTCGGCGTCGCCGCCGACATCAAACACCGGCAGCTCACGCAGCCTCCCGACTACCAGGGTTACATCCCGTTCCGACAATCGGGGAACAACACCGAGACAGTCGTGATCCGCACGGCGGGCGACCCGTCGCGCGTGACGGCGCCGGTCCTGGAGTTGATCAAGAAGCTCGATCCCGCGCTACCCGCGTCGCGCATCATGACGATGAACGCGAACATCGAGCAGTCGTACTGGCAGCAATCGTTGTACGGAAAAATGTTCGGCGCCTTTGCGGCCATCGCGCTCGTGCTGGCGGCCGTTGGCGTGTACGGAGTGATCTCGTACAACGTGGCCCAGCGCACGCAGGAGATCGGCGTGCGCGTGGCGCTCGGCGCCAGGCCGCAGGACATCCTGACACTCGTGGTCGGGAACGGCGCGTTGCTCGGCGGTATCGGAGTCCTGATCGGATTGGGGGGAGCGTTCGCGGTCACACGCTTCCTCCGCACGATGCTCGTGGGCGTGTCGCCATTCGATCCGCTGAGTTTTGCCGGCGTCGCCGTGGCGCTCACGTCCGTCGCACTGGTGGCGAGCTACATCCCCGCCCGCCGGGCGGCGCGCGTAGACCCAGTCGAGGCGATACGGGCGGATTAGACCGTCAGTGCCCTCGCGCGCGCAGGATCACCCACGCAATCGTGGCGAGTGACACGAGCAGGGTGAGAATGCGGACGATCAGGCCCGCGACTTTGATGATGATCGCGACGACGAACAGTGCGACGACGGCGATCGCCCACGCATACGGCGTGTGAATCAGCGTCGCCACATCGATCGCGGGGAGACTCAAGCGGCGGGAAGCGCTCGCATTTCCTCGTGTGCGCGCAGGAGCTGCTCGAAGACGGCCGGCGCCGCCGGTTCGCCGAACAGGTAACCCTGCATCATCCGGCACCCCAGCTGCAACAGCGCGCTGCGCTGGGCCTCGCCCTCGACACCTTCAACGACCGAATCAAGACCCAGGCTTTCCGACAGCGCGATGATCGCATGAATGATCGATGCGTCACGCGAGTTCTGCGGAAGGTCCTTCACGAACGAGCGATCGATCTTGATGCAGTTGAGTTTGAATCGCCGGAGGTGACTGAGCGAGGAGAACCCGGTGCCGAAGTCGTCCAGCGCAATCCGGAAGCCCTGCGCCTGGAGCTGCGCGAGCACGAACTCCACGCGTTCCGGATCGTCGATCAGGGCGGTCTCCGTGACCTCGAATTCGATGAGTGACGGGTCGATGCCGTACGAAGCAGGAATGGTGCACACACCCGTCACCGCGCTCAGGTCGCAGAACACCTGGGGCGACAGATTGATGGCGATCGGAAGACACTTCATTCCCGCCATCTGCCACGCCGCAAGCTGGCGTGATACCCGATCGACGATGAACCGCGTGAGATCCATCGCGAGGCCAATTCGCTCCGCCAGCGTCACGAACACCGACGGCGGAACGGCGCCGAGCTCGGGGTGCGTCCAGCGCAGCAGCGCTTCTCCGCCAAGCAACTCGCGCGTTCGCCCGTCCACCTTCGGCTGAATGGCGACGCCGAGCGAGCCGTCCGTCACCGCGGTGCGGAGCGCCGATTCGAGGACCATGCGCTCCAGCGCCGCCTGCCCCATCCCGGCGTTGTAGAACTCGTACCCGTTGCGACCGGCGTCCTTGGCCTGATACAGGGCGACGTCGGCATGCTTGAGCAATTGCTCGAACGTGTCGCCGTCGTCGGGGAACACGCTGATGCCGATGCTTGCGGAGACAGCGAGCGGACCGGTCGGGAGCTGCACTGGGTCGCGCGCCGCGTCCAGCAGGCGGCGCGCCACGATCGCGGCCTGTTCGCCGGACTCGAGCTCGGTCACCGACAGCAGAAACTCATCGCCGCCCATGCGCGCCACCTGTCCCGACTCGTCCGTCTCGCGCGCGATCACGTCATACTCACGAACCGCATCGCGGAGCCTCTTGCCGATCACGCGGAGGACTTCGTCGCCGGCGCCGTGGCCGAGCGTGTCATTGATGCGCTTGAAGTTGTCGAGGTCGACCAGCATGATCGCCGCGCGCTGGTTGCTCCGGCGCGCGAGTGCGAGCGCCGACCGGACGTGGTCGACGAATTGCAGACGGTTCGGAAGACCGGTCAATGAGTCGTGGTACGCGAGCGTCTTGATCTGTTCGCGCGACACCACGGCATCCGTGACGTCCTGCACGGTTCCCATGAGCCGTGTACCACCCAAATCGAACGACCGGCTCACTTCACCCGTGAGCTGCAGGACGCGGCCGCGTGCCGACTCGGTGTCCAGCCGGAATTCCCGTTCGAACCGCTCTGTGCACGGAGCCGCGGCTTCCTCGAGAAACGCATCGAACTCCTCGCGCTGCTCCTCCGTGATCGCGGCGCGCACACGCGCGACCGGACACACGCCGGCCGCATCGCCGAACGCGAAGAGGCGGAACGCTTCCGCGGACCCCATGAACGCGCCGGACCGCAGGTCGATTTCCCAATTGCCGACACGCGCGATCCGCTGTGCTTCGGCGAGGCGCGCCTCGCTGACCCGCAATTCGGTTCTGGCCTTGTCGGCGCGCAGCATGAACTTGATGCGATGGGTCAGCAGCGCCGGCGCAGTTGACTTGGGCGCAAAATCGCTCGCGCCCGACTCGAA
>DASRAP010000180.1:0-8329 GCA_035638155.1 Gemmatimonadaceae bacterium | reverse complement strand
CCCGCGGAGATTGCTTCCGCGATCCTCAGCCAGGTGTCCGTCTCACGCAGCTCTTTCAGCGCCATGCGCATCTTGTGGATGTAATCGTGCGTGGATTCCGCGCCGCGCGCTTCCGCATAGTGGGCCGCGGGCGAGCTGGAGCACTTGGCCAGCTGCCGCGCGACATTCTGGCCGCCGATGTCACGCGGAATGCGTCGGACGACCTCAACCGCCGCGACGGCGAAGGTGATCAGGCGTTCGTGCAGGTCGTTCGCGCTAGAGGGCATTGCACCGATCGGCTTGGGGAGCGGCACGATATGCTCGGCGCTACGAAGAAGCGTCACCGTTTCATCGCCGGTGTCATCGGTCGATTGCCAACCTGCCGAGCGCGGTGGTGAACCATGCCCCTTCTCGTCTTCACTCGGTCCTTTTCCCTCGTCCCTCTTCCCTCTTCCCTATATTTTGGGGTCTATGCCCTTGAAGCTCGTCGCGGCTGACGGAGTGACTTCGTACGAATTGCACGACGGCGCCATGCAGGTCATCGGCCGCGCCGTCCAGTGCGACATCTCCATCATCGATCCCACGATCTCCAGGCGGCACGCCGAGCTCGTCCCCGACGACAAGGGACTGCTGATCCGCGACCTCGGCTCGTCCAACGGCACCTTCATCAACGGCGCCAAGATCACCGAGCAGCGGGCGGCCGCCGGCGACAACGTCACGTTCGGCAAACTTGCGTTCAAGCTCGTCGCGCTGGCCCCGCCCGCGGCTCAGTCGCTCCCACCCGCGCTCGACGCGCCGGCCCGGCCCGGGGCCACGATCGTTCGCCAGCTGCCGGTCCGCGGCAAGACGGGCGAGCTTGCGGCCGCAATCGGCCTCGGCAGCTCGCCGTCCGGCGAGCAGAAGGCGTCCGCCACGACCGCGACCGCGCTGGTTCAGCAGAAGCTCGCCATGCTGCTCGAGGTGGCGAAAGGCCTGTCCAAGGCCATGACCGTCGACTCGCTGCTCGACAAGATCGCGCGATCCGCGTTCGACGTTCTCGCCGTCGACCGCACGGCGATTCTGCTCATCGATGACCGCGGCGCGCTCGTGCCGAAGATTTCGCGCGACCGGAAGGGGGGCGAGTCCCCGCGCGCGGTGCCGCAGTCCATCGCGCGCACCGCGATGGAAGAGAAGGTGGCCATTGCGTCGGATGACGCGGGCGAGGACCAGCGGTTCGGCGGACAATCGATTCTGATGCAGCAGGTCCGCTCCGCGATGTGCGCGCCGCTCGTCGGCAGCGAGGAGCGCGTCCTCGGCGTGCTGTACGTCGACTCGAATTCACTGACGCGGAAGTTCACCGACGACGACCTCGAGTTCCTGATCGCATTCGCCGGCATCGCGGCCAGCAACCTCGAGAATTCGCAGTACGCCGAACGCCTGAAGCGCGAAGCAGTCGTGCGCAGCAACTTCGAGCGCTTCTTCACGCCGCACCTCGCGGCGCGGATCGCCAACGCGCCCGACGCCGTGAAGCTCGGCGGCGACAAGCGCGTCGTCACCGTGCTCTTCAGCGACATTCGCGGATTCACGGCGCTCTCCGAGACGATGAATCCCGACGACATGGCGCGCCTGCTGACCGAGTACTTCACCGAAATGGTGGACTGCGTCTTCCAGCACGGCGGCACGCTCGACAAGTTCATCGGCGACGCCGTGATGGCGCAGTGGGGCGCCCCGCTCGGCGAGCCCGATGATCCCGACCGCGCGCTCGCCGCCGCGATTGCCATGATGAACGCGCTCGACCGGCTCAATGCGCAGTGGCGCATCGAACGGCGCCCCGAGCTCCACATGGGCATCGGCATCAACAGCGGCGAAGCCTTCGCGGGCAACATCGGATCCGAGCGGCGGCTCGAGTACACCGTCATCGGCGACACGGTGAACACCGCGAGCCGCCTCTGCGGCGTCGCGAAGGCGGGCGAGATTCTCGTGTCGGATTCGCTGCGCAAGTCACTCCATACCGCGCCGGCGATGGAGCAGACGGAGCCGCTCGAGCTCAAGAACAAGAGTCAGCCCGTCACTGTATTTCGCATCAAGCGGTGAGCGTTCGCGCCCCACAGGGGTACGTGACCGTCGAGCGAGCCGGCGCGACGATCATCACACGACACGAGCTCGCGGACGCCATGATGCAGATCACCGCGCACGGCACGATCCACGAATGGGCCGCCGCGCAGCAGGACACACGCGTCCTCCAGGGACGGCTCCCCGCGTACGCCGTAACCCTTCCCTTCGACGGTCCGCCGGTCGTGGTGCGGCGCAACCACCACGGCGGCTGGCTCGCGCACATTCGCGGCGACCGGTTCTTTGCGCGCCGCATGCCGTACGAGCTGTTTGCCTCGCTCATTCTCCTGCAGGCCGGCGTGCCGACGGCGGCCGTCGTCGCCCACGCGACGTACCGCATCAACGCGCTCGAGCGACGCATCGACGTCGTGACGCTCGAGCTGCCGGCCGGTCGCGATTTCGGCGCCGCGCTGCTCGAAGACGCGTCGCATGACGTGCGCACCGCGCGGTGGGCCGCCGTGACCCGTCTCCTCGACACCCTCGCCGCAAAGGGTGTGTGGCACCAGGATCTCAACGTCAAGAACATCTACCTGATCGAGCCGCCCGACACGCCGCCGCTCGCGGTGCTGCTCGACGTGGACCGCGTGCGCTTTCACCCGCCGGGCGCGCTCGTCGCGCGCGCCAACGCGTCGCGGCTCGTGCGGTCCCTGCGCAAGTGGCGGGACACGCGCGGCGCCGCGGTGAGCGCGCAGGATCTTCGTCTCGTGACATCGGCCGCGTCGGGCGCATGAGCAGCGTGAAGCTGGACCGCGTGCTGATCGTGATGATGAGTGCGATCGGCGACGCCGTGCATACGCTCCCGGTCGTCAACGCCATCAAGCGGCACCACCCGCGCGCCCACCTCACCTGGATTCTGCAACCCGGGCCGGCGGAATTCGTGCGCGGGCATCCTGGCGTGGACGAGATCATCGTGTTCCAGCGCGCGAAGAAACTGCGCGGGTTTCTCGAGATCTTTCCCGAGCTCAGGAAGCGTCGCTACGACGTCGTGATCAACCTGCAGGTCTATCTCAAGGGCGGGATCATGACGCTCTTTTCGCGCGCGCCGGTCAAGGTCGGCTTTGACCGGTCACGCGCACGCGACCTCAACTGGCTGTTCACGTCGCACCGGATTCCAAAGCACGCGCAGCAGCACGTGCAGGACCAGTACCTCGAGTTCCTCGACTGGCTGGAGATTCCGTCACAGCCGCTCGAGTGGAACGTGGGACCCTGGGACAGTGAGCGCGCGTGGCAACGCGAGTTCATGTCGCAATTCGATCGTCCAATCGCGCCCATCATCATTGCGACGAGCAAGCCGGGAAAGGATTGGATGGCCGACCGGTGGGCGACGGTGTGCAACCACCTCTACACGGATTTCGGATTGCAACCCATACTGGTCGGCGGCCGGTCACCGCGCGAGCTCGCGGCGGAGCAAGTCATTACCGCACAGGCAAAGGTGCCGGTAGTCTCAGCCCTCGGCAGCGGCCTTCGCAAACTCGTTTCCATACTCGACGCGGGCGCCGTCACGCTGTCGCCGGACACCGGACCGCTCCACATGGCCGTCGCGATGAACAAGCCGGTGATTTCCCTCATGGGATCGACCAACCCCAAGCGGGTGGGCCCATATCGGCGGTTTCACGACCTGATGATCGATCGATACGGTGATCCCGGCGAGGATTACCCGATCGCGATGGTATTCCGAAAAGGACGGATGGAACGCATTACGGTCGAGGATGTGCTTGGGAAACTGCAGATTTGGAAAAGCAAATACTGATGGGAGAGGCAACTGCCATGGGAGATGGGAGATGGGAGAGGGGAGATGTAACTGCCATGGGAGATGGATGAGGGTGAATGGCCAGCACCCCCCTCATCCCCCCTCTGCCATCCCCCATCTCCCATGGCAGTGACATCTCCCATTTCCCATCTCCCATCTCCCATGGCAGTTTCAATCAGCTTTTTTATCGGAGTTGGTATGAGATTCTCGCGTGCTCTCGGTGTAACCGTTCTGTTCGCCTCAGCTCTCCAGGCTCAGCGGGGTGGTGGCGGCGGTCCCGTTCTCGCTCCTCCGTCTCAGCCGCGATTTCAGTACGTCGGCCCTGCTCCCTCGGGGCGCGTTGCGTCGATCGCCGGGGTGCCCGGCGACACCATGACGTACTACATCGGCGCCGCGTCGGGTGGCATCTGGAAGACCACCGACGGCGCGCGCACGTTCACGCCGATCTTCGACGACCAGCCCGTCATGGCCATCGGCGCGCTCGCCGTGGCGCGTTCGAATCCACGCATCATCTTCGCCGGAACGGGTGAGGCGTGGGCCATTCGCGACGCCGACGTGATGGGCGATGGCGTGTACAAATCGACCGACGCCGGCGCCACGTGGCAAAACGTCGGACTGAAAGAGACTGGACGCATCGGGAAGATCATCATCCACCCGACGAATCCGAACATCGTCTACGTTTGTGCGCTCGGACGCGCCACCGGCCCGCAGCAGGAACGCGGCGTGTACCGCACGCTCGACGGCGGCACCACCTGGCAGCGCGTGCTCTTCGTCAACGAGAACACCGGCTGCTCCGGCGTGAACATCAGCATCGAAGATCCGAAAGTGCTGATCGCCGGCATGTGGGATGTCGTGATGCACACGTGGGCCATGTTCTCCGGCGGGCCTGGGAGCGGCGTCTACGTCTCCAGGGACAGCGGCTCGACATGGAAGCAGGTCACGGACGGCATGCCGAAATCTCCCGTGGGCAAGATCGATGTCGCGATCGCGCCGTCGAACGGCAAGCGCATGTACGCGCTCATTCAAACACCGGACCAGGGATCGCTCTGGCGGAGCGATGACGGCGGCAGCAAGTGGAGAGTCGTGAGCTGGGATCGCTCACTCATCGGCCGCGCCGGTTACTACATCCGGATCGACGTGAACCCCGAGAACGATCTCGAAGTGCTCGTCGCCAATTCGAGCTTCCATCGCTCGCTCGACGGCGGAGAAACGTTCCCGATCACCGATCGCGGTTGCGGCGACTGCCACGACATCTGGATGGATCCGCGCAACCCGTCGCACTATGCCGAAACGGGCGACGGCGGCTTCGGCGTCACCCGCAATCACGGCCAGTCGTTCCAGCAATTCGTTCTTCCGATTGGCCAGATGTATCACGTGGCGATCGACGACCAGGTGCCGTACTGGGTCTATTCAAACCGTCAGGACAATTCCACGATGCGCGGGCCGAGCAATGCTCCGGTGCCGCTGCCGATGGTCGCGGCCGGCGGCGCGCCCGCGGCGGCTGGCGGCGGGCGTGGAGGCCGGGGCGGCGGCCGCGGGAACGCGGACGCGGCGACCGCCCTCCCTCCCGGCGACGGTGGCGACACTCCGGCGCGGCCGAGCAATCGCGACCTCGTACCACCGGGGCGCGGTGACGAATGGGAGCCGAACATCGGCGGGTGCGAATCGGGGTTCACGATTCCGACGCCGAAGAATCCCGACATCATCTGGGCGACGTGCTACGGCGATAAGGTGACGCGCTTCGACGCGCGCACTCAGACCGTGCGCTCAGTCGCGCCGTGGATGCATACCCTCGACGCGGAGCCCAACAAGCTCAAGTACCGTTGTCACTGGACGTCGCCGCTCGCGATCGATCCGTCCGATCCG
The DNA here is from genome assembly GCA_035638155.1 of Gemmatimonadaceae bacterium. Taxonomy (GTDB): domain Bacteria; phylum Gemmatimonadota; class Gemmatimonadetes; order Gemmatimonadales; family Gemmatimonadaceae; genus DASRAP01. Next base: position 2,643 of record DASRAP010000180.1, on the reverse strand, counting down.
AAGACCGTGTACTACGGCTGCCAGGTGATCTTCAAGACGTCGAACGAGGGACAGACGTGGACGGTGCTCTCTCCCGATCTTTCCACGCAGGATCCGTCGCGCGTCGTGTCGTCGGGCGGTGTCATCGGCGACAACCTCGGACAGTTCTATGGCGAAGTTGTGTTCGCGATCGCGCCGTCGGAAGCGCAGCGCGGACTCATCTGGGCCGGCACCAACGACGGCAAGATCTGGTACACGGCCGACGGCGGCGTGAAATGGAACGACGTTTCGAAGAACGTGACCGGCATGGCGCCGTGGGGAACGATTCGGAAGATCGAGCCGTCGCACTTCGACCCGCAAACGGCGTACGTCGTCGTCGATTATCACATGATGGACGAGCGGAAGCCGTACATCTACAAGACGACGGACCTCGGCAAGACGTGGAAGCGCATCAGCGATGGATTGCCGCAGGATCATCCGCTCGACTATGTCATGGCCGTCGCGGAGAATCCGAACCGCAAGGGCATGTTGTTCGCGGGCACGGGCCACGGATTCTTCTATTCGCTCGACGACGGCGCGAAGTGGACGGAGTACCGCAACGGACTTCCCGCCGCACCCGTGAGCTGGATCGTGCTGTCCAGGCTCAACCACGACGTGGTCATCTCGACGTACGGTCGCGGTCTGTACATCCTGCGCGACATCTCGATGCTGGAGCAGTCGGACAAGACATTCGCCGACGCGCCCGTGCAGTTCTACGAGCCGAAGACGGGTTTTCGCTTTGCGCGGAACGGCAGCGCGGACATCACGTTCAACCTCAAGGCGGCGCCGCGCGACTCGCTCACGCTGCAGGTCGTCGATTCATCCGGTGTCGCGGTGCGCACCGTGCGCACGATGGCGCGGCCCGGCATGAATCGCTTCACCTGGGATCTACGCTACGACGCGCCGAAGCAGATCGATCTCCGCACGACGCCGCCGGACAATCCGCGCATCTGGGACGAGCCCAGGTTCAAGAATCGTGACACCCGGCCGATCGTGCACTGGGGCATTCAGGGACCGCAGCGGACGGGTGCGATCGCCGCGCCCGGCAAGTACACGCTGAAGGTCACCGCCGACGGACAGCAGTACGCGCAGACGTTCCAGGTGATGAAGGATCCGAAGATCGCGGCGACGGATGCGGATCTGGTCGCGTCGTCCAGGGCGCAGGCGCGCATCGCGGACGCCATCGCCGCGACCGTAGAGACGGTGAACAAGCTCGAAATCATGCGAAAGCAGATCGAGGATCTTCTCAAGGCCGACACCACGTCGGCGGGCGCGAAGGAAGCGCTGCGCGATCTCGACAAGAAGATGTACGATGTCGAGCTCCGCTTCCTCTCGAAGAGCGATCTCCACAGCGACGACAAGTGGTACGTGGAGCAGTACAAGATCTATCTCAACCTGCTCTGGCTCATGGGCGAAGTCGGGACCGGCGCCAGTGACATGGCAGGGGGCGCCGAATTCCGTCCAACCGACGCGACCATGCTCACGCTCGGCGATCTCGAGAAGGAAGTCGTGGCGGGGAAAGCGGCGTTCACATCGCTCGTCGACAAGGATCTTGCGGATTTCAACAGGAAGATGGGCGGGAAGATCGTCATCACCGACAAGCTCCCTGCCAGGAAACCAATCATCCTGCCGTAGCGCTTTGCGCTTTGCGCTTTGCGCTTTGCGCTTTGCGTTCAGCGCTTTGCGCTTAGCGTTCAGCGGTTTGTGCTTAGCGTTCAGCGCTTAGCGTTCAGCGCTTAGCGTTCAGCGCTAAGCGTTCAGCGCTAAGCGTTCAACGCTTGGCTCAGATCTGCGATCAGCGCGTCCGCCCCCTCAAGCCCGACCGACAAACGAATCAGCCCTCTGGGAATTCCCTGGGCCGCGAGGGCGTCGGCGTTGCTGCCACGCTCGGGGGAGATGACGACGCTCTCCACCCCGCCCCAGCTTACCGCGATCCGGAAGAGCTCGAGCGCGTCGATCACGCGACACACGTTCGCATAATCGGGCTTCGCGAGCTCGAAGCTCAGCACGCCCGAGTACCCGCGGAGTTGCCGCGTCGCGAGCTCTCCTCCAGTGATCGCCGGATGGAACACGCGCCGAACGGCTGCATGCGAGGAGAGGTACGACGCGACCTTGAGCCCGTCAGACTCGTGTTTTTCGAGGCGGACCGGCAGCGTCCGCAGGCCGCGCAGCAGCACCCAGGCGTCAAACGGAGACAGGATCCCGCCGCCCAGCATGTAGGCGCGCTCGAAGATCTGCTCCATGAGCGCCTCTCTGCCGATCAGCGCGCCAGCCATGAGATCGCTGTGTCCGCCGAGGTATTTGGTGCCCGTGTGTACCGAGAGGTCGATGCCGAGCTCGAGCGGCTTCTGGAGCAGCGGCGTCGCCCACGTATTGTCGATGCAGGTGAGAACGCCGCGCGACCGTGCGAGATCCGCGACGGCCTCGAGGTCGACCATCCGAAACAGCATCGTCCCCGGGCTCTCAAGCCAGATGAGCCGGGTGTTCGTCCTGAGACTCCTCTCGATTGCCGGGCGGTCTGTCTCCAGGAGGACGTCGTGCTCGATCCCGAACCGCCTGAGGTGCTGGGCGAGCTGGAGCGTCGGCCCGTAGATCTGGTTCACGAAGAGCACATGGTCGCCCGTC
>DASRAP010000179.1:0-19798 GCA_035638155.1 Gemmatimonadaceae bacterium | reverse complement strand
AGCTGCTCCACCTCGGACCGCGTCTTCTCCATGGCCTGTGCAAGATTCAGATCGGAGTTGAAGCACAGCCGGTACACGCGCTTGAGCTCCCGCAGCACGTTCTCCGGCATTCCGCTTCGCTGCAGCCCGATGGTGTTGAGGCCGTACAGCTTCACGGGATTCCCGACTGCCTTCACGTACGGCGGAACGTCTTTCGCGATGCGCGAACATCCGCCGATGAACGACTGCTTGCCGATGCGCACGAACTGGTGCAGTGCACACAGACCGGAGATCGTCGCGCGATCCTCGATGACGATATGACCGGCGAGCTGCGTGGCGTTGGAGATGATCACGCCGTCGCCGACCTGGCAGTCGTGCGCGAGGTGCACGTACGACATGAGAAAGCAGTCCGCGCCTACTGACGTCTTCCACGAGTGCGACGTGCCGCGGTTGATCGTGAGATACTCGCGGATCACGGTGCGGTCTCCGATCTCGACGGACGTATCCTCGCCCTTCCACTTGAGATCCTGCGGATCGCCGCCGAGCACGGAACCAACGCCGACCTTCACGGCCGTGCCAAGCTTCACGTTGCGTTCGAGGACGGCGTGCGGCGCGATCACGGAGTCCGCACCGATCACGCACCCGGGGCCGATGATCGCGCCCGGACCAATGGTCACGTTCTCGCCCAGCTCGGCGCTCGGATCGACGATCGCCGTCTGGTGAACGGACGTGCTCACCGGTCGCGCACCATCGCCGCCATCTCCGCCTCGGCGACCACTTTCCCGTCCACCTTCGCGACGCCGGCAATGCGGCAGACGTTGCCGCGCACCTGCACGAGATCGATCTCGAAACGCAGCTGGTCGCCGGGGCGCACGGGGCGGCGGAATTTCACGTTGTCGAGCGACATGAAGTACACGACCTTCCGCGCGGCGCCTTCGACGGAGCCAACGAACAGCATGCCGCCCACCTGCGCCATCGCCTCGATGATGAGCACGCCCGGCATGATCGGGTCGCCGGGGAAATGCCCCTGAAAGAACGGTTCGTTGATCGTGACGTTCTTGATACCGACGATGCGCTTCTTGTCCTCGATCTCGAGAATGCGATCGACGAGCAGAAACGGATAGCGGTGCGGCAGCACCTTCATGATCTCTTCGATGCCGTACACTCGATCCTCCCGGGCGAAACGAGTCAACAGACTGCGTACGAACGTAATCGTCCCTCTGTGGCTCGGCTTGTACGCGCTGATCCGGCCGCGAATCCGGCCGGCGGCCAGCGCGAGGTCCCCGACCACGTCCAGCGCCTTGTGCCGGACGAATTCATCGGGCCAGCGGAGTGTGCCGCTCACGACACCGGCGTCGTCGAGCGCGATGGTGTTCTCGACCGACGCGCCCTGAATGAGCCCCTTCGCGCGAAGCGCGTCCACCTCGCGCAGAAACCCGAACGTGCGCGCCGGTGCGAGCTCCTTCGCAAACGTGTCGGCGTTCACGTTCCATTTCGCCGACTGCTTGCCGATGAGCGGATGCGGAAAGTCGATCGTGACCTCGAGCTCGAGACCGGCGGCCGGTTCGGCAACGTAGACGGAATCGCCGTCCTCGACCCGCAGCGGCTCGTTGATCACGAGCTCGCGGGGTGTGCCTTCCTGCAGCACCACACCGCAGGACTGCAGCGCCTCGACGAACGGCCGCGCGCTTCCATCCAGTACCGGCGGCTCGGGGCCGTCGAGCTCGATGGTGAGATCGTCGAATCCGAGGCCGACGGCCGCCGCGAGCACGTGTTCGACGGTGTGCAGTGCGTTCTCGCCGTCCCCGAGCTGCGTGTGACGCTCGGTGAGCACCGCACGGTCCGCGGTGGCGGGAATGCGCGGCGCGCCCGGGCGGTCGTTGCGCACGAACGCGATGCCGTCGCCGGGCTTCGCCGCCGCAAACGCGAGCCGGCACGGCGTCCCGAGATGCAGGCCCACACCCGACAGCGATGCCCCTGCGGCGATCGTTCGGCGTCGTCGCATCAATCTCCGCCGTCGAGCAAACGTTCGATCCGTTTCATGAGTGCACTGAGTCTGAAAAGCGCCGCCGTCGCCTTGAGTGATTCGCGGTGCGGCCGCGCCGGATACCCCGACCAGGTCTCGCCCGGCGGCACGTCGCCGAACGCACCGGCCTGTGCCCCCACGCGCGCGCCCGCGCCGATCGTCGCGTGCCCCGCGATGCCGGCCTGTCCCGCGAGCAACGCACCATCCTCGACGTGCGCCGACCCCGCGATACCGACCTGGGCCATCAACAGGCACAGCCGGCCAATGTGCACGTTGTGCGCGATGTGCACGAGGTTGTCGATCTTGGTGCCGGCTCCGACAACGGTGTCGTCCACGCTCCCACGATCAATGCAGGTGTTCGCGCCGATCTCGACGTCGTCATGAATGATGCAGCGGCCTACATGCATGATCTTGCGATGCGCACCATCGGAAAACGCGTAGCCGAATCCGTCGCTGCCAATACGCGCCCCCGCGTGAATGGTCACGCGGTCGCCGAGGGTGGTGCCGGCGTAGCACGTGACGTTCGCGACAAGCCATGTGTCGCAACCGATGGTTACGCCGTCACCGACCACGCAATGCGGGCCGATCCACGCGCGGTCGCCCACCGTCGCGCGCGCGCCGACCACCGCGTACGCGTCGACCGACGCCGTCGGAGCAATGGTTGCGCCGCGGCCGATCTGCGCCGTGGGATGCACACCCAAGGGCCGCTCCGGAGCGCGATGAAATCTCGGGAGCAGTGCCACGAGCGCGTCGTACGGCTTCGCGACAACGACGCGCGCGCCGACCGCGGCGGGCGCGGACGCGAATTCAGGCGCGAGCAGCACCACGCCGGCGCGACACGCGCTCAGGTGATCGGCGTAGCGCTTGTCGGCGAGAAACGTCAGCTCGTCGGGACCAGCACGGTCGAGCGGGGCGACACCGCACACGCGGCGCGCCCCGTCACCCGTCATGGTTCCCCCAGTCAGCGCCGCGATTTCTGCGGCGGTAATTGCCGGGGCAACCAGCGGCGGCCCGGCCAACTCGCTACTCCGGCTTCGGAGCCGGTGGCGGCGGTTTGGCGGGGGACTTGAGGATCGTCGGCGGCAGCTTGGGCGCCGGCTGCTTCTTCACACGCTCGAGCACCTTGTCCGTGATGTCGAGATTCTTGTCGTAGGCGACGACGCTCTGGCCGTCCGCGCCCAGATCGAAGATGACGCTGATGCCGTCTTCCGCCCGCACATCCTGCAGGACCTTGTTGATCAGGTCGTACACGGGCTGAAGCACGTCGCGCTGGCGATTCCCAGCCAGCTCCCGGAGGCTGTCGGAGTTCCTGGAGAATTTCTCCAGCGTGGTCTGCAGCTCCGTCTGCCGCGCCGTGCGCGACTGCGGGCTCAGGGTCGCCTCCGCGTCCTGATACGCCTTCTGCATCTTCTTCAGCGAATCGGACATCTTGGCCACTTCGGCGTCGAACGCAGCGGTCTCGCGCTGAAGCATCTGCTGCGCCTCGGTCGTGCCGGGGGCGCTGCGGAGCAGCACGTGTGAGTCGACAAACGCGATCTTGAGCCCCTGGGCGGGCGCCGTCCCGGACCACCCAAGGATTACGAGCGCGGTCAATGCCGCGCGAACCATGGTTTTCATGTGAGAACTCCGAAAAGAAGCCTAGAAGAGCTGGCCTAGCCTGAAATGTAGCTGCCACTGCGGGGCCCGACGACCGGCAGCGTCGAGGCGGTCAAAACCGTAGGCCCAGTCGAGGCCCAGGGGGCCGAGGGGGGTTACAGTCGAGAGGCCGAGGCCCGCCCCCCGAAAGAGCTTGGTGGGGTCGAACTCGCGGGGCGCATTCCAGACGTTACCCGCGTCGTAGAAAACGTTCAGATAGAACGACGAGTTGAACCGGAGGCCGACTTCCATCGTCGTCGCGAAAAACGCGTTGCCGAACGACTCCCGCTGCGCGTTGTACGTCGACGTACCCGTGAGGAAGCCCTTCGGCGTGATCGAGAATTCGGGATACCCGCGCAGGGGCTCGCCGAACTGGACGCCGCCGAGCGCGAACTTCTGCGAGAAGAAGAACGGCCCGGTGTTGCCGAACACGGCGCCCGCCCGCGACGAAAGCCCGGCCGTGAGGAAGATCGGTTGCGCGCCCTGTTTCTTGCCGCCGATTTGCTTGAGCATCGCGAACGCGCGGTACTCGCCCGTATAACGCTGGAAGTTGGCGGACCCGCCAAGCGGCCCGCCGTTGAACGACGCGCTGAACGACTGCAGCGAGCCCTGGAAGGGGAACGGCAGGCCCGCGCGCGTGTCGCGCGTGAAATCCAGCCCGACGGCTGAGCGGAAGCAGTTCTTGCAATCCTGCACCGTGCCAAGCAAGCCGGTGGTCCCGTACTTCACCGATTCGCCCGTGTAACTGATGAACGCGCGCGAATAGTTCGTGTGCGGAATCGGGAAGCCCGCGCGGACGCTGCCACCGATGCGCGTCGTCTGGCCCAGGTCCGCGATCTGATACCGCGCCTGCGAACGGTAGACGTTCACCGTTCCCGAGATGCGCGAGAGTTTGATCGCGGGATCAGTGTACGCGAGGTTGAAGTCGTTGATGTATTTGCCGAACTGCCAGTTGAGGCTTCCGCGCTTGCACTTGCCGAACAGGTTGGGTTGCTCGAGCCCGATGAATCCGCCGAGTCCCGTGCCCTGCCCCATCGACGCGCCGAAATTGATCGTGCCGGTGCGCTTTTCCTTCACGTGGAACGTGATGTCGATGTCGCCGGCATCGTTGGCGCGCGTCTGCTCCGGCTCGGGAATCGGACTTTCGAAGAAGCCCATGTTCGCGAGCGCCTGGTAGCTGCGCATGAGCCGGTCGAAGCTGAACACGTCGCCGGGAATGACCTGGAGCACGTCCCGGATGCAGCTCTCGGTCGTGTATTCGTTGCCGACGATGTTGATACGGTTGATGATCGCCGGACTCTGCTCGTCGATCTCGAGCCGCATGTTCACGACGGGCGTGGAATCCGACCGGACGCTCCGCTCGAGAATCGGATTGATGTCGGCGTAGATGTAGCCCGAATTCCGGTAGGTCTGATAGAGCGCGGTGATGAACGCTTCCCAGCGCGCATTGTCGAACACGGTCGGGTCCACTTTCTTGCCGCGCAGCACGTTGAGCGCCTTTTGCGCCGCGGACAGACCATCGTCCGCGAACGGATAGAGCGCCCTGACCTGGTCATCGCGCAGGAAGCGATTACCGCGCGAGCTGAACGTGCCGATCTGGTACTCGGGACCCTCCTTCACGTCGATCTCGAGCATGCCCTTTCCGACCGTCCGGTCGACAATCATCGTGTCGCGCAGGACCTGGAAATCGAGATAGCCTTTGCGCGCGAAGAGCGACGGCAGGCGCTCGCCAAGATCACCCGCGAATTTCTCGTCGTCGTATTCGCCCTTCCTGAACCAGAGCCAGCCCTCGGGCCGTGTCTTCATCACGCCAGCCATGTCGGACGCGGACACGCGCTTGTTGCCCCGCACGGTCAGCCCGGAAATGGCGAGGCGGCGTCCCTCCTCGATGCGGAACACGAGCTTGATGTGCGTCGAGTCGACGTACGTCGTCTCGGGCGTGACTCTCGCGAGATAGAAGCCGCTGGTTTCGTAGAGCGAATCGATGCGCGCAATTCCGCGCGCGACCAGCATGGGGTCGACCGGGCGGCCGATCAGCAGTTCCACGCGGTCCTCGACCGCGCGCTGCGTCTGCGTTTGTGCGCCCTTCACCGAAATGTCGCCCAGCAGCGGCCGTTCTCTCACGTACACGACCGCGCCGACCTTGCCGTTCGGCAGGTTCTCGCACTCGGTGTGTACGTCGTCCTCGTAGTCCCCGCTCTCGAAGAGCGCTTTCACGCCCCGCTGCACTTCAGCGTACGACTCGATCTTCTTCCCCGGCGTGAGCCCGAACAGCGCAACGATGGTTGCGCGGGTCGTGCGGACGTTGCCGCGCACGACGATGGTGTCGGGGGTGCTGCATCGCTCGCGCCAATCCTGCGCGGCCGCGGACGTTGCCAGACCGAGTGTAAGCGCCACGGCCACCGCGGCGCGCTTGAGACAGGGCATTCTGACTTGATACACGTGAAAGGGGCGCCAAGGTTTACGAATGCCCGAGCACCCGACAAATCGGGTACTCGGGTATTCGGGCACTCCCTAGGCTTTCGGCGAGCTCGCCGGCACCCGGAAAACCAGCTTGTCCTTGCCCTCGGCGAGGTCGACTTCGACGTCGTCGCCCTTCGTGAACTCGCCGACCAGGATCTTCTCCGAGAGCGGGTCCTCGATCCACTTCTGCACCGCCCGCTTGAGCGGACGCGCACCGAAGGCCTCGTCATAGCCGTGCTGCACGAGGAAGTCCACCGCACCGTCCGTGAGGTGCAGGCTGAGCTCTTCTTCGCGAAGCCGCGTCTGCACGTCCTTGAGCACGATGTTCACGATCTGCGCGATGTGCTCGCGGCCAAGCGCGTGGAAGACGATCACGTCGTCGACCCGGTTCAGGAACTCCGGGTTGAACACATGCGTCATCTCTTCCTTCACCTTATCGGCCATGCGCTCGAAATTCCCGCGCGAATCGCCGCTCGAGAATCCCATCGTCTTGTTCTTCGTGATGTCCTTGGCCCCGACGTTCGACGTCATGATCACGACGGTGTTCTTGAAGTCGATCACGCGTCCGTAGTTGTCGGTGAGGTGCCCTTCGTCGAGCACCTGCAGCAGGATGTTGAACACATCCGGATGCGCCTTCTCGATCTCGTCGAGGAGCACCACGCTGTAGGGCTTGCGGCGCACGGCTTTGGTGAGCGTGCCCGAATCCTCATAGCCCACGTAGCCCGGCGGCGCGCCGATGAGCCGCGACACGGAGAACTTCTCCATGTATTCGCTCATGTCCACGCGCACCAGCGCCGCGGTGTCCGAGAACAGGAACTTCGCGAGCGACCGCGCGAGCTCGGTCTTGCCGACGCCCGTGGGACCGCTGAAGATGAAGCTCCCGATCGGGCGCTTGGGGTCCTTGAGTCCCGCACGGCTGCGGCGGATGGCGCGCGCGATCGCCTTGATCGCTTCGTCCTGCCCGACCACCGACGCGTGGAGCTCGTCTTCCATGCGCATGAGCCGTGAGCTCTCCGCTTCCTGGAGACGCGTCACGGGGATGCCCGTCCAGCGGCTCACGATAAAGGCGATTTCTTCTTCGCCGATCGCGGGCCGGTACGACGCACGCTTCCGCTCCCAATCTTCCTGGCGCTGGCGGATCTGCGCCTGGAGATCGCGCTCCTGGTCACGCAGCGCCGCCGCGCGCTCGAAGTTCTGGTCGCGTACCGCGGCTTCCTTTTCCGCGCTGATGCGCTCGAGCTCCACCTTGAGCTCGGCGACTTCCGGCGGCGGCACCTGCGCCGCAAGGCGCGCGCGCGCGCCGGCCTCGTCGATCACGTCGATCGCCTTGTCCGGAAGGAACCGGTCCGTGATGTACCGCTCCGAAAGCTTCGCGGCCGCGACGAGCGTCGTGTCGGGAATCGTGACGCGATGATGCTCCTCGTACTTCCCGCGCAGCCCCTTGAGGATATCGACGGTCTCTTCGAGTGACGGCGGTTCAACGACCACCGTCTGGAAGCGGCGCTCGAGGGCGCCGTCCTTCTCGATGTACTTGCGATACTCGTTGAGGGTCGACGCACCCACGCACTGCAGCTCGCCGCGCGCCAGCGCGGGCTTGAGCATGTTGCTCGCGTCGATCGCGCCTTCAGCCGCGCCCGCGCCGACGAGCGTGTGCAATTCGTCGATGAACAGGATCACGTGCTTGTTCTGCGCGATCTCGTTCATGACGGCCTTGAGACGCTCCTCGAACTGGCCGCGATACTTCGTGCCCGCGATGACCGCCGCCATGTCGAGCGACAACACCCGGTGGTCGCGCAACATGTCGGGGCATTCGCCGGTCGCGATGAGCTGCGCGAGCCCCTCGACGATCGCCGTCTTGCCCACCCCCGGCTCCCCGATGAGCACCGGATTGTTCTTCTTGCGGCGCGTCAGGACTTCCATCACCCGCTCGATTTCCTTCGCGCGTCCGATCGTCGGGTCGAGCTGCCCGTCGGCGGCGAGCTGCGTGAGGTCGCGGCAGAAGTGATCGAGCGCCGGCGTCTTGGACTTCTTCTCGCCCTTCGCCGTCGCGCTTCCCGCGGGCGGCGTGGCCTGCGCGGGCGTGCCCGTGGACCCCTGCGGCATTTCCGTGCCGAGGAGGCGCAGCGTTTCCGAGCGCGCGGACTCGAGCGTGACGTTCGCTTCGGTGAGCACCTGCGCGGCAATGCCCTTCTCTTCGCGCAGCAAGCCGAGGAGGAGGTGCTCCGTACCGACGTAGCTGTGGTTCAACTCGCGGGCTTCCGCCATGGCGAGCTCGAGCACTTTCTTGGCGCGCGACGTGTACGGGAGGTCGGGTCCCGTCGCCTGGGCGGCTTTGCCCTTCTTGACGTGCTCCTCGATCTTCTGCTGGATCTCGTCGAGATCGACGCTGAGATTCTGGAGAACGGCCGCCGCGACGCCCTCGCCCTCACGAATGAGGCCGAGGAGAATGTGTTCGGTCCCGACGTATTCGTGATGCAGGCGCGCCGCTTCGTCGCGCGCCATCGCCAGGACCTTTCGCACCCGTTCCGTGAAATTGTAGCCGTTCATCGTCCCCTCGGAGGGCCATCCCTCAGTCAACCGTCCCCTCGTACTTCCGCCGCCAACACGCCGCGGATGTACTTCGATCGTGCCACATCACTCTCGCTCTCAGTCAGCTGGCGTCCTTCGCGCGCGGCGAGGTGCGCCGCCTGGCTGAAGATCAGGAGCTTGTTGAGCGTATATACACTGAGCCCGGGTATCAGGTGTAACCCGGCCGCCAGCCGCACACCGCTCAGGTAGTTCATGGCCTCGTCGAACGACAGGCTGCGCGCGTACCTCAACGTGCCGAAGGCCCGCCACAGCTTGTCCTCAATAATATAACCAGCGTCGCGTACCAGAACGCGGCGCGCTTCCTCCTCCTTTTCGACGACGAACTTCGTCACGCGCGTGAGCAGCTCGCACAATTCCTCCTCTGTGCGGCCCAGCGTGGTCTGGTTCGAGACCTGGAAGAAGTTGCCAACAACCTCGCTGCCTTCGCCGTAGAGTCCTCGATAGGTCAGGCCCATCTGCTGCAGCGACGCGAGGACCTTGCCGATCTCCTTCGTGAGCACGAGGCCGGGGAGATGGATCAGCACCGACGCGCGCATTCCGGTTCCCACGTTCGTGGGACAGGCCGTGAGAAATCCGAATTCGTCGTGGAACGAATACGGAAGCTCGTTCCCCAGCTGGCGGTCCAGCTGATCCACCGCGGCGAACGCCGATTCCACCGCGAATCCGGAGCGCAGCGCCTGCAGCCGCAGGTGATCTTCCTCGTTGATCATCACCGAGACCTGATCGGTGAGCCAAAGCGCGGCACCGCTGCGCAGCACGTGCGGCCGTTCGAGTCCCGCGAGCTCCTTGCTCACGAGATGGCGCTCGTGCAGCAGCTGGCGGTCCACTTCGCCGAGCTCGTCCACGCGGACGAGCACGCCGCTGGAGAGCATCGGAACCTGCTTCGCCGCGTCGTTCACCTGCGAGAGCAAGCGCAGCCGTTCCCCATCGCGCGCGCGAGGCGGGAACGCGTACCCGATCACGTTGCGCGCCAGCCGCACGCGCGACGACAGCACGATCCCCGGCTGCTCGCCACTGCCGTCGAGCCAGGCGCTTCCGCCGTCGGGGAGGAGCGACAGGTCGAAGCTCATTCCAGCCCCTGAATTTCGTCGCGGAGCGCGGCGGCGAGCTCGAACTCCTCGCGCTCCACGGCGCGCCGGAGTTTCTCGCGCAGTACGGCGAGCGAGCCCGCCCGGCTCGCCGCTTCCGGATTCCGCGGAACATGCCGCCGGCCCACGTGCCGCGCGTGCCCATGGACGCGCCGCAGGAGCTCGCGTAGCGACTCGGCGAACGCGCCGTAGCACTGCGCGCATCCCAGCCGACCGGTATCGCGGAACTCCTGCGGCGTCGTGCCGCAGAACGAGCAGCGCGGCGCGTCGGACATGAGCGACGCCTGATCGTGCGCGGCCTGCAACACACCGGCGAGCGGGTGCGCGGGCATGGACGGCGTGAACTCGACGCCTTTCGCCATTGCGCACTGCTCGCAGAGGTGCAGCTGCACGACGGCATTGCTCTCGACGTTGGTGACGCTCACCACCGCGTCCCGCTCGTGGCAATGGTCGCAGAGCATCAGACCATCGCCTCGCGCGCGCCCGTTTCCGTGAGGCGTCCGTCCGCGAGCAGCAGCACGCGATCCGCCCGCGCCGCGAGCGACCGGTTGTGCGTCGCGATGACCACGGCGAGCTCGAGGTCGCGCGTCACCTGGGCAAAGAGATCGTGCAGCAGCTCCGCGTTCTGGTGGTCCAGGTTGCCCGACGGTTCGTCGGCGAGCACGATCGTGGGATCGGTCGCGAGCGCACGCGCCACGGCGCAGCGCTGCTGCTCACCGCCGGAGAGCTCCGCCGGGCGGTGGTGCATCCGTCCGGCGAGTCCGACCCGCGCCAGCAGCTCCTCTGCGCGACTGTGCGCGCGCCGTGGTTCCGCGCCGCCGATCCGGAGCGGCATCATCACGTTCTCGAGCGCGGAGAAATCGCGAAGGAGGTGGTGAAACTGGAACACGAATCCCACCGCGCGATTCCGGAGCGCCGTGACGGCCTCGTCCTTCATCCACGCGATGTCGCTGCCCGCAATGAGCACCCGCCCGCCCGTTGGGCGCTCGAGCGCGCCGGCGCAATGCAGCAGCGTGCTCTTGCCCGCGCCGCTCGCGCCGACGATCGCGACCATTTCGCCGCGCCGCACGACGAGGTCCACGCCCGACAGCACGTCCAGGCGGCTGCCGTCTCCGCCACGGTACGACATGGCGAGCGCCGAAAGCTCCAATGCGTTCATGCGGGGCGCATTCGCCTCATTCGTCGCGGATCGCCTGCACGGGCATGAGCCGTGACGCCTGCTTCGCCGGATAGAGCGTGGCGATCGTTGCGATCATCACACTGGCCAGGACGATGAGGAGTGTGTCGCCGACTTGCATCACGACCGGAAGGTGGTCGATGAAATACACCTGCGGCTCGAGCGGGATCAGCCGGTAGCGGTCGATCGCGATTCCCGCGGCGAGGCCCAGGGCGAGACCGACGAGCGTGCCGGCAAGCCCGATCACGAGCCCCTGCACGAGGAACACGTTGCGCACGGACCGCGACGCGAGCCCCATGGTCTTGAGGATGCCGATCTCCCGCGTCTTGTCGCGCACGACCATGGTCAGCGTGCTCACGATATTGAACGCGGCCACGAGCACGATCAGCAGGAGAATCACCGCCATCGCCAGCTTCTCCAGCTTGAGCGCGTGAAAGAGCGACGCGTTCTGCGACGACCAGTCCTCGGTTCGGCGCGGAAATCCGAGCGCGGAATCGAGCTGCGCCGCGACGCGCACCGCACGCGCCCGGTCGGTGGTCTTCACCTCGATGCCGCTCGCGTCGTCACCAAGTCCCGCAATCCGGCGTGCGAGATCGAAATCGATGTACATGTAGAGATTGTCGTACTCGTACATCTCGGTGCGGAAAATGCCGGTCACGACCAGCGGCTCGGGCTGGACCATCCGGGCATACGTCATGGCCGTGATGCGATTCCCCGCGAGCGAAAACACGCTGATCGTGTCACCGACGCGAACGCTGAGCAGCGTCGCCAGTCCTTCGCCGATGACCGCGCCGCGACGACGACCGTCGCCGCTCGCGAAACGGAAATCGCCATCGGTCGCGTGCTGCCGGATTGCGGTAACGTTCGCGACGCCGGGCCCTTCCGGCGGAATGCCCTGCAATTGCACGCCGCGCACGTACCCAGCGCGGTTCGCGACCATGGCCTGCGTCATCACGAACGGTGCGGCGGCGACCACGCCGGGCTGCGCGCGAATCGTGTCGAGCGCCCCCTGCCAGTTCCGAAGCCGCAAATCCTCCCCATAGCTCAACACGCGAACGTCCGGGCTCCCGATCAGGATCTTCTCGCGCAGGTCGATCTGCAGGCCGTTCATCACGCCGATGATCACGATCAGCGCGCTCACGCCCACGATCACTCCCCCGATCGCGATCGTGGAGATGAACGAGAGCAATGCGGACGCCCTCCGGCTTCGGAGGTAGCGCCACGCGATCGACCACTCGAGCGAGGTCATTCCGGCCGCATCGTGGGAAAGAGGATCACGTCGCGGATGTTGCCGACGCCCGCAAGGTACATGAAGAGCCGGTCGATCCCGATCCCTACGCCGCCCATCGGCGGCATGCCATATTCCATTGCTCGCAGGTAATCCTCGTCGACGGAGAACGCCTCTTCGTCGCCGGCCTCCTTGAGGCGCGACTGATTCTCGAAGCGGCGCCGCTGGTCCACTGGATCGTTGAGCTCGCTGAATGCGTTCGCCAGCTCCCGGCCCTTCGCGAACAATTCGAAACGCTCCGTAACGCCCGGCGTCCCGTCGCGCTTGGGTTTCGCGAATGGAGAGAGATCGACGGGATAATCCACGACGAACGTCGGCGCGTCGACGTGCCGCTCCACGAGCGCCTGAAAAAGCTCGTCGAGCAGTTTCGGGCGCGACAGCGTTTCCACCGCATGCACGCCATGTTGCTTCGCGGCGCCGCGCAGTTCGTCGTCGCTGAACGCGAGCGGGCTCGCGCCGAGCTTTGCCGACATCGCCGTCACCCAGTCCACGCGCGCGAACGGCGTGCGAATCGTCTCCGGCGAAAACGCGGCACCGTCGGGATACGCCGATTCCCAGCCGCCGAGCGCCGTGCGGACCGATTCCGCCGCCGCCGTGATGATCTGCTCGACCACGTCCATCATGACGCGGTAGTCGGAGAACGCTTCGTAGAACTCGAGCATCGTGAATTCCGGATTGTGCGTCCGGTCAATGCCCTCGTTCCGGAAATCGTGGCCGATCTCGTACACGCGCTCGAATCCGCCGACGACGAGCCGCTTGAGATACAGTTCGTCGGCAATGCGCAGGAAGAGCGGCATGTCCAGCGCATTGTGGCGCGTTTCGAACGGACGCGCGGAGGCGCCGCCGTACAGAGGCTGCAGCACGGGAGTCTCGACTTCGAGATACCCTCGGCGGTTGAGAACGTCACGCACGGCAGTGACCATCCGTGATCTGGCCGCAAACAGCGCGCGCACCTCGGCGTGGACCGCGAGGTCGACGTAGCGCTGGCGCGATCGCTGCTCGCTGTCGGACAAGCCGCCGTAACGAACGGCGGCGCCGTCTTCCGCCTTTTCCTCCTTGCCGAACGGGAGCGGGCGAAGTGATTTCGCGAGCATCGTGACGACGGTGCCGCGGACCGTCGCTTCGCCGGTGCGCGTGCGGAAGAGCACGCCTTCCACACCGATGATGTCGCCGAGGTCGATCAGCGCGAGCTTGTCGTACGCGGCATCGCCGATGGCGTCGCGGCGGAAATAGAGCTGGATGCGCCCCGTCTGATCCTCGAGGTGCGCGAACGTCGTCTTGCCGTGCGCGCGCCACGCGACAACGCGTCCGGCCACGCGCACCTCCGCCCCGTCCGTGCCGTCCTGCGGCGTTTCGCTCACCGCACGCGCCGCCTGATGCGTACGATCGTACCCGTACGCGAACGGCGGCATGCCGGCGGCATCGAGCGCGGCGAGCTTGTCGCGTCGCGCCTGCATCAGAAAATTGAGGTCTTCGGTCACGCCGTCGTTCCGGTCTGCCTGAGAAACGCCTGGATCAGGTCGTCGATATCACCGCCCATCACTCGCTGGACGTCGGTGATCTTCGTTTCGGTGCGGTGATCGTTCACCATCGTATACGGCTGGAAAACGTAGCTGCGGATCTGGCTGCCGAACGTCACGTCCTGTTTCGTGGCATCGAAGGCGGCCTTCACGGCGGCCTGACGCTCGACCTCGAGCTTGTAGAGGCGGTTTTTCAGCATCTTCATCGCGAGCGTCTTGTTCTTGCCCTGCGACCGCTCCTGCTGTGACGAGACCACGATGCCGGACGGAAGGTGGCGCAGCCGTACCGCCGAGCTCGTCTTGTTCACGTGCTGCCCGCCCGCGCCGCTCGCGCGAAAGACTTCCATCTCGATGTCTTCGTCGCGGATCTCGATGTTGATCTCTTCGTTCACGACCGGGTACACGAACACCGACGCGAAACTCGTGTGGCGCCGCGCCTGCGAATCAAACGGCGAAATGCGCACGAGCCGGTGCACGCCGCTTTCGGCGCGCAGGAATCCGTAGGCGAACATGCCGCGAATCTCGAGCACACACCCCTTGATGCCGGCCTCTTCACCTTCCGAGCGGTCGAGAATGTCGACCGTGAACCCGCGCCGCTCCGCCCACCGCGTGTACATGCGCTCGAGCATCTCCGCCCAGTCCTGCGCCTCGGTGCCGCCGGCGCCGGCAGAGATTTCGAGCTGGGCGTCGCGGTAATCGTCGGCGCCGCGCATGAGCGACTTGAGCTCGTACGCATCGACGTCGGGCCCGATACCGTCCACGTCGCGATCGAGCTCGGTGGCCAATCCCTCGTCGGGTTCAGCCGCGAGCAGCTCGTCGAGCTCGCGCGCGGACGTGATCCGGCGATCGAGATCGTCGAATCCGTCGATCCAGCTTTTGAGTGATTTGACCTGGGCCACCGATTCCCGGGCGCGCTCCTGGTTGTCCCAGAAGCCCGGCGCGGCCATGTCGGCCTCGATCTTGGCTAACGCAGCGCGCTTGCCGTCGAGGTCAAAGGAACCTCCGCAGCCCGTCGAGCCGACCCGCTTCGTTCCGCAGCTTTTTCAGACGTTCAGATTCAGCCATGAACGAAGATAACCGATTGCCAATCAGAACAGCTTTTGTCCGCTCGCGAGCAGGTCGTTGAGCGCTTCCTGGAAGTGTGTCGTCGATTCCGCGTATTCGCGTCCCACCTGATCGACATACTCCTCGTAGCTCTTCTTGATTTCCTCGCGGAAGATCTGCTTGAGCGTCCCGTCACGCAGACCTTCTTCGCGCTTCTGCGGCAGGTACGCGATCATGTCGGACACGAGCGCCCGTGCGAGGCGCTTTGCCTTCGCCGCAGGGTCGTTTGCGAGGAACGGGTTGAGCGGACGGCGGCTCGGACGTGACGGATCCGCGCTTACACCGCCCGGGGGCGTGAGGGATGGACTGGCGAGCGGGGTCGGAGCGCCCATGGCCGGCGTCGTGGGGCGCACGGTGGGCGGAGGAGCGGCGGGCGGAGAAGCCGGCGGCTGGACCGACGGATTCGCCGCGGGCGTCGAGGGGCGCACCGCGGGCATCGAGCCGGTGTTGATCGCCGCGGCGGCGGCCGGCGTCCAGCGCCCAAATCGCGGCACCATCGGGCCGCTGGTCGGGGTGGCCTGGACCGTCGGGCGGGCCTGCGGCGTTGCCGGGGGTGAGGGCTGCGGAGCGGGCACCGCGGGGGCCGGTGGCGGCGTTTGACGCGCGGCGGGCGGCATGACGGGCGCCGCGGCCGGCGCGGCAGGCGCAGCCGGCGCAGCGGGAATCGCAGGAGGTGTCGGCTCCGTTGTGCGGCCAGCGGGCGGAACGGCGCCTGCCGGGAGCCCCGGTACCGAGCCGCTCCCCCGCGGCGGCGTCATTGCAGGCGGCGCGGCGGCAGCCCTCGGCGCTGTGGTGCGCTGCGAAAGTCCGGCCGGCGGCGCCGCGCCGCCGACGGCGGGCGTACCGAGTGGCGTCGGCGGACGCACCGCCGGCGATGACATCGGTGTGAGCGACGGACTGACCGCGGGCATCGTGGGCCCGGTGCTCCGCGGAACCACCGGAACGCCGGCGTGCGGCGTGCTCTGCCTGAGCTGCGATACCGGCGTGGCCGCGCGCGTCACCGGCGCCGCCGCCTGCTGCGTTGACTGCGGCATCGACTGCGGCGTCGACGCACGCGGCGTCACTACCGGAATGGCACCGGACACGCGCGATGCGATCGGGATGACGCCGGCGCATTCGCTGCAACGCGCCTTCAGCCCTCCCATCGGAATCTTCGATGGATCGACGCGAAACACGGCGCGGCACGACGGGCAGGTAACGTTCACAAATCCTCCATGGCACGCAGCATGCGCGCGTCCGCTTCGGGAAATTCCTTCGCCGACGGCACATCGGTGCGACGATCCACAGTGTACACGGATCCGCTCAGCGTCTTCGCGTAACTCTTCATCTCGGTCGCCAGCTCGCTCACCTGCGATGCGTGCGTAAAATGGCGCCGTTCATTGGTGACGACACCGACCGACACGGTCATGAGCGGCACCTTGTGCAGCTGGCCGCGCCGGTCCTTCCCGAAGAAATATCCCGCGCGGCGGTCCTGCTCGGAATACTGAAGGGGGATCAGAATGTCGAAACACGCGATGATTTCCGCGCAGCAGTCGGCAATGGCACCCGTCGGAATCACGAAGAAGAAATCGTCGCCGCCGATGTGCCCCACGAACCCTTCTTCGCCGCACACGCCCTTCACCACGTCGTGCAGAATCTTGGCGAGAATGCGGATGACACGGTCGCCGTCGTACCAGCTGTAGCGGTCGTTGTATTCCTTGAAATGATCGAGGTCGGCGTAACACGCCGCGAACGGCGTTCCCTCCGCCATGCGGCGCGCGATCTCGCGCTCGATCTCGTTCGCGCCGGGAAGGCGCGTCGACGGATGCACGTAGGTGTCGCGATCCGAACGGCGCATCAGCACGTCGAGCCGGAGGCGCGCCTCGTCTCCCGGAGTTCGGTCGTGGAGCACCTCGTCCGCGCCGGCCTCAAAGGCCGCCATGAAGGACGGCGCTTCCACCGAGCTCCACACGATGCACGGCACGACGCCCGTGTACGAATCCTGCTTGAGCCGGGCACACGCCGCGAGCGCCACGTCACCGGCGACGCGCGAATCGATCAGCACGAGGCGCGGACGGCCGCGCAGCGCGTTGGCCATCAGGTCATCCGCACTCGACACGCTACGCGTCCCCAGGTGGTGCGCATCGAGCCACGTGCGCATGACCGCCGGGAGGGCCTGGCCGCCGGGAGCGAAATGGATTGCAGTGGCTTTGGCTTTTGGCACGATCCGGTGCGAGGCAACTCGGCCAACTTATGCCGCGACAAAAAACAAATCAAACGCCAGTGGCGCTTCAACTTGCACGCGCAGACAAAACCGTCACAAACCTCGCGGCCACGGGAGCCCGACCACGACCTGCATGCCCTGCATACGGGAAACGCCGGTCGAGGCCTGCGGGTAACGGAGCCGCACCGTGGCGAAGGCATCCACCATGCTCAAAAGGTGGTTGGCCAGGATCAGCCCGAGCTCGGTCCGTGCCCGGCGGTACGCGTCATTGCTGCGTTTGATGCTGCGCTTATACAGGTCGTGCTCGAGGGCCGCGTCGCGCCACGACCAGCGAAACTCATCGGTCGCAGCCCGGCGGAGATAGAGCGAAACGGCCTTCGCGTACGCCTCACTGTTTACCGGCGGGGGCACGTTGGGATCGGCCCAGTACGTCTGCCGCGCGAGCAGCCAGATCGCGCCGTTGAACGTGCGCGAATCGGTCTCGGGGTCGATGTCGCCGCCCGGGATCCGGTCGAATGCCCCGCTCTCCACGTACTTCTCGAGCGTCTCGTAGTACTCGAAATCGCCGACCGGACGTGTCCCGTCGAACACCCGCCGCGCGACATCGTTCGCCAGCGTGCGATACTCGGCCCGCGCGCGCCGGGCCTCGATCGACTGAGAGCGATACTCGAGCACGGCGTACGCTTCGGCTGCCATGTACGCGAGCGCGCGATTGCGCCTGAGAAGGGCCTGCCCCGCACCGGGCACGGCGAGCGACGCGAGCGGCGCGTACCAAGGCACGGACTTGGCCGTGTCGGTTCGGGTGGGCGCGTCCAGAGGATCCCCCGCCGCCGCGACACGCTGCGCGCTCACGCCCCCCGCGCAAAGCGTGATCGCGACCAGCGCACAGCCCACGCGAAACAGGTGCGTCATCGCCCGTTGCCCGTGGCCCGTTGCCCGTGGCCCGTTGCCCGTTGCCCGTTGCCCGTTGTTGCCCGTGGCCCGTTGCCCCTCACCACCGGTACCTCAAACTGACATAGGTTGCGCTTCGGTTCGCGTCGCCCGTTCCGCCGATGGTCTGGCTCACGCCGACCGATGCGTGCCCCGGGGAGAATCCGATGCCGACGGCCGCGCCCGTGCCCTCTCCCGATCCGCTCACATAGCCCGCGCCGACACGGACTTCGTCGTGCCAGCTCAAGTCCGCACCGAAACGCGGAGCCGCATCGCCCGGGTGGCGCGCGCGATCGATCACGTCCGCCGACACGCGAAGCTGCGCGCCGCGAAGGTCTTCCTCGAACTTCCGGATGCGATAGCTCGCGCCGATCTGCAGGCGCGTGGGCAGCGGATCGGCCTGCGGCTCGTCGTTGACCTGAAACCGGCTCCCGGCGTGCCGCAGGCTTGCGGCGAGCACGAGATCGCCGTCGCGAAGCAGGCGATACTGCACGCCCGCGTTCACGGCGCTCGATGACACGTGAAAACTCGTGAGCACGCCGCAAAAGCCGGAACACGATGCGACGAACAACGCGTTCTCCAGGGCGACTCCGGCGTTCAGATGTGAACCGAATGTGGCCGCATAGACGGCCTGAAACACGTACGCCTGCTGCGAGAACACGCCGGTCTGGCTCGTCGGATCATTGCTTGCTTCCGAGCCATAGTCCAGGACGCTCGCGGACGCGCCCACCACGCCGGCCGTCCCCAGCGGAAACAGCGCGGCGAGCGAGAACATCGGGCCGACGTAAAAACTCCCGCTGTTGAAGGCCACCTCGCGGCGCGTCGCGCGCGCGATGCCGGCGGAGTTCCAGTACAGCTGCTCGGTGCCCGGTTCCGGCGATGCGACGGACTGTCCGGTGGCGATGGCACGCGCGCCGAGTGGAAGCACGAGGAAGAGCGCGCCTTCTCCAATCGCGACGCCTCGCTGTCCCCACGCGGTGCCGCTCGCGCCGCCGAGGAGTGCGGTGAGGAGCACCCCGGCGCCGGCCGAGCGCAATTGTCGCGCGCTACTGGATCGGCGTGGCCTCATCAACGAGCATGATCGGGATGTCGTCGCGTACCGGGTATTTCAGCTTGCACGCATGGCAGAGCAGCGCGGACTCGTTCTCGCGGTACTCGAGCTCCCCTTTGCAGCGCGGACAGACGAGAATGCGAAGGAGCTGCGGTGATAAAGCCATGTGCGCCTCATTCGGGTAACCGGTAGCCAAGGCGATCGAGCGTGTTCGGCTCGCGCCTCCAGTGCGGTGCGACTTTGACCCAGAGGTCGAGGTAGACCGGGGCGCCGACGAGCGCTTCGATCCGCGTGCGCGCGGCGGTGCCCAGGGCGCGGATTCTCGTACCCTTGGCCCCGATGAGGATCCGCTTCTGGCTGTCGCGCTCGACGTACAAGGTGGCCCGAATGTACATGGGCGACCGATCCTCGCGGAACTCCTCGATCTCGCACGCGACGGCGTACGGGATCTCGTCGCCGAGTTGCTCGAACGCGGCTTCGCGGACGAATTCCGCAGCGAAAAACCGCGTCGGCTGCGTGGCGATTTCGTCGTCCGGATAGAGAAAAGGCCCTTCGGGGAGCACGGACATGACGCGTGCGAGGAGCGCGTCGATCCCGTCACCGGTGAGCGCGGACACGAGCAGCGCGTCGGGCGACGCGGCGCGCGCCGCCTCGGCCGCGGGCGCGATGAGGAGATCGGACTTCGTGCGGACGGTGATGAGCGGAGTCCGGGCGCCCGCGACCGCATCGGCGACGGCATCCGGAA
>DASRAP010000178.1:0-47475 GCA_035638155.1 Gemmatimonadaceae bacterium | reverse complement strand
CGGCATGTTGGCCTCCAGAGGGTACCACACACGCTACGGGGGAGGGCGACGGCCTCCGTCACCATTCCATCGCGCGTGTCATCAGTACCCCGCTGGCGGCCGGGGTGCCCCGACGGGCCCTAAAGCCGTGTGAACAGCCAGATTGCGGCGCCGACGCCGATGGCGCCGATCGCGCCCCGGACGACCTCGGGGCGCACCCGCTGCGCGATGTGCGCACCGGTCCAGCCACCACTCGCGGCTCCGACGGCCATCACCAGCGCGACCGGCCAATTCACGAATCCGGAGAACATGAACGTCGTCGCCGCCACGCCGTTGAAGCAGATCGCGGCCCAGTTCTTGAGACCGTTCATCTGGTGGATGTTCGTGAGGCCCATGAGTCCGAGCGTCGCGAGCATCACAATGCCTGCCGCGGCGCCGAAGTAGCCGCCGTAAACGCCGACGAGAAACTGGACGGCGATGAAGGCCGCGTTCGGCGCAGGCGCGCGGTCGCTCAGGTGATGCGATGCGCGCGAGCGCATGATAGCGCGCACGATGGGTTTCTGCGCGACGAAGAGCGCCGTTGCGCCCAGGACGAGGAACGGCACGACCTGCGAAAACCGCTGCTCCGGCGTAATCACGAGCAGGAGCGCCCCGATCGCGCCGCCGACAGCGCTGGGAATCGCGAACGCCGCGAGCCACGCCCGCGAATCGCGGAGGGCGTCGCGGTATCCCATCATCGATGTAAATGATCCGGGCACGAGCGCGACCGTGCTGGTTGCATTCGCGACGATGGGCGGAATGCCGAGGCCGACGAGCGCCGGAAAGGTGAGGAGCGTGCCGCCGCCGGCGATCGAATTGGCCGCGCCCGCGAGAAACGACAGCAAGGCGACCGGGAGAAGCGTGAGCGACATCAGCGCAGTGTAGCCGCGTGCGCGGCGGCGGGGTTCCCGGCTCCGCCCGGACGTGCTAGCGTTGTACGAGAGTCGAATCTTCTCACTAGTGAGTAAAGTATCGTGGCACCCCCGTCCCGTCCCGCCGAATTCCGTCCGCACCCGCCGCCTGGGGGGGCGCTGGGGACATCACTGAAGCTGTGGATCGTGCTCAATCGTGCGCACGAAGCCGTGGCGCGGCAGGCCGCGGAGGACGTGGCGCGTCATGGGCTCACGATCCCGGAGTTCGGCATTCTCGAGGTGCTGTACCACAAGGGCCCCGTGCTGCTGGGTGAAGTGCAGAAGCGCGTGCTCGTCTCGAGCGGGGGCACGACGTTTCTGGTGGACCGCCTCGCGGAGAAGGGCCTCGTGGAACGGCGCTCGTGCCCAACGGATCGCCGGGCGCGTTTCGTCGCCCTGACACCGGCGGGCGAAGAGCTGATCTGCCGGGTGTTTCCGATGCATGCCGAACGCATCGCGCGGGCGGCGCGCGGACTGTCGCTCAAGGACCAGAAGCTCGCGACGGCGCTGCTCAAGCGTTTGGGTCTCGCGGCGGCCGAGCCGGACGCCCCAGCACCCGAAGCGGCTCCGGCGCCCGCGCCGCGCCGCCGCCGAACGCGCACCGTCGCGCGCCGTTAGCCGCCACCCTTGCGCCCGCAACCCGCCCGGTATATATATATCTCAGTACTAAGCTATTCATCACTGAGTTATATCACCGGGAGGACACCATGAACTGGAACATCGACACGGCGCACAGCCACGTGGACTTCAGCGTCAAACACCTTGGCATCGCCACCGTGCGCGGGCGCTTCCGAACGTTCGGCGGGTCCGCCCGCACGGACGCGAACGGCGCGCTCGTGGGATTCAGCGCCGACATCGACGCGGCCAGCATTGAGACCGGCGTGGACCAGCGCGACGCGCATCTCCGCTCCGCGGATTTCTTCGATACCGAGCACCATCCCAACATGCATTTCGAATCGACGGCGATCACGCCGCTCGGCGGCCGGCAGTATCGCGCCGACGGCACGCTCTCGATGCGCGGCGAAACAAAGCCGGTCACGCTCGACATCGAGCTCACGGACGCCGTCAAGGATCCGTGGGGGAACACGAAGATCGGCGCCACCGCCACGGGAAAAATTCGCCGCAGCGAGTGGGGCCTGACGTGGAATCAGGTGCTCGAAGTAGGCGGGCTGATGGTCAGCGACGACGTCAAGATCGCGCTCGAAGTCGAAGGCAGTGGCAGCAGCAACAACAACAACTAGCTCATAGCTGATAGCTGGTAGTCAGTAGCTATCGACTACCAGCTACCAACTGCCGTCTACTTCACCCCCGTGGACCCGAACCCGCCGGTTCGTTCCGTCGTCTGTACCACGGTGCCCTGCGTGAACGGCAGGACTTCGAACCGGGCGAGCACGAGCTGAGCAATGCGGTCGCCGTGTGCAACGCGCACGGGCACGTTCGACGCGTTGAGCACCAGCACGCCCCACTCACCCGTGTAATCAGGGTCGATCGTGCCGGGGCCGTTCGCGAGAATCAGACCGAGCTTGAGCGCCGTTCCCGAACGCGCGCGCACCTGTGCTTCCACGCCGCGCGGCGTGGACGCGCGGAAGCCAAGCGGAATCACCGCGCGGTCGCCCGGGTCGAGCCAGAGCGCGTGCGCCCCGTCGTGCTCTTCGAGCATGCGGGGCGCGCGCTCCGCCCCCGACCACACATCCACCGCGCCACCGGCAAACCACGCGCGTAAATCGTAGCCGGCCGACGCCGCGGTCGCCCGCTGGGGTGGCGTGACGCCCACATGCAGCGGCTCGAACAGAATCGACATGGCGTCGGACATGGCGGTGAATCTAGTTTCCGCTCATGTCGCGCGAAGCTGTTCGCCATCTGCATGCCGTCGATCCCGTGCTCTCGACGATCATCAAGCGCGTCGGCCCGTACCAAACCGGAACGCGCACGAGCGGTACGCATTTCGCCGCGCTCACCCGCGCCATCGTGTATCAGCAGCTGTCAGGCAAAGCGGCCGCGACGATTCTCGGACGCGTGCACGGCATCTATGGGGGACGGCCTCCGTCGCCGCGGCAGGTGCTCGCCACGGACGACCAGACGCTCCGCGCCGCCGGACTCTCCAATCAGAAGCTGTCGTACCTGCGCGACCTCGCCGCGCACGTCGACGACGGGCGTCTCCCCGTCGCGCGTCTCGGCCGGCTGAGTGACGCGGACGCCATTACCGCGCTCACCGGCGTCAAAGGCATCGGCCGGTGGACCGCTCAGGTCTATCTCATGTTCAGGCTCGATCGGCCCGACGTTCTCCCCGAAGGAGATCTCGGCATTCAGAAGGCGATTCAGCGGGCGTACGGTCTGCGAAAGCTTCCGTCGCCCGAGCGCGTGCTGAAGATCGGAGCGCCGTGGGCGCCGTTCCGTTCCGTTGCGTCGTGGTATCTCTGGAGGAGTCTCGACGCAGACTGACCCCGCATTCCCGGCGCGCGTTGCGATCGCGGGGGCGTCCGGCCTGCTCGGAAGTGCGCTCGCACGCTCGCTCGCCAGCGACGGCATCCAGATCGTGCGCATCGGCCGCGGTGCGGATGCCGACGTGCGGTGGGATCCGGCGCGCGGCGCGATCGACGCGAGCGCGCTGCGGGGCGTTGACGCCGTCGTCGCGCTCGCCGGTGCCAACATCGGGCAGCGATGGACGGCCGCGCAGCGCGCGGAGATTCGGGCATCGCGCGTGGACGCTACGTCACTTCTCGCGCGAACGATCGCGATGCTCGATCCGCGACCGCGCGTGTTCGTGAGCGGCTCGGCCATCGGCGTCTATGGCAACCGCGGAGATGACGTGCTGACCGAGGAGAGTGAGCCGGGGACGGGGTTTCTCGCTGACGTCGTGCGCGAGTGGGAGCGTGCCGCAGACCCGGCGCGTCGCGCCGGGATACCGACGACGTGCGCGCGGACCGGCGTCGCGATCACGTTTGCCGGGGGCATGCTCGAGCGCATCGCATTGCCGTTCCGCCTCGGGCTTGGCGGAGTCATGGGGAACGGCGCGCAGTGGCTGAGCTGGATTTCGCGCCACGATCACGTGCGAGCCATCCGCTTCCTTCTCACGCACGTGCTGCCGGGTCCGGTGAACGTCGTCGCACCGGGTCCCGTCACGAATTCCGGATTCACCGCGGCGCTCGGCCGGGCGCTTCACCGGCCAACGCTCATGCGCATTCCAACCGGCGCGCTTCGCCTGGCGTTTGGTCCAATGGCCGAAGAGACCATTCTCGTCAGCCAGCGCGTGATGCCGGCGCGCCTTGCCTCGGCGGGGTTCGTGTTTGACGATCCGACGATCGATGCGGCGCTTGCCCGGAAGGACGGAGCAGACGGCCGTTAGATTGCCATCATGCCTGTCGTCGATTTCGCCGCGCTCCCCGCGGATGCGCGCGTGTGGGTATTTGCCGCCGATGCATCCCTGACCGAATCCGGGACGCGCGCGCTCATTCACGCCGTGGACGAGTTCCTCTCGAAGTGGAACGCGCACGGGCACCCGCTGCGCTCTGCACGCGCGCTGCGCGACAACCGTTTTCTCGCCATCGGGGTCGACCAGAGCACGGCCGGCGCGTCCGGATGCTCGATCGATGGTCTGTTTCGTGCGCTGCAGCTTGCGGAGAACGCGATCGGCGCTCGTCTCCTCCCGGGCGGTCGCGTGTACTGGCGGACAACCGCGGGCGACATCCGGTCCGCTGAGCGTGGCGATTTTTCCCGCCGCGCCAAGGGTGGTGAGATCAGCGATGCCACGCCGGTGTTCGACACCACGGTGACGACTGCCGCGGAGTGGCGCGACGCGTTCGAGCGTCCGGCGCGGGAGACGTGGCACGCAACGCTGCTGCGCTGACCGCGCGCACCTCCGACGCGTTCGCGGTCGTCGCGCCGGGACTCGAGATCCTCGCCGAGCGCGAGATCGGCGAGCTCGGAATTGCGAATGCTCTCGCGGAAACAGGCGGCGTCTCGTTCCGTGCAGGTGAAGCAGATCTCGCACGTGTGCTCATCGGGTCGCGCATCGCCACCCGGATTCTCGTTCGCGCCGCGCAGTTTCGCGCCGTCACGTTCGCCGAGCTCGAACGACACGCGCGCAGCGTGCGGTGGACGTCGTGGATCGCGCCACGCAGTACCGTGCGCCTCCGCGTCACCTGCAAGAAGTCCCGGCTCTATCACTCGAACGCCGTCGCGCAGCGGGTCGCCGACGCCCTGACGGCGGCGATTCCCGGCGTGCGCGCGCTCGAGGGTGCGGGCACCGATGACGACGGCGAGGGCGACAGCCAGCTGATCGTCGTCCGTGTCTCGGAGAACATCTGCACGATCCGGATCGACGCGGCCGGCGATCCCCTCTACAAGCGCGGATACCGGCAAGCCGTCGCGAAAGCGCCACTGCGTGAAACGCTCGCGGCGGCGATGCTCGCCGGCGCTCGATGGAGCGGGGACAGGGCGCTGTACGATCCGATGTGCGGGTCCGGCACGATCGTGATCGAAGCGGCGCTCATGGCGCGGCGGATGGCGCCGGGGCTCCATCGTGCGTTTGCGGCTGAACGCTGGCCGGGCGCCCGCGCGGACGTGTGGAAACAGGCGCGCGAAACGTTTGGCGCAGCGGTGCTCGGCCGCGCAGCGTGTCCGCTCGCCGGCAGCGACCGTGACGCGGGTGCGGTGCGAGCGGCCCAGGAAAACGCCGCGCGCGCGGGTGTCGCGAGTGACGTGAGTTTTTCCGTGGGCAGTGTGTCGGCGGCGGACCCATCGCACGCGCACGGTCTGCTCGTCACGAATCCGCCGTACGGCACGCGCGTGGGCGACACGCGGACGTTGCGCGATCTCTATGCGTCTCTGGGCACGATGGCGCGGGCGCGGTGTCCTGCGTGGAGCTTCGCCATGCTGTCGGCCGACCGCTCACGCGGTCACACGCTCGAACGCCAAATCGGATTCGATACTCACGAGGTGTGGCGCAGCACGAATGGCGGTATTCCCGTCCGGCTCGTGTCGGGAACGGTGCCGCCGCGCTAGAACTCGAAGCCGAACGCGAGGTTCAGGTGATCGTTCGCGTACGCCTGCGGCAAGTATGTCGTACGCAACCGGCGGTACTCGAAACCGAAGACGAGTGGCCCGGCCGGGCGCCATTCCGCGTGGATCGCGGCGGCCTCGTTCTTGAGCCGTGAGCTTGCGGCGAGATCGGTGTCGTGCGGGTCGTCGACCCCATAGCCCACACCAAACACCAGCGCCGGCGACGGGCGCACATTGACCTGCGCCCACATTCCACGAGAGCGAATCAGCACCGCGTTGATGCCGAAGAGCTGTCCGATGGCGCCGCCGCCCAACGCCCGCGCGCCGCGACCCTCATAGGCTTCGCCGCGAATTTCGATCAGGTGCGTAATCGGAACCTGCGCGTCGATGGTGCTCGCGAAGCCGCGCGCAAGGGTGTCCAGCGCGGTGAGAAACCAGCCCACGTGCTCGCCCACGCCGATTTCCGCGGCCATGTCGTCCTGTCCCCACCGGAGTCGCGCGCGCGTCTCGAGGAATGGGCGCTTCGAGCGCTCCGCCACATCAAAGTCGGGGACGTCGAATGTGCCGACGGCTGCCGCGGTCCCCGGTGCGAGCACCGCGGCCTGCAGACCCAGCCGAAGCGCGGTACCGCGCTCGACTGTCACACGTGCCTGCGGCAACCACAGCCACAGGTTGCCGGCTGCCACGAAGCCAGGTGTTCCGAGCGATGCGAGGGACAGGGGATTCACACCCGCGACGAGCGGTGATTCCTGGCCCAATAGCAGCTCAGCGTGTGGCCAGGCAAGAATCGCCCGCATGGTGCGCATCCGAATGAGCGGGAACGTCCGGCCCCCCGACGACGGCAGCTGCCCTCCCACAAAATCGACGTCCAGGTCTCCGGTGAAGCGGGCACCCCACACATGCGGAGCCGTGATCGCCAACCCCAGGGAGCTCTGGCGGACCTGCATCGCAAGGCCCTGGGGGGTTGGATCGCCGGGATCGTCCGGCCGCACGAACAGCGGGTCGCCCGTACTGTTGACGCGGCGGTTGTTCGTGAACGCGTTTACGATGGCCCGCCCATGGAACTCGAGCGCCACGCGAGATCGCGTTTTCACCGATGACTCAGACTCGGCCGCGAGCTGCTGTTCGAGCACCTTGACGCGTTCTTCGGTCCGCTCGAGGCGCGCGGCCAGCGAATCGATGCGCGCGCGCGTTGTATCTCGCGTCTGCGCTCCGGCTGATCCAGCCCCCCACAGGAGAAGAGCGCATGCGAGCCATCTCACGCTTGACGCGTTATTCCGCAGCGGGATAGCGTTGCGTATGCGCTCACCGACACTCATGCCACTCGCCTCCGGATCCTTCGTCCGACGGTGCCGTCTCGCAACGGCGGTGTTCGCGTTCCCGATAGCCGTGCTGGCACAGGGGAACGTAACCGGGCGCGTCACGCTGCTCGAAAAACCCGGCCTCAAAACGACCGATCTCGAGAGTGCGGTCGTCTGGCTCGAGCCTGCGTCGCCAGGCGCGACGCGCCCCCGAGCGCTCAAGGTGGAGCTTGCGATGCGCGGACGCCAGTTCGCGCCGCACGTCAGAGTGGTAACGGTCGGGAGTACCGTGGACTTCCCCAATCAGGATCCGTTCAGCCACAACATCTTCTCGAGCACGCCGGGGTCGGCGTTCGATCTGGGGTTGTACGGACGGGGCCAGACGAAGGAGCAGGTCTTCTCGAAGCTCGGGGCCGTCCCCGTCTACTGCAATGTCCACGCGAAGATGGCGAGCTTCGTGGTCGTCGTGCCCGTGCCATGGTTCGGCCAGGCATCCGCGGACGGCCGATGGACCGTAGAAAACGTGCCGGCCGGCAAGTACACGCTGCACGTATGGCACGAGCGGGCCGAGGAGCAGACACAGCAGGTGACGGTTGCAAGGGAGGGCACGGATGTGCCGGTCATGCAGCTCGACGCGCGCGGATTCGTGCTCGCGGAGCACAAGGACAAGTTCGGCAAGGACTACAGCGGGCCCGGACAGATCAAGTACTGAGCGCTGACACGTGGCCCCTCCGCGGGTGTCTCTCACACTCAAGATCTTTCTCGGCACGACACTCGTCGTCGCCGCGGTATTGATCACGGGACTCGCGTTCACGTCGCGCTCCGCCAATCGCACGGCGAACGACGCGATTCAGCGGGGTCTCGAGGCGACGCGCGCCCAGGTGCAGTCCGCGCTGGGCGACCGCGAGCGCTCGATGATGAGCGGTGCCAGCGTGTTCGTGCAGAGCGCGCCGTTTCGCGGCATCGTCGAGTCGCGCAACACGGGGAGCGCCCTCGACCAGGCGCTCGAGGCGGTTGATCAGATCGAGGTCGTGGACTGGGTGCAGATTACCGACCACGAGGGAATCCGCCTCGCGAAAAGCGACGAGCCGGGAGCTGCGCCGGCGAACCTCGCGAGCTCCGGGCTCATCAGCGGCGCGCTGCAGGGGACCAAAACGCGCGGCTACGGCATCACGGCGTCGGGCGACACGCTGTTCCAGGCCGTTGCCGTTCCGATCCAGCGCCCGGGGGCGAGCGGAGCAGCGAGCACGATCGTAGGGGTGCTCATGGCCACACGGGCCATCGACAGCACGTTCCTCGCGAGCATTCGCGCGGGTTCGGGCGGAAAAACCGAGGTCGTCGTGTACGTGATGGATTCACTCCGGAAACCGCATCTCACGGCGTCGACGATTCCGCCAACTGCGGAGCTCAAACGCACGCTCTCGGCGTGGCAGCCCGAAGAATCCGAGCAGGCCATGGGTCAAATCCACGACGACATCACGCTCGGCGGGGATCGTTTCCTGCGGCTTGGCGCGCCGTTGCTCACCGCGAACGGCGAGCCGATCGGCGGTTTCCTCGCGCTGCGGTCGCGCAGTGCGGAGCTCGCGCCGTTTCGGTCGCTGCAGCGCACGATCATCGTCGCGGGCGCCCTCGGGATTCTCGCCGCGTTTCTGCTGTCGTTTCTGATCGCCCGCCAAATCACGAAGCCGGTGGCGACACTCGTGTCCGCGTCGCGCAAAGCGGCCGACGGCGATTACGGGACGGAAATCGCCGTCACGAGCGGCGATGAAATCGGCACGCTCGCCGCCGCGTTTCGCGCGTTGCTCTCCGATCTTCGCGACAAGCAGGCGCTCGTCGAAATCCTGCAGGGAGACGCGGAAGCGAAGACCGTGCGGCTCGAAGCGATGGGTACCGCAACGCGGCAGGCCGCGGCGGCGCAGGGCATCACACCGGGGTCCACGCTCGCGAAGCGTTATCACGTCAAGGAAATCATCGGCGTGGGCGGCATGGGCACGGTGTTCAAGGCGCAGGACGAGGAGCTTGATGAAGTCGTCGCCATCAAGACGCTCAAGCCCGAGATTCTTTCGCAGGATCCGTCGGCGCTCGAGCGATTCAAGGGCGAGATCCGGCTCGCGCGCCGCATTTCGCATCGCAACGTGGTTCGCACGCACGATCTCGGGGAAGTGAACGGCACGTACTTCATCTCGATGGAGTACGTCGAAGGGAAGTCGCTCAAGGAGCTGATTCGCGGGCGCGGACGGATTCCCGCGGCGGGTACCGTCACGATCGGCAAGCAGCTGCTCCGCGCGCTCGAGGTCGCACACGAGCAGGGCGTGATTCACCGCGACATCAAGCCGCAGAACGTCGTCGTGACCCCCGACGGCATTCTGAAAGTCATGGATTTCGGGATTGCGCGTCTCGCCAAACGCACAGCAGGCGTCACCCAGGCGGGGATGGTGGTCGGCACACCTGAATACATGGCCCCCGAGCAGCTGCTGGGCGACGACGTCGATGCGCGGGCGGATCTCTATGCCGCCGGCGTCGTGCTGTACGAATGCCTCACGGGACATGTCCCGTTCGACGCCGATTCTCCGATCACGCTGATCACCAAGGTCCTGGAGACGCAGCCGAAATCGCCCGTCGAGGTGAGCAGGGACATTCCGCCGGCCCTGGCCGATCTCGTTCTCCGCGCCCTCGATAAGGACCCCGGGAAACGGCCCCAGACTGCGACCGAATTCCACGACGCCCTCGAAGCGATCGTCTGAGCCGCCGGGGGGCGACGCGCGTTAAATTTCAGGGGCTATGTCCGACACCATTACCAGTCCGTTCAACGACGGCTATATCGCCGAGCTGTTCGAGGCGTACCGCCGGGACCCGTCGTCCGTCGACGAATCGTGGCGCCAGTATTTCCGCCTGGCCGAGCAGCTCGCGGGCGCGCCGGCAACGCAGGGCGCCGCGGCGGCCGCGGGTGATCCCGACCTGGCGCGCAAAGCGGCCGGTGCCGCCGGCCTCATGTACTCGATCCGCACCTACGGCCACCTCGCGGTGCAGCTCGATCCGCTCGGCACCGCACCGCCCAACGCGGCGGAGCTGACGCCGGAGTTCCACGGCATCACTGAGGCGGAGTTGTCGCAGGTGCCCGGCGCCGCGCTTGGCTTTCCGCACATGGCCACCGCCGCCGACGTCATCGCGCGTTTGCGCTTCCGGTACTCGCGCAACCTCGCGATCGAATACACGCACCTCAGCGACGAAACGGAACGCCAGTGGTTCCGCGAGCTGCTCACGGCCGAGCGCCTCACGCGACCGCTCGCCGCCGAGCAGCAGATCACACTGTTGCAGCGACTGACGCAGGTCGAGGGACTTGAGCGCTTCATCGGCCGGTCGTACGTGGGACTCAAGCGCTTTTCGATCGAGGGCATCGACGCGCTCGTGCCCATGCTCGACACCGCGATCAGCGAAAGCGCGGCGCTCGGCGCCCGGCATATCGTGATCGCCATGCCGCACCGTGGCCGGCTCAATACGCTGACCAATCTGATGGGCAAGCCGTACGCGGATCTCTTCACGGAATTCGAAGGGCGCTCCACGCAGGTCGGCGAAGCGTCGACCGGTGACGTGAAGTATCACCTCGGCTACGAAGGCGAGTGGCGCGCGACGGACGGCACCAGTGTGCAGATGCACCTTGCCGCGAATCCGTCGCACCTCGAGATCGTGAATCCGGTTTCGATGGGCATGGCGCGCGCGCGCCAGCGCATGCACGGCGGCACCGACGTCGACGGCGTGGTGCCGGTGTCCGTGCACGGTGACGCCGCGTTCGTCGGCGAAGGAATCGTGCCGGAAACGTTCAATCTTTCCGAACTGCGCGCGTACCACGTCGGCGGCACACTACACATCATCGGCAACAACCAGGTCGGCTTCACGACGAATCCGATTGACGGGCGCTCGACGCATTACGCGAGCGACACCGCCAAGGGATTCGAAGTGCCGATCATTCATGTCAATGCGGATGACGCGGAATCGTGCGTGATCGCGATGCGCATTGCGGTGGCGTACCGTCACCGGTTCCACAAGGATTTTCTCGTGGACCTCGTGGGGTACCGCCGTCACGGGCACAACGAAGGCGACGAACCCGGTTACACCCAGCCACTCGAGGCCGACAACATCCGCGCGCACAAGTCGGTGCGCCAACTGCTGAGCGAGCGGTTGATCGCCGCGAACGTGATTTCCGCGGATGCATCGGCGCAGATGGAGCGCGACGTGTCCGACAACCTGCAGCGGATCCTCGATGCGGTGCGCGCCGACAACGCGAGCGTGCCCACGGGCGACCATCCGAAGCCGGAGCGTCCCGCCAACGTCGAAACCGCGGTGTCTGCCGACGCGCTTCACCGCGTCAACGAGCATCTCCTCGCATGGCCGGCAGAGTTTCACCCGCACCCGCGCCTTGCCAAGCAGTTGCTGCGCCGGCGTGAAGCGCTCGGCGATGCGCCTGCGATCGACTGGGGTCACGCAGAAGCCCTGGCATTCGGGTCACTGCTGCTCGACGGGACGTCGATCCGCATGAGCGGACAGGACGCTGAGCGCGGCACGTTCTCGCACCGGCATGCGGTGCTGCACGATGTGAAGAACGGGAGCACGTACACGCCGCTCGCACACGTCACGGACGGCGCGTCGTTCGAGATCTACAATTCACCGCTCTCGGAAATGGCGGTGATGGCGTTCGAGTACGGGTATTCGGTGTCGCGCGCGGATACGCTCACGGTCTGGGAAGCGCAGTTCGGCGATTTCGCCAACGTCGCCCAGCCGGTGATGGATCAGTTCGTCGCGTCGGACCGTGCCAAGTGGGGGCAGGATTCCGGCCTCGTGCTGCTGCTGCCGCACGGGTATGAGGGCGCGGGACCCGAGCACTCGAGCGCACGGCTCGAACGCTTTCTGCAGCTCTGCGCCGAGAGCAACCTGCGCGTCGCATATCCGACAACGCCTGCGCAGTATTTCCATATTCTCCGGCGCCAGGCGAAGCAGGAGCCGCGGCGCCCGCTGGTGCTCATGCAGCCCAAGTGGATGCTGCGCCTCGCGAGCGCGATGTCGAAGCTGGACGATCTCGCGAAGGGCACGTTCCAGACGGTCATCGACGATCCTGGCGGCGCCGCGAAGCGCGACGCCGTGGAACGCGTCGTGTGCTGCACAGGCAAGATCTACTGGGAGATCGCGGCGGCCGAGCAGCGTCCCAATGTCGCCGTTGTGCGCATTGAGGAGCTGTATCCGTGGCCGAAGAACGCGCTCGAGAGCATCGTCGACGCCTATCCGAACGTGGAGCAGGTGGCGTGGGTGCAGGAGGAGCCGAAGAACCAGGGCGCGTGGACGCATGTCGCGCCGCTGCTTCGACTGTCGGCCGGCACCGCGCTGGAGATGCCGTACATCGGGCGCCCCGAGCGCGCGAGTCCCGCGGAGGGCTACAAGGAAGATCACGACGAAGAGCAGGCGCGCATCATCGAGGCCGCGCTGACGTTCACATCGAAAGCCGGTGGACGCAGGGGCGGACGTACGACGAGCGCGGCGACGCGCTGAGAGCGTTCGGCACCGCCGCGCTCGCGGTCCTGCTGGCCGCGTCGCCGGGCACACCGGGCACACCGGGGGAAGCGGCGCCCGACGATCAGGCCCGAGGCGCGGCGGCCCTCGCGCAGGCCGTCTACGGTTTCGCGAGCTCGGCGCGCGTGCTCATGGTCGGCGCGCACCCCGACGATGAGGACACGAACCTCATCACCTGGCTCGCACGCGGTCACCAGGTAGAGACCGCGTATCTCTCGCTGACGCGCGGTGACGGCGGCCAGAACCTGATCGGCAACGAGCTCGGCGAAGGGCTCGGCGCGATTCGCACGGAAGAGCTCCTCGCCGCGCGGCGCATCGACGGCGGAAGGCAGTACTTCACGCGCGCGTACGACTTCGGCTTCTCGAAGGACAGCGCCGAGACATTCACACACTGGCCGCGCGAAGCACTGCTGGGCGATGTCGTGCGCGTGATTCGCGCGTTCCGCCCGCACGTGGTCGTCGCGGTGTGGACAGGCACGCCGGCCGATGGGCACGGGCACCACCAGGTCGCGGGAATTCTTGCACGTGAGGCCTACGAAGCCGCGGCAGATACAGTCCGCTTTCCCGAGCTTGCATTCGGCGCGGCATGGGCGCCTGGCAAGTTCTACCGCTCGCGGCGTGCGGCCGGCCTTGGGCAACTCACCATCAATGTCGGCGCGTTTGATCCCGTGCTCGGACGGTCCTACGCCGCGGTTGCGACGGAAAGCCGGGCCGCGCACCGGTCGCAGGGGCAGGGCCGCCTCGCACCGCGCGGGGTGCAGTGGGATTACCTCGCACGCGAAGCCACGCGGGTCAATGCGGAGGTCGAGCCGGCACGCGAAACCTCGATCTTCGATGGCATCGACACGACGTGGGCGCGCTTCGCGTCGCTCGCGCGCACGCCAGCGACGCGCGCGCTCATCGACTCCCTGCCCGCGCTCGCGCGCGCGGCCCGCACTCAGCTCGATCTCCGTTCACCCGGAACGGTCGCGCCGCTCCTTGTTCGCGCGGCGGCATTGCTGGAACGCGCGCGCGACGGGCGCGCGTGCCGTTTCGGCGCCGTCGCACGTGGATGCTCACCACTCGAAAACGATTTCGGCGCCGCCATCGAGCAGGCGCACCGGCGCGCCGGCGTTGCCGCGCTCGCCGCCGCGGGGGTGGAAGTCACGCCGGTGTCTGATCGCGAGTTTCTCGCGTACGGCGATACGGCATCCATCAGCGTTGAAGTAACGAATCGCGGCGGGGCACCGGTGACGCTCACCCGCGTCAGCGGCTCAGGCGTGGGTCGCGTTCGCGACACGACCGGCGTTGTCGTCATGCCGGACAGCGTGGTCACCGTCGCGCGAAGAATGTGGAACCTGCGCGCCGGGACGGCGTCGTGGTGGGTCGGCGAGCGCCAGGGCAATGACCTTTTCCCCGAGGTTCGTTGGCCGGCGGACGGCGTGCGCGACGCGCCGTGGCTCGGCGGGGATGTTCCGTCCGTGAGCGGCGTTGCGATCGCCGAGGATGATCGCATGGCGAGCTGGATCGACATCACCTTCAGGGCCGCCGATGGGTCATTCACGCACCGGTTCGGTCCGGTCGTGTCGCGGAGAATCGATCCGGTCTACGGCGAGTTGCGGCGCCCCCTGGTGCCGGTCAGCCCGGTGTCGCTGCTCTTTGACCGCACGCTGGAGCTCGCGCGCGCCAACGAAGTCGTGGATCGCATGATCCGCCTTCGCGTCCGTTCGTATTCGACGCAGCCGCGCCATGTGAAATACCAGTTCAGGATCCCGGACGGATTCCGCACGGACCCTCTTCCTGACACGGCGACGCTCGCGCCGCTCGAAACGCGGGAGATCGCCGTGCACGTGCGCGGAAAGCTTCCCGTGGGCAAGTACGCGCTCACGGCTGGTGCCACGGATGGCGGTGCGAATTTCTACGGCACTGGCGTATTCACGATCGAGTATGAGCACATCACCCCGATCGTCATGTCGCGTAGCACCGGCCTCTGGATGAAGAGCGTGGACGTCGCGATCCCCGCGGGGGTCCACGTCGCGTACGTGCCGGGTGTGTCGGACGATGTTGCGCCCGTCCTGCGGCAGCTGGACGTGGCACTGACGACCGTTGAGCCGGACCGCATTCCCAGCACCGACCTCAGCGCGTTTCAGGTCGTCGTGCTTGGCCCGCGCGTGTACCAGCGCGCGCCTCTCCTGGCGGCGTTCAACGCGCGGCTGGAGGAGTTCGCGAAGAACGGTGGCACGGTGGTCGTGCAGTACGGGCAGCAGGAAATGACGCGCCCAGGCATGCTGCCGTTCCCGGTCAGCCTTGCGCAGCAACCACAGCGCGTCACGATCGAGAACGCGCCGGTGCAGGTGACCGATCCGAAAGCGCATGTGCTCCTGACGCCGAACCGCGTTACGCAAAGCGATTTCGACGGCTGGGTGCAGGAACGATCCCTTTATATGCCATCGCGCGCCGATAGCGCGTGGCGCACCGTCGTGGAGATGCACGATCCTGGAGAGCCGCCGAATCCCAACGGGATTCTCGTGGGACGCCTTGGCAAGGGCACGTACGTCTACACGACACTCTCGCTGTTCCGCCAGTTGCCCGCGGGAAACGACGGTGCAATCCGGCTGTTCATGAATCTCCTCGCTGCCGGACTTCCGTCACCGTCGCAATGACGCGTCCGCACGTCGTGATCATCGGCGGCGGCTTCGGCGGATTGCACGCAGCACGCGGACTTCGCCACGCTCCCGTCGACGTGACACTTATCGACCGGACGAATCACCACCTCTTTCAGCCGCTGCTATACCAGGTAGCGATGGCGTCACTCGCGCCGAGCGACATCACGGCGCCCATCCGGTGGCTGCTGCGCCGCCAGCGCAATACGCGCGTGCTCCTTGGCAACGTCAGCGGCATCGACACGGCGAGGCGCACGGTGCACGTGGACGGCGAAGCGGGTGATCTGCACTACGATTATCTGATCGTTGCTTCCGGCGCGCGGCACGCGTACTTCGGTCACGACGAGTGGTCCGAATTCGCGCCCGGTCTCAAGACGCTCGACGACGCCATGGAAGTGCGGCGTCGTTTTCTGCTGGCATTCGAACAAGCCGAGCTCACCGACGACGACGCGGAGCGTGCCGCGCTCCTCACGATCGCGATTGTCGGCGGCGGGCCAACGGGAGTGGAGCTGGCGGGCATGCTCCCCGACGTGGCGCGCGCGTTGCGCGCCGATTTTCGCAGTTTCGACGCGACGCGCCTGCGGGTTGTCTTGCTCGAGGGCGGACCGAGAATACTTCCGACGTTTCCCGCCGCGCTCGCCGAACACGCCCGGAAGGACCTGACCGAGCTCGGCGCCGAAGTCCGCACTGGCGCGCGCGTGACGACGGTCGATGGGACGGGGGTATGGGTGGGCGGCGAATTCATCCCGGCGCGCACCGTGTTCTGGGCCGCGGGAAACAAGGCGTCTTCGCTCGGCCATTTCCTGGGTGTGCCGCTCGATAACGCCGGCCGTGTCACAGTGAAGCCCGACCTGACGATCGGACCACATCCCGAAATCCTCGTCGCCGGCGATCTCGCCGCATGCATGCGCGAAGATGGCTCACCGGTGCCCGGCGTCTGCCCGGCCGCGATCCAGATGGGAGCCTACGCCGCGCGCCATGTGCGCGCGTCGCTGCGCGGGGAAACGCTGAAGCCGTTTCACTATCGCAACAAAGGCGAGCTCGCGACGATCGGCCGGCACCGGGCGATCGCGGATTTCGGTGTGTTCACGGTGACCGGATACCTCGCGTGGTTCTTCTGGCTGTTCGTGCACATTCTCTACCTCGTGGGCTTCCGCAATCGTCTGTCGGTGCTCATCCAGTGGGGCTACATGTACCTCACGTACCGCCGCGGTGTGCGGCTGATCACTGCGTCCGAGGTCGTGTCCCCCCGGGTCACGGGAGACTGGCCGGTGAAGTGAGTGGCTGTGTAACGATGACGTTGCTCTGTCCTATTTACCGAACGTCAGCGGCGCGTCATCTTGGGCATGCAGCGCTCTCCACTTCGTTCCGGCCGACATGTCCGCTCCCAGTGACTCCGTGCGACACATCCGCGTTCTTCTCGCGGATGACGAAGCGTCAACGCGCGAGGCGTTGACGCGGCTGCTCGAGCAGCTCGGCCACACTGTTGTTGCCGCCGAAGCCACTGGTGCGGACGCGGTGCGTCGCGCGGTGGAGCTGTCACCCGACGTCGTGTTGCTCGACGTGCACATGCCCGACGGTTCGGGAATCGACGCGGCGAAAGCCATCTCGCGCGAACGGCCGGCGACGGCGGTGATTCTGTTCTCGGGTGACCGCGCGCTCGAGCTGAGCGACGCGGACGTGCAGGAAACGTCGGCGATCGCGTTTCTCGAGAAACCGACGCCGGCCCGCGTGCTGGACACGCAGATTCGCATGGCAGTCGAGCGGGCGCACGCCATCGAAAAAGCCCGCAGCGACGCGGCAAACGCACGCGATGAACTGGCGCAGCGAAAGCTCATCGAGCGCGCAAAGGGCGTGCTCATGCGACGCAGCGGCGCGTCGGAGCAGGAGGCGTATCACATCCTGCAGCGCACGAGCCAGGATCGCTCCGTCGCGATGGTGGAGATTGCAAAGGCCGTGCTCGCGAGTGAGCAGACGGCCGGGCCGGCGTCGCAGGCGTCGACGCTACGCTGAGCGAACGGGCGGCGCGGGCGACGGCGCCTGCGGCCCTGCTTCCGGCGGCCCTCCCGCCGGCGCCGGTGGTGCATGCGCGCTGTACTTCTCCATGTCGAGGCCGAGGGAAATCGTCAGAAGTACGACGACACCGCCGGTGAAGTAGGGAACGCCGTGTCCGAGGTGGTCGAACGTCCACCCTGCATACAGCGGTGCGACGACCCGCGCCGTGCCGCCGAAGGTTTGCTGCACGCCCATGTACAACCCGCGCTCGTGCTGCGGCACGATCTGCGATAGCAAGCCGGTGACGCACGGAAACGTGAACGCGGTGCCGAGTGGAACGAGCGCCAGGCTGACGGCAAGCCACGGGATGGACGGAGCGAGGGGCATCGTCGCGAGACCGATCGAGAGCAGCACCATGCCGATTCGCGAGAGCCGGGGCTCGCCGAAGCGATCGACCATCCTGCCGAGTATGCCGGCACGTGTCACCACGGCGAGCACGCCGATGTACACGAAGAAGTAATAGATGGTGTGCTCGGTGATCTCGAACTTGTCCGCCAGGAAAAGCGCGAGCACGCTGTTCATTCCCTGGAACGCGCCCATGGTGATCGCGTAGATCCAGATGAGCCGTGAGGGCGGCTCGGCCGGATGGCTGAGGACGCGGCGGATGGCCTCGCGGCTGGGCCTGACCTTCTTGCCACTCGCGTGCACGGCCGCGGCATCGTGCGATTCGGTCACGTATTTCCAGGCGAACACGATGTTGGCCAGGGAAATCCCTGCCGCGATCAGGCCCGGTGAGGATCGCGAAGCAAATCCCAGGGAGGCGGCGCCGATCAGCGGCCCGAGCGCAACGCCGGCATTCGTCGCGGCGGACAACCACCCGAGTGCCTTCGCTCGATCCTTCGGCGCTGTGGCGTCGGCGACGTACGCCTGAATGACGCCGACGGTTCCTCCGCCGGCACCCTGCACGATCCGGCACAGAAACAGGAGCTCCAGGGAATTGGCGTACGCGAAAATCACGTACGCGACGGCGGATGCGCCGAGCCCGATCATCAGCGCGGGGCGCCGTCCGTACCGGTCGGATACGCGTCCCCAATACGGCGCACTCGCCAACTGCGCGACTGCGAACATCATGACAAGAATGGAGACGACCATTCCATCCCCGCCCAGGTGCACCGCGTTCAGCGCGGTCCAGATGGGCCCGTGGCCGAGCATTTCCTTGGCGACGAACGGCAACAGCGGAACCACGATGAGCACGCCCATCATGTCCACGAACGCCGTCACCATCAGGACCACGAGCTTCTTGTTCATCCGCGCGAAACTTACTCGCCGCGTCGCGGTTTCGGCTCGTAGATTCCGCCCATGGCCGAACGCATCCGGACGCGGGTCTTGATCGTGGGGAGCGGCGTCGCCGGGCTGCAAACGGCGTGGCGCGCGGCCGCGAGTGGCGACGTGCACGTGCTGACGAAACGCTCACTGTTCGACAGCGCGACCGCGTATGCCCAGGGCGGCATCGCGGCGGCCCTCGGCGCCGGCGACTCAGCGGAGCTTCATAGACGGGACACGCTTGCCGCCGGGGCGGCGTTGTGTGATGCCGCGGCGGTCGAGGTTCTGGTTGAGGAAGGGCCTGCGCGGGTACACGAGCTCGCGAAAGCGGGGGCGCGCTTCGACGTCGATGCGCAGGGACGGCTCGCCCTGGGCCGGGAGGCCGCGCATTCGCGAAAGCGCATCGTCCACGCGCAGGGAGATCAAACCGGAGCCGAGGTCGCGCGCACGCTGATCGCCCGCGTTCAGGAAACACCGAACGTGACGGTGCTCGCCCACGCCCGCGTGCTGGACCTGATCGTTGAAGGCGGCCGCGTGTGCGGTGCGCGCGCGAGCGTTGCGGGCAAGCCCGTCGAGCTCGTGGCGGATGCAACCGTGCTCGCCACGGGCGGGTGCGGCCAGGTCTTTCGCTACACCACCAACCCGGAAGTTGCCACGGGCGACGGATTCGCCATCGCGCATCGCGCCGGCGTGAAGCTCGCGGACATGGAGTTCGTGCAATTCCACCCGACCGCACTCGACACGCCGGAGAATCCGCTCCAGCTGATCTCGGAGGCCGTGCGCGGCGAAGGAGCGGTGCTGGTGAACGCCGAGGGACAGCGGTTCATGACGCGGCGGCACCGTCTGGCCGAGCTCGCGCCGCGCGACATCGTGGCGCGGGAGATCTTCCGTGAGCGCGCGCGCACCGGCGCGGTGTTTCTCGACGCACGGCGCATCGGGCGGTCATTCACGCGCCGGTTTCCCGGCATCACGGCCCTGTTGCAGGCGCGCGGTATCGATCCGGTGAAGCAGCTGATTCCCGTCACGCCGGCCGCGCACTACATGATGGGCGGAATTGTCGTCGACCTCGCGGGACGTTCGTCGCTCGAGCGACTCTGGGCGTGCGGTGAAGTGT
The DNA here is from genome assembly GCA_035638155.1 of Gemmatimonadaceae bacterium. GTDB lineage: Bacteria > Gemmatimonadota > Gemmatimonadetes > Gemmatimonadales > Gemmatimonadaceae > DASRAP01. The sequence continues at coordinate 27,608 of DASRAP010000178.1, read as the reverse complement.
CGCGCACCGGCGTCCATGGGGCGAACCGGCTTGCGTCGAATTCGCTGCTCGAGGGTCTGGTGTTTGCCGAGCGGGTTGCGCATGACCTCCGGTCGGTGACGAAACTTCCGCGCATCCCGAAGCGCGTGACCTGGGGCGTACCGAAGCTTGGCGACCGGGGCGCAGCGCAGGTGGCGGCGGACGAAATTCGAACCACGATGTGGCTGCATGCCGGGATCGACCGCACAGCGGCGGGGCTTCGCATTGCGGTCGAGCAGCTCGAAGACATCGTGCTGCGCCTCCCGGACGGCGCCACGGAGGAGGCGAACATGACCGATGCCGCGCATCTCATTGCCACCTCGGCACTCCTCCGGAAGGAATCACGCGGCGGCCACTACCGTCGCGATTTTCCGCGTCCGAAGAACAAGTGGCGCGGAAGACACATCGAGTTCTGACTAACGCAGGCTCGCGCGCCACGCCGCTTCGAATGCGGCAACCGTTTTCGGCAAGCCCGGCAGATTCGCGAAGACGTCGGTTCGCGCCGCCGGATTCATGCGGTAGCGCTGCAGCAATTCGGATATCGCGGCCGGGCCTCCGCGTGCGCGAATGAACGCGAGCAGTGAGTACGACAGCGCGTAGAATTCCCGTTCTTCGAGCGTCTCGTTCTTCGCGGGGCTGCGAACGGAGTACCACACGAGCGTGTCGGGGTGCCCCCGAGCGTCGAGGCCGACGTCGATCACGCGATATCGACCGCGCAACGAATCCGGCAGCCATTTGCAGGGCGCGCAGGGCGGAGTCACCGTGCGTTCCATGACGTTCATGCGATGACCGCCGAGGGACGTGTCGCGCATGGACTCTGAAGCTGGGTTGCCCATCGTCGTGAGGCGCGCGATGTCCGGGAGTGTTCCAGCGATCGAGTGCACGCGGCGTGCGATCCCGGAATCCGGCTCCATCCAGACCGCAACGGCCTCGTCGAGCCAGTCCGGCGCCGGCGATCCGTATTGCACGGAATCAATGTGCGGGAAATCGGACGCGAACGTGATGAACATCTCGTGGCCGGCTTCGTGAGGGATCAGCATGGCGGCGGCATACGATGGCAGACCATCACTCCGGCGCGCGACTCCTCTGGTCCTGAGATCAGACAACGGCCACTCGAGCGTCCAGCCCGCTGGCTGCGCGCTGCCGTCGAAACCGATGCGCTCGTGGAGAGTGATGATGCCGGGCGGTGCCGAGACCGACATGAGCGCGCGCCAGCGCGCCGCGATCCGTGCGCAAATGTCCGCGCTCGGGCCGCCCGGCTCGCCGGTGCGTTCGACATGGCAGACTTCACGCGACGCGAGGTGAGCGGCGGTATGATCTGCCGGGTGAGCTGCGTCCCGTGCCAGTGCGACGGGAGTAAGCGGCAACGAGACTGCAAGAAGTGCTATGTGAAAGCGCATGCGAATCACCGAAGAGGAGAGGCGAGCTCGAGCCGGCCAATGCCGTCATCGCCGGCGAGCACGAACGCACCCTGGGTCCACGCAAACGTCCGCGCCGATCGCACCCACAGCGCAGCGGACGCTCCACGAAACACCACGGGCGTCAGCGATCCGTCAGCGGGATCCACGACGACGACTGGAAGGTCAGGAAGCGGAAGAAGGAGTGCGAGGCGATGACCGACGCCGATCATGTCCTTTGCGACCGGCGCCGCTTTGACTTCGAGTCGCGTCGCTTTTTCCACGGCGGCAACACGTGTGTCGCGGTACCTGTCGATCCGCCTCTCGAGGTCGCGCGGAAGCGCGAGGCAGCGCGGATGCGCCGCTGCCGAGGCGAACGTGCACAGCTCGAGTGTGGCCTGGTCGAAGGTCCAGATGGCGGCGTCAGCCGATGCAAGGAGATCGTGGCCCGGCATCGCGCGCCACCGCTGTCCCGGTCCGTGCCCACGCACGATCGCACGCCGAAGTGCCGGCGACGGTTCTGCGTCGGCACGAAGCCGGTCCGCGTAGTGCGAATACGAACGCGCCGCGACGTATGTATCACCACCTTCGGCGACGATCGCGCCTGCGCCGAACGGCGAGCTGAACGCGCGAACGAATCGGCCCGCAATGGTGAACTCGGACACCCGGCCACCGAGGGCTTCGGCGACGAACACGTGCGCGCTGTCGGCCGCAATGTGGGCGGCGCCGTAGAGCTCGCCCGGACCGCGCCCGTGTGCGCCGATCCAGCGCATGACGTTCGCGTTCGAGTCGAGCACCGCGACGCGATCACTCCCCAGGTCAGATATGAGGAGAACGCCGGCGTCGCTCCGCGCGCTCACCGGCTTGAGCACCATCTCACCGTGTGTCGAATCGGCCGCGTCGCGCAGCAGTCGCGCGTGTGCGTCGATCGTGTCACCGCTCCAGACAAGGCGAGGCGTTCGTGACTGTGCTTCGCTGCGGACGCAGGCGGCCGTTCCGCCCGCGCAGAAGAGCGTGGCCAGCAGGAGAAGAGGACGCATTGGAAACAGGGAAGGGCGAAGAAGGAGCGGGAGCGCGGACGCGCCCCGCCCCTCCCGCATTCACGCGACCTTCTTCGATTCGCCCGTCACGCAGTTGATCTCATAGATCGAACCGTCGTTCATGGCGTAGAAGCCGATCGGCTCCTTCGTCGTGGTCGTGTTTCCCGGCTGCGTCGTTGTGGTGGTCGTCGTGACCGTGGTGCTCGCGCCTGAACCGCCGGCGCCGAGCGTTGCGGTGGATGACGTTGTCGATGTCGTGGTCGTGGATGGCTGCGTCCGCGAGACCGTGCCTTCGGTTTCGTAGAAGAGAATGCCGCCGACGTAATCGCCGCCTGTGGCGTTCGACTCGACCTGGCGGTACGTCGAACACGCCGCCGAGGCCGAGGGGTCCATGTCTGCCCAGGCCTTCACTGGTGATGCAAAAACCACGGCGGCCATCACGGTCGCCACGAGACGCTTCAGTATGCTGCGCATGGTGGTTGGTCTCCGATTGTCGTCCGCGTAACCCGCGGTGGTGCAGGGACCGGATGGTCCTGCGGGCGACATCATGTGGGATCAGGCCTGGAGGTGCGGCACCGTTTCCACGCACGTATCACCGAACGAACGCACTCGTCGGCCCGCGACCCGAACGAAACCGGAAAACAGGAGCCGCTTCGCAATTCAATCGGGTTATCCTTCGTCATGACCACGATTGACACCGCCGCACTGCAGGCGGAAATCCGCGCCATGGCGGCCGCGAAGAACGCGGTAATTCTGGCGCACAACTATGAACGCCCCGAAGTCCAGGACGTCGCTGATTTCGTCGGAGACTCGCTCGGCCTTTCACGCGAAGCCGCGAAAACGGACGCCGAGGTCATCGTGTTCTGCGGCGTGCACTTCATGGCCGAAACGGCGGCAATCCTGTCTCCGAACAAGACAGTGCTGCTGCCCGATCTCGCCGCCGGCTGCTCGCTGGCCGCAACGATCGACGCCCGGCAGCTCCGGGCGTGGAAGGCCGAGCATCCGGGCGCCGTCGTCGTGTCGTATGTCAACACGACGGCCGAAGTGAAAGGCGAAAGCGACTACTGCTGCACCTCGGGGAACGCGGTCGAAGTCGTGAATGCCATTCCGGCGGACAAGACGATTCTCTTCCTGCCGGACATGTTTCTTGGCGCGCACGTTCGCCGCGTCACGGGCCGGAAGAACATCCACGTCTGGATGGGCGAGTGTCACGTTCACGCCGGCATCGATCCCGAGCACATCGCTCTCCAGCGCGCGGAGCATCCGGGCGCGGAGTTTCTCGTGCACCCGGAATGCGGATGCGCGACGTCGGTGGTGGAAGCCCTGTCCGCGGGCGACGTGGATCCCGAGGGCGCGCAAATTCTTTCGACGGAAGGAATGATCCGGCGCCCCGCGCGCTCGGACGCGGACGAGTTCATCGTTGCGACCGAAGTCGGGATTCTGCATCGTTTGCGCAGAGAGAATCCGACGAAACGGTTCTATGCGGCGAACCCGAGCGCGGTTTGCGCGTATATGAAGGTCACCACCCTCCCCATCGTGCGAAGAGCTATCGATCGTCTCGAGCACCGGATTACCGTCGATCCCGCCGTCGCGTCCAAAGCGCGGCTGGCAATCGAGCGCATGGTGGCGATTGGGGGTGGCGCACCTGCTCCGGTCGCGGCCGACCCGGGCGAATGACGCAGCCAGGCGAAGCCCCGCGGCGTATTACGCCGTTCACCGGCGTGCCGGCGGTGATGCCGCCGCGTGGCTTCCCGCTCGATTATCGCGCAGTATCGCGCCTGGTCAATGACGCGCTGGCCGAAGATCGCGCGTTCGAAGACATCACGACGATTCCGACCGTCGTGTCCGACCGCCGTGCGCGCGGCCGGCTGGTGGCACGGGCGAACGGCGTGCTCGCGGGCGTTCCGCTTGCCACCGCGGCCTTCTGCGTGATGGACGACAAGATGGTGATCCGTGTCGACAACGAAGACGGATCGCGCGTGTCGGCGGGTGAGACCGTGCTGTATCTCGCGGGACATGCGCGCGCGCTGCTGTCGGCGGAGCGCGTGGCGCTGAATTTTCTCCAGAGGCTCTCCGGCATCGCGTCGCTCACCCGAAAATTCGTCGACGCGATCGCGGGTACGCGCGCGACCATTCTCGATACGCGCAAGACGTTGCCGGGTTGGCGCACGCTGGAGAAGTACGCCGTGCGCTGCGGGGGCGGCAGCAATCATCGCATGGATCTCGCGAGTGCCGTGCTCATCAAGGACAATCATCTCTTCGCACTCGAAGGCGACATCGGACTCGCCGTGCGGCGCTGCCGCGAACACGCTCCCGCGGGCACGACCGTTCAGGTCGAGTGCGATCGTCCCGAGCAGGTGCAGAAGGCCATTGCCGCGGGCGCGGACGCCGTGCTCTTCGACAACATGAGCGTCGACCGCATCCGCGAAAGCGTGCTGATTGCGCGCGGGAAGGCGGTGACCGAGGTTTCCGGCGGCGTCACTCTCTCGAACGTCCGCGAGATCGCGGAAACGGGGGTCGACCGGATTTCCATCGGCTCGCTCACGCACTCCGCGCCCGCGCTCGACCTCGCGCTCGATTTCGAATGAGCGACGCCACCGCGGCGTTGCGCGAGATCCCGGAGACACGATCCGAGCCCGACGACGTCTGCGACCGCTGTGGCAGCCCCACGCTCGTCTGGCGGAAATGCAAGCTGATCTGCACGCATTGCCAGGCGATCGTGAAGAGTTGCGCCGATCTGTAAGGGCCAAAGGGCCAAAGGGCCAAAGGGCCAAAGGGAACTACTAATGCGTCTCACGCAGCTCACGATCACGGTTGCAGCGACCCTCGCTTGTGCCAGGACGCCGGCGCCCGCGCCCGCCCCCGTGCCCGCGGCGACGTCGTTGTCACTCTACAAACGTCTTGGCGGATACGACGCGCTCGCGGCGGTGACGGACGACTTCATGCATCGCATTCACGGCGACACCGCGATCATGGCGTTCTTCGCGGGACTCGACAGCACCGCGCTCAAGCACATTCGCCAGATGGTGGTCGATCAGCTCTGCGCCGCGACGGGAGGCCCGTGCTTCTACGCCGGCAAGTCGATGAAAGAGACCCACATGACGCTCGACATCACCGACGACGCCTTCAACCGGTTCATCGGACATTTCCAGAGTACGCTCACGGCGTTCAAGGTGCCGTCGCGCGAGCAGAACGAAGTCATGGGCGCCCTGCTCTCGATGAAGACCGACATCGTGAAGAAGGGCTCGTAACCGTTATTTCTTCTTCTTCGCGCGCTCCTCGCGGTCTTCATCCGTAAGATCGACCGACAACGGGAAGAACACCGACCGCTTGACGCCGGGATACGGTGTTCCCCAGCCGCGCGCGTCCCACCAGAGAATCCGGTTGAGCAGTTCGCTCGGCGCGTCGTCGGGCTCGTCAAAGTCCATTTTCGCCGACTGCTGCGCGGCACGCTTTCGCTCGTTCGAGAACGGTCCCGTGATGGCGCCAAGCCGCACGTTCTTCTCGAACAAGAGGTCGCGGTCCGGCTTGATCACGCTGTATGGCGTGAAATCCGGTTTCTCGGCCGGCCCGATGAAACTCGCCCGCATGTCCGTCGCGACGAGATCGAACAGGGAGAGCGCGGGAAGGCCCAGCATGAGCTCGACCGTTTTTACCATGCTTGGCTGGCTGTAGAACGTCGTGTCGATCGCGCCGCGCCTTGCGTACGGCGACGCCACGAACGCGGTGGTACGATGGCCGTCGATGTGGTCCACGCCGTCCTGCGCGTCATCCTCGACCGCGAGAATCGCCATGTCTTTCCAGAACGACGAATGGCTGAGTCCGTCGGCGAGCGTGCCGAATCCGAAATCGTTGTCGGCCACGCACGCGCGCGGAGTGCACCATCCGGCGGACGTTCCCTCCGTGTGATCGTTGGGCAGGATCACCAGCACCAGCGACGGCATCGAGCCCGCTTTCTCCCAGTCGGAGAGGTGCGCGAGAATGTCTCCCGCCTTCACGATGTCCGGCACTTCCTGTGTCCAGCCGGGATATTCGCGCACGAGCGCGCGGTCGAGTGAAGGAATGTCCGATTTCGTGTTGTACTTCGCGGTAAGCAGCGAGCGCAGATAGCGGGGGTCGTCCGGCTTTGCTTCCCAGAGTGCGAACAGGCTATCGCGGTACCGCGCGGCGGATCCCTTCACGGTTGGAGCGTATTCGCCGAACACCGCCGTGCTCAATCCCTTCGCTTGCGCACTCTCCCATAGAAAACCGCCGGACGAGTACGTCAAGGCATCGATGCCTTCCGACGGATAGCTGCGGCCGAAATAGAGCGGCCACATGGGATATTCGGTTTCGTTCGCCTGCGTCAGCCACTGATGGCCGTCGGCGGAATTCCCGCCCGACGCGAAGAAGTGATCGATCGTGACGAACTGCTCAGCGAGCGCGTGCTGGTTGGGCGTGATGCGGCGGCCGTACATGACAAGCGAGCTGTCGCTCGCGCCGCGGCCCAAGTCACCGAGGACCTGATCGTACGTGCGGTTCTCCTTCACGATGAACACCACGTGCTTGATCAGGGACGGCTCGCCCGGTCGCTCGGGCACGGCGCGCGGCGCGACATTCGCGCGCGCCACCGTGGGATTGCGCTCCGGTGTACCGGCGAGCGTCAGCCGGTTGTTCTGCGCAACGGCCGTCGTGAACGCGACGAGCTCCGACGCCGACGGCACGGGCAACACATTCACCGATCCGCGTTCCGCAAACACATAGCGCCCCGTGAGCCGCGCACTGCCGAAGTTGGCCGCCGAACCCGACCCGATTCCAAAGAGCGCGCCGACCGCGAGATACTTTCCGTCCGCGCTGACGTCGACGCTCGCCGGATACCACGCGGTGGGAATGAGCCCGCTGAACGTGGGCGCCGAGGACACGTCGTACACCGCGACCGCATTCACGCCGCCCAGCGCAACGAAGAGCGTGCGGCCGTCAGGTGAGAGTGCGAGTGCCGTCGGCGCGAGGCCGATGAGCCGCTCGCGAAACGGTGTGAGCGCGATTCTGCGAACCACGCTGTCGGTGCGCGTATCGATCACGTGAATGGTGTCGCTGTTCCCGGCGGCGACGTATACGCGGTGCGTCGCTTCATTGAGCGCGAGCGCGGTCGGATGCCGGCCAACCGTGACCGACTTGAGGACCGTCCCGCTCACCGGGTCGACTCTGCTCACCGTGCCCGGAGACGCGATACCGCGCGCGTCGATACGCACTGCTTCCGCGCGCGGATCGCAGCACTGCATCGCGGATCGCTGCTTATCCGTGGGCTTGGCGCCTCCGAGCACCGACACGTACGCCGCGCGACCATCGGCCGTGATGACGGACGCGATCGGCTCGACACCGAGCGGAATCATGCGCAGCAATTCCCCGGTCGTGGCATCGACCACGGCGAGCGCGTCGTTCGCCGGCAACGGAACGACCGCAAGTCGTTTGCCGTCAGGGCCGGCGCGCGACGCGATCGCCGGCGCGCCAGCCATGAAGTCGCCGAGCGCGGGCGACGTGAACACCATGAGAGCGGTATCGGCTTGCGCGCCCGAGTCGAACGCCGCGGCGCGCGCAACAACACCGCTGCGTGGAAGCGGTTCGCCACCCGGCATGCGGCTGTTTTGCATGGACGCCGGCAGCCGGCTCACGGACGAGACGAACGCGCGCCGCGTCGCGGGATCGATGGTGACGCCGTACACACCGGGGCGCCCGCCGAGCCGAGCCTGCGCGATGACCCGGTTGTCGTGCCAGTCCAGATGGTAGGCCGTATTCTGCACGGCCACCCAGACGTCGTTCGATGAATTGCCGAACCTGACACCCGCCACGCGCCCGGGAACGACGCTCTGCACTCCCGCAGGAGTGATGCGCAGCCCCGAGGCGATCACTCCCGGATCGCGCACATCGCGCTGTGGCGGTTGAGGGCCGCGCTGCGGTGGCAGAGCCGACAGCAGCGCGAGCGAAGCGACGATTGCAATCACGCCATCACGCGAAGGGTTCGAACTACTTTTTCAGTCTGGCGCCGGTGAGAATGGCAACACCGGACAGTGTAGTCTGCGCCGCGTTCAAACCAAGGCGGAAATCCTTATCGGTATACGTTGAAAACATATCCGTTACCTGGTGCCACTGCGGGTCCCACCCGGCTCCGATTTCCCGCCCGCGCTCGTTCTCGCGGAGGCTGATCGCCGGGATGCTGTCCTGGAAGGGGCCCGAATCGGTGTTGGTCATGTGCGGCCCTACCTGCGCCGGATAATCCGTCGCGTACTTGGAATTCGCGCGGTGAAGCACGAACGCGAGCTTCATGGCCTGCTCGGCGTACTTCGACGAAATGGCGAACTCGATGTTCACGTCGGCTTCCGGGCGCTGTTCCTGGCGCATGGTGCTGTCCGGATTCGGCATGCCGTGATCGAACATCATCATGTCGTGCTGGATCATGCCGAGCCATTTGGGCTCTGGGTACTTGCCCGACCCGGCCGGGCTTTCCTTGCCCTGCAGTGCATAGCGCTGCTGGATATACGCGCGCGCGCCGTTGGTGCCGGTTTCTTCGTTGTTCCAGAGAATGAAGCGGATCGAACGATCCGTCTGGACGTCCGGCATCGAATACACGCGCGCGAGCTCCATCACGAGCGCGGTGCCCGAGCCGTCGTCATTCGCGGCCTCGCCCCAGCCGTGCCCGTCCATGTGTCCGCCGACGATGTACATCTCGTCCGGGTGCGTCGTGCCGACCTTCGTGCAGTAGACTTCCTGTCGCTCGCCGTCCGTCGCTGGTTCAGTGTTGAGCGCGCGCAGCTTGAGGTCCGCCTGCTTGAGCGAGTCGGTGTTGACGCCCGTGCGCGTGACGACGCCGCGCAACGTGCCGCCGCCCGATGCCGGAGAACCGGCGCGGTTGCCGCGGCCCCCGCGTCCGCCGGTCGAGTCCCCGCCTGCGCCACCTCCGCCGGCCCCGCCCGCGCCGCCAGCAGCGCCTCTGCCGCCGGCGCCACCGCGTCCGCCGGCGCCGCGCCCGCGCCCAGCGGTCGAATCGCCGCCGCGGCCACCTGCGCCGGTGCTATCGCCGCCGCGCCCGCCACGCCCGCGCTGCGGCGTCGTGTAGGTGTAGATGATGCGCTCCGTCGGCGTGCAGCCGTAGCTCTTGAGTTGCGCTTCGATCCAGTCAACCGCGTCGCGGTTCCGTTTTGTGCCCTGCCGACGGTCGCCGAACTGCGTGAGCCCCTTCACTGTCGCCTTGTATTTGTCGAAATCGAGCCGGCTCACCAGCGTCCGGATGTCCGGATTGTGTGTCGTGTCCTTCACCAGACGTGTCCACGCGGTGTCGGTGGTTTGAGCGGAGAGAGACGCCGCGAGAAGCAGAGATGATGCGATGAAAGCGATGCGCATGAGATTGCCCGAATGTCCGAATGCCCGATTACCCGAATGCCCGAATAGCGATTGATTACGGTCATCTTTCGGCAAGCATTAATCTGCAGTCGGCACCCATCAATGCCAATGTCATCCACACTCGTCGAGTCTGACCGCGCCCATCTCGTCCATCCGCTGCAGAACGTAGCGGACACGACCGATCCGTTTGTATGGGTAAAAGGACGCGGGTGCACGCTCACGGCCGCCGACGGCCGGGAATACATCGATGGGCTCGCCGGGCTCTGGAACGTCGCCATCGGCCACGGGCGAACCGAGCTTGGCCGGGCCGCGGCGGCGCAGATGGATGATCTGGCGTTCTTCTCGACGTACGCCGGACAGACCAATCGCCCCGCCACCGAGCTCGCAGAGAAACTGGCGTCGCTCACGTACAAGTCCATCAACCACTTCTTCTTCGCGTCGGGGGGCGGAGAATCCAACGACAGCGCCATCAAGACCGCGCGCTATTTCTGGATCACGCAGGGCAAGCCCGACAAGCTCAAGATCATTTCGCGCGATCACGCGTACCACGGCACCACGATGGGCGCGATGAGCGCGACCGGCATCCCCGTGTTCTGGCCGATGTTCGGAGGAAAGCTGCCGGGCTTCCTCCATATCCCGTCGCCCTATCCATACCGTTTCGCCTCCAGCGAGCCCGGTGTGTCGCCCGGTGTGGCCGCTGCCAACCTGCTCGAGAAGACGATTCTCGCGGAAGGAGCGGACACCGTCGCGGCGTTCATCGCCGAGCCCATTCAGGGCGCAGGCGGTGTCATCGTTCCACCGGACGACTACTTCCCGCGCATCCGCCAGATCTGCGACAAGTACGACGTGCTCCTGATCGCGGACGAAATCATTACGGGATTCGGGCGCACCGGAATGTGGTTCGGCCTCGAGCGGTACAACGTCGAGCCTGACATCATGACGTTCGCGAAGGCGATTACGTCAGGCTACATCCCGCTTGGCGGCATCGCGCTCAGCAACCGCGTGATGGCGGTGATCGAAAGCGCACCGCCGGAGAAACGCTGGATGCATGCGCTCACGTATTCCGGCCATCCGACCGCGTGCGCCGTCGGACTCGCGAACCTCGCGATCGTCGAGCGCGAAGGTCTCGTTGCGCAGGCGGCCGCGCGCGGCGAACGCATGCTCGCCGGACTCCGGTCACTGTCGTCGCTCGAACACGTGGGCGATGTGCGTGGGATCGGTCTCATGGCGGCGATCGAAGTCGTCGAAGACAAGCCGTCGAAGAAAGCCTTCGATCCATCGCGCAAGACGGGTGAGCGCCTCGTGAAGGAATGCGCGAAACGCGGCCTGATCACGCGTGCGCGCGGCGACATTCTCTGCTTCGCACCGCCGTTCGTCGTGACCGATCAGGAGATTGACCGGATCGTCGAAATTACGGGCGAATCGCTGCGCACTCTCGCCTAGATCAGGATTCTTCCCAGCGGAAACGCGAGAGCGCCAGCGCGAGGAAGCCCGCGGTAAACGCGAGCAGGATGCCGATTGGCGCGAGCGCCGCGTCGAATCCCAGCCCGCGCCACGTCATCGCGTCAAACCCGTCGATCGCCCAGCGCGTGGGAATCACCAGGGTCACCTGCTGGAGCCACGCGGGGAAGATGAACGTCGGCACCCACGCGCCGCCGAGCATCACCATGATGAGCGTCGCAAAGATCGAGACACCGCGCGCGGCACTCGGCGTCTTGCCGAGCGCGGCAATGAGCAATCCGAACGCCGATGCCATAAGAGCGCACGCCACGAGGACTCCCGCGAACCCGGCGAGGCTGCCGCTGATGCGGACGCCCCAGACGAGGATCGCGAAGGCAAACGACACCACGAGCACCATGGTACCGATGACGGCGCCGCTCAGCACCTTGGCTCCGAGCAACGTTGCGCGCGTCAGTGGCGCCGCCCGCAGCCGCTTCCAGATCCCGCGCTGGCGCTCCATGAGAACGTCGATCCCGAGCGTGATCGCCGTCATGAGCAGAAACTGGATTCCCATGCCAGCGAAGGCGTGCGCGAAGGGATTGTACCCGCGCAGCGTGCCGGCCGTGACCGCCTCGTCGCGTACCGTGTACGGCATGGTAATTCCGCCGCCGTTCGCGCCGGCGCTATCGGTGTCGGCGTTGAACTGACGCACGGACGCCAGCATGTTGCGCAACAGCGCCCTTCGCCCCGGTGAAAGTCCCGAAGAGTCGAGCTGGCCCAACGTCTCGTCGATGAGGGTGCGTCCGCGTGTGCCGCCGAACATCTCGCGGCTCACCGACTCCATCACGTGTTGCGTCATGATGCCGCTCACCATGGCGCGCTCGGTGGCGTGCGAGGGGTCGAACAACATCTGGAGCACGGGCTTGTCCGTGTTGCGGAAAAACGCGCGCCCCGCCTGATCCCCGAACTGTGCGGGAATGACGACCGCGACCGGCACGGCGCCGCGCCGCACGCGGGCCCGTGCCGTGTCGAGCGACGTGACCGTGGCGTTGAGGTTCGGATCCTTCGACACGCCGGCGACGATGGCGCGCGAAATGACGCTCGTGTCGAGGTCGACCATGAGAACACCAATGCGCGAGACCGTCGCCCCGTTCGCACCGGATTGGCCGCGGAAGATCAAACCAAAGAACGACGCGATGGCGATCGGCATCGCAAACGCCGTAATGACCGCACGGCGATCACTGAAGAAGAGCCTCAAGTCTTTCCCGAGCAGGGCTCGCACCGCGTGCATGGCCATCAGTCGCGAAGGCTCCGTCCCGTGAGTGAAAGAAAGACCGATTCGAGTGAACCCTTGCCTCTCGTGAGCGCCGCGGGCGTGTCGTTCGCGATCACGCGGCCGTGATCGATGATGACCACACGATCCGCCAGGCGCTCGGCCTCCTCCATGTAGTGCGTGGTGTAAAGCAGAGCCTTTCCGCGTGCCTTGAGCTGCTCGAGGTTGTCGAAGATCGCGTTTCTGCTCTGCGGATCGACGCCGACGGTTGGTTCGTCGAGCAGAATGATGTCGGGATCGTGCAGCGTGCCGGCGGCGAGGTTGAGACGCCGTTTCATTCCGCCGCTGAAATCCCTCACCCGGTCCTGCGCACGGTCCGCGAGTCCGACCAGCGTCAGCGCGTCATGAATCGCGCGATCGCGCGTGCCGTCGACCATCCCGTACAGCGCGCCGAAGAACACCAGGTTATCGCGCGCAGTCAGCTCGTCATAGAGCGCGAGATCCTGCGGTACGATGCCGACGCGCTGCTTGAGAGGGTCCGCGTCGCCGCGCAATGCACGTCCGTTAATGCGAACCTCGCCCGCGTCGGGCGTCAGCAGTCCGGCCAGCATCGATACCGTCGTGGTCTTGCCCGCGCCATTGGGACCCAGGAGGCCCAGAATCTCCCCAGGGCCCAGTGAGAACGACACGTTGGCGACCGCGGTCAGCGATCCGAACGCCTTGCGAAGTGATGTTGCTTCGAGCACGGGAGTCAGCGAGGGTGCAGTCGGTATCGACGACGCGCACAAGGGCCCCGAAGTTTCAGAGCGCCGAGACGCGCCACACCCGCGGCGCGATCAGCCGAAGCGCTTCTTCGCGCGCTCCCTGGCTTTCACGGCTTCGGTCTCGCGGTTCCTTGGCGGCGCGTGCGTTTCGATCGAGTCGACGAGGCGCCGGGCAATCGCGGTCACATCCTCGACCGCCTGATTGAACACGGCCTCGTTTGCCTTCGACGGATGCGTGGACCCGCTCAGCTTGCGGACAAACTGCAGCGCCGACGCGCGCACTTCGTCGTCGGTGGCGGGTGGTTCAAAGTTTGCGAGTGTCTTGATGTTTCTGCACATATCACTGAGTTCCGGTACGTGAGGTGTTCTTGCTCGAGTTGATGAATTTGACGAGGTCGCTCTTGAGCGCCTTGTGCGCCGAGGGGCGGATGTAGATCATGTGGCCCGCCTCGTAGTACCCGTACGATACGCGATCCGTGACCTGCTTGTCGTACGCGAGATGCGTGAAGTTGAACTCCGCGCCACCCATGATCGTCGCCATGTCGTAGTAGCCGATGGCAACGAACACCTTGAGGAACGGGTTGCGCGTCATCGTTCCGCGAAGCGCTTCGGTCATATCCATGTACGTGTTCTGATCGTACGTCCAGGGGCGCACGTTCCCCGACGTGGGATAGTGCAGGTCCGTTTCCCACTTGAGCTCGTTCCTGAGGTAGTCCTGGAAAAGTGCGGTGTACGGGCCCTGGAGCGCCTGATTGGAAGGATCGAATTCCTGGCGTTCGCCGGCGGCGTCGAGGTCGAGCGACGTGAACCTTCCGTCGAGACGCCCGACCGTCAGTCGCTTGTCGCGCAGGAGCTCTTTCCGGAACCGTTCGGCGCTCACGCGAAGATTCGCGCTCAGAATGAACGACGCCGGGAGCCCGGTGAAGCGCGCGAGCTTCGCGGCCATCGCGTTTTTCTCGGCGTCCGTCAGCGTGTTTCCCTTCGTGAGCGCGGACATGTACTCGCCCCACGCAAACGCCCGCGACTCGTCGACGACCTGTTTGAGGCTCTTCGACTGGAGGTCAGCGGGCAGCTTCTTGTAATACCACGCGTCCGCGGTGAACGTCTCGATGTTCGACGCCCACGCCACGTCGTTGTCCGGCGCGGGCGAGAGAGTCTGGTACGTAAGCAGCGACGAGATGAGCGCGATGCCGTTGAGGTCGATCCCGTGCCGCGTCTGCAGTTCCTGCGAGAGCCCCGCTGAACGAATCGTGCCGTAACTCTCGCCGATCAGATACTTGGGCGATGACCAGCGGTTGTATGTCGACAGCCAGCCGTTGATGAACTCGCCGAACGCGCGAATGTCCCCGGCCTGTCCGTGAAACTGCTCGGAGCTCACGCCCATTGCCGTGCGGCTGTATCCCGTCGAGATCGCGTCGACAAACACCATGTCCGTCGCGTCGATGAGCGAATTCTCGTTGTCCTCGAGCACGAACGGAGGCGCGGGCTGGAAGCCGTCTTCCGCCATGCGAACGTGTTTGGGCGCGAACGATCCCATGTGCAGCCAGATCGTCGCCGCGCCCGGGCCGCCGTTGTAGAGGAAGGAGATGGGCCGCGTACGCGGATCTTCGCCGTCCTTCGTGTACGCCACGAAGAACATGCGTGCCTGGATCTGTCCGTTGTCGAGACGGATCGGAATGGTGCCGACGGTGGCCGTGTACTTGATGTCGCGGCCGTCGACACGCGCGGTATGCGACGTCGTCGAAACCTTTTCCTCTGCGAGACCGAAGTACTCCTCACGAGGGCCGCCCGCCGCGGGCACCGGCGCCTGCTGGGTCTGATTCCCGCGCGCTTGCGCCGGCGTCGACACAAGGGGCAGGATGAAGGCGAGGCTGAGGCCGGTGGCGCGAAAACGTCGGTTCATCTACGGTGCTGGAAAGAGGTGAGCGTGCATTATGGCGGGAGAAATGAATGTGCGTAAGAGCGTGGAGTTTCCCTGGCGCCGCCCGCTGGTCGCGGTGTTGTCCGTCGGGGTCATCGCGACGCTCATCTTCTTCGGCGCCCGTACCGACCGGGTGTCGGAGCGCATCATCTCCGGCACGTACATCATGTCGAAGACGTTCAACGCCGATACACTCCGGTTGCTCGCGGACGGCCGCTACTCTCGAACCTTCGTCGCCCCCGGCAAGGCGAGCGTCACTGACACCGGCGCGTGGTTTCTGTCGCGCGACCGGACGCTCGTCGGGCTCCGGAACTATCCAAAACGCTGGGCCTTCGTGCATGACCTGATGGGCGACACCACCAACGGACGCGTGCTCGCCATTCCGTCGACGGTCGGTTTGCGCGTCTCGCGCACGTGGTACGGACGCCGGCGCCTTGGCTGGTATCCGGAGTTCGGCTGGTTCTACGTGCGATCGAACACGGGCTACCGCCGCGGGACCTGACCTTCTAAACGTCGAGCACCGGATCGGGGACCGCCGGTCCTTCCTTCCTGCGCACGGCGCCGGCAATCGCACGCCGGTGCCCATCGAGCTCTTCTTCACGGGCATCGAGTGCGTCACGGTTTGCCCGAAAGCGTCGCCCCGACTCCACGCAGAAAATGCCGCAGAGGGACAGCTCGTGCGCCGATGCGTCGGCGCCGTGCGCCGTCACCGCCTTTTGTGCGCGCGACAGTGTCGCCGCCCGCGCAAAGAGCTCGATCGCCATGTTGGCGAGCCGCTCGAGGACGAACTGGTGCTCGACGATCCGCTCGCGGTAATGCATCACCGCGTCCTCGGCCGCGCGTTTGAATTCCGCGACGTGCTTTTCGAAGTACCGCTCGTGTCCCTTGAGACGCTCGTGCATTTCGACGCGCAGATCGGCGCCGCGTCCGAATTTGGTGAGCACGCGCGATGATGCGAACTCGCCGAGCTGTCCGAGGTTCTTGAGAGGACGGCGAAGGGCCACGCCGAGCTCCTTGAGTTTCTCGCCCTGCTCCTGCAGGCCGCTGAGCGCAATGAACACGCGAAGAATCTCGTTCGTGCCCTCGAAGATCCGGTTGATGCGCGCGTCGCGCAGATACCGCTCGTACGGATGCGGCTTCACGAATCCGCGTCCGCCCGCGATCTGTACCATCTCGTCCGCCGCGCGCCACAGCGTTTCGCTCGCGAACACTTTCGCGCAGGCCGCCTCGAGCGCGACGTCGGCCTCGCCCGAATCGAGCAATGCGCCAAGCACCGCCACCATCGCCTCCGACGCGTAGAGATCGACCGTCAGGGACGCGATTTTTCGTTTCGTGATCTCGAACTCGGCAATCGGCTTGCCGAACTGCACGCGCTTCGACGCGTAATTCGTGATCTCACCAATGAGCTTGCGGACACCGCCGGTGCAGCCGCAGCTCAGCGAGAAGCGTCCGGCGTTCAGCACGTTCACGGCCACGGTGAATCCGCGGCCGGGCTCGTGCAGCACCCGGTCGTCCGGAACGAACACGTCGCGGTACTCGAGCTCCGCCTGCGTCGAGCCGCGAATGCCCATCTTGCGGAACGTGCCAAGCACCTTGAAGCCCGGCGTGCCGGGCTCCACGAGAAACGCGGTCGGTCGCATGACTCGTTCGCCGCGGCGTTCGACCTCGGTCTGCGCAAACGTGGTGATCACGCCGGCACGGTGGCCGAGCCCGATCCAGATCTTGTGGCCCGTCAGCAGCCAGCCGTCTCCGGCCGGCGAGCGAATCGCGCGTGACTCGACGTGCTGCGCATCGGAGCCGATGTTCGGTTCCGTGAGCGCGTACGCAGCGAACATCTCTCCAGACGCCAACCTTGGGAGGTAGCGCTGCTTCTGCGCTTCATTCCCGAACAGCACGATGGATTTCGCGCCAAGACCGCAGTGCACACCGACCACGACGCCCAGGGACGGGTCAATGGCGCACAGGGCCGAGAACACACGACCGTACGCGGTCGATGAGAGTCCGAGGCCCCCGTAGCGCTTCGGAATGGAAATGCCGAACACTCCGATCCCCGCGAGCGCACGCAGGACCTCTTCCGGGATCGTCTCGGTCTCGTCGATCTTCGCCGGATCGATGAGCTCGCGAGCAACGCTGCGCAGGTCCGCAATGAGCCGCCGGACCAACAACGCTTCGGCGGGATCACGCTTGTCGAGCGGCTCGGGAAACGGAAACAGCAGCGCGTGCTGAATGTCGCCCAGGAACAATGCGCGAGTGAACGACGGAAGGTCAGCGCGCGGCGCCCCCGTGTCTCGCCGTACACGAGGGCGATACTCCTGGCTCGAGGCGAAGGGCGATTCCGGCTCGGAGAAGGACATCAGCTTTCGGTTCGCGCGGGGACCGGATCCTGCATTCGCTGAAGTTGCTGTTCGAGATCCGGGCCGGTAAGAGCCGGGGCATCGCACACGGGGCCGCGGCAGACGTACGCCGCCGCGGGGCCACCGCGCGCGTCTCGGCCGGCGAAGACGGCAACGCCATCCTGCGAGCCGTCGACGTTGGCGGTCACGAGTGCCGAGGGAAGGAACGCCGCATTGGCCACATCGAGCAGCGTTCGCGCTCCGTTGGCGGATCCGACGATGGAGACCGCTGAGTAGCCGTGCACCATTGCATCGGCTGTCGTGAGCCAGTGCCCGAACGCGTGCGGATGGCGCGCCAACGGCTCTGCGAGCGCAGCGGCCGCCGTCTCCGCTTTGCGCGCGAGCGCGCCATCGCCCGTGACGTACGCGAGTTGCAGGAGCAATTCCGCCGCCAGCGATGAACCCGACGGTGTGGCGTTGTCGTACTGGTCGCGCGGCCGCGTGATGAGCGCCTCGTGTCCTGCCGGAACATCATAGAACGCGCCCGCAGCGTCGTCCCAGAAGTGCGCCAGCACGCCGCCGGCGAGCGTCCGGGCGCGATCCAGCCACGCGCGATCGTGCGTGAGCTGCCAGACGTCGAGGAACCCCAGCGCGACCGCTGCGTGATCCTCCAGGAATCCGCGCGTGGTGCGTCCCGGCGCGAGAATACGCGTGACCGAATCGCCGTGCACGTGCTCCGCGAGGAACGTCGCATTGCGCAGCGCAAGCTCCAACCATTCCTCATCGCTGAAAATGCGCGCGCACGTCGCCACGCCGCGCAGCGCCAGGCCGTTCCATGCCGCGACGATCTTGTCGTCGAGGCCCGGCCACTCGCGACGCGACCGCACGCTGTACAGGTGCGCGCGAATGCGCGCGACGTGGGGCGGTGTCGACACCGACGCGTCGGCGGGGCGGTGCAGGATGTTCGAACCCTCGAAGTTGCCGCCGTCGGTCACGCCATACCACTCGCGCGCGACCGCCGCGTCCTTGCCGAGTGCGCGGTCGAAATCGGATGCGCTCCAGAGGTAGAATGCGCCCTCGTGCCCTTCACTGTCTGCGTCGAGCGACGAATAGAACCCGCCCTGCGGTGACGTCATCTCGCGCGTGAGCCACCGAAGCACGCGTTCCGTGGTCGTGCGCACCGCGGGATCGTGGGTGGCCTGCCAGAGCTCGGCCCCATACTTCGCGAGCAGCGCATTGTCGTACAGCATTTTCTCGAAGTGCGGCACCAGCCACACGGCGTCGACGGCATAGCGATGGAAACCGCCGCCCACGTGATCGTGGATGCCGCCCGCCGACATTTTCGCGAACGTGTCGTGCGCAATCGCGAGCGCGCGAGCATCGCCGGTGCGCGCCCAATGCCGCAACAGAAAGGACAGCAGCATGGTTGGCGGGAATTTCGGAGCGTGTCCAAACCCGCCGTTCGTCGTATCGAACGTCCGGAGCGCTCCCTGGAACGCGCGCGACAGTGTCTCACGCGTGATCGCTCCGCCGGGCACCGTCCGCGCGGTGGTCGCATAGAGATCGCGCATCGTGGCCACCGTCCTGGCGATCTGCTCGGGCCGCGATGCATAGGAATCCGCGACGGCCGAGAGCACGCGCCGGAAGGACGGCATGCCCATGCGCTCGTCGGGCGGAAAATAGGTGCCGCCCCCGAACGGCTCGCCGTCCGGCGTCAGGAACACCGTCATGGGCCAGCCGCCGTGTCCGGTCATTGCCTGCACGGCCTGCATGTAGATGCCGTCGAGGTCAGGGCGCTCTTCGCGATCGACCTTGATGTTGATGAATCGCGCGTTCATGAGCGCGGCCGTCTCTGCATTCTCGAACGACTCGTGTGCCATCACGTGACACCAATGGCACGCCGCATAGCCGATGCTGAGCAGAATCGGCTTCTGTTCCTCTCGAGCGCGCCCAAGCGCCTCGGGTCCCCACGGATACCAATCGACGGGATTGTCCGCGTGCTGCCGCAGATATGGCGACGACTCGGACGCGAGGCGGTTGGGCACGGCTCGAGGTGCACGGGCGCCGTAACGCGCCCGCGCGGACTACTTCTGCGCCTTGCGCAGCGCGGTGATGGCGGCCTGCGTCCCCTTCGCCTGGCGAATGGCGCGAAACGCCGCGCGCTTCGTTGCCGGGGTCTGCCGCATGAGCGCGAGGTAATGTCCCTGCAGCCTGAGCGCGGCCAGGCGCTGCGGCGACAGCCGTTGCCGGCGGCGCTTCTTCTTCGCGGGCGCGCCATCCGACGGCGCAACGGACGCCGCGGGACGCCCCGCGGAACGTGACGCGGTGCGCGCCGCGCCGCGGAGCGCATCGAGGCGCTCTTCCAGCGTTTCGATTTCGCGCGTGAGGCCGCTCAGAGACGAACGGACTTCCGCGGCGGACACGCGGCGTCTCGCGAGAAGGTCCCCCAGGACGAACTGCGCCTGGGCGGCGGTCAGGTTTAGCTCATTGCGATTTGGCATCAGAACAGGAGCGTGAAGTGAAGGGCCGCATCGTCGCGACCCACCGTACAATGGGATTTCAACAATAGCCCACCGCGCCAGCAATGCCTACTGGGCTCCGGAAAGTTCCTCAGCCGTTGCGCGCGACGGGACGCCGGTGCACCGTCCCTGCATGACGACAACGACATTCATTGACGCGAATTATTCGCGTTTTCGCGACGAGCTGTTCGAGTTCCTCCGGATCCCTTCAATCAGCGCGCGATCGGAACACAATGGCGATTGCCGCCGCGCAGCCGAGTGGTTTGCGGCGCGCACGCGGGCGATCGGGCTCGACACCGAAGTCCTCGACACGGGCGGCCATCCAGCGGTCATAGCCGAATGGCGCGGAGCGGCGAAGGGCGCGCCGACCGTGCTGGTGTATGGCCATTACGACGTGCAACCCGTCGAGCCGCTCGATCTCTGGACGTCGCCACCGTTCGAGCCCGCGATTCGCGACGGCCGCATTTACGCGCGCGGATCGGTCGACGACAAGGGACAGTTGTATCTGCACGTCAAGGCCGCTGAAGCATTGCTCGCGGCGCGCGGATCGCTGCCCGTCAATCTGATCATTCTTGCGGAAGGCGAAGAGGAAGTCGGCAGTGAGCACCTCGCGGCGTTCATCGAGAACCACAAGGCGCGCCTCGCCGCGGATTGTGTCGTGATCTCGGACTCGGCCATGTTCGCGCCCGGAATTCCGTCGATTCTGTCGTCATTGCGCGGCCTCGCGTATTTCCAGATCGATGTGCGCGGGCCCGCACAGGACCTGCACTCGGGGATCTATGGCGGTGCGGTCGTGAATCCGGCGATGGCGCTCGCGCGCATTCTTGCGACGATGCACGATGCCGACGGCCACGTGGCCATTCCCGGTTTCTATGATGACGTCGACGAGTGGCCCAAATCCGCTCGAGAGGGCTTTGCAAAGTTGCCCTTCGACGAGGCGAGCTTCCGCAAGGATGTCGGTGCGCCGGACCTTGGAGGCGAAAAAGGCTATTCCATTGTCGAGCGCACGTGGATTCGCCCGACGTGCGAAGTGAACGGACTTCTTTCGGGCTACACGGGCGAGGGAGCGAAAACGGTGCTGCCCGCGGTCGCGATGGCGAAGGTGAGTTGCCGGCTGGTGCCGCAGCAGACACCGGAGAAGATTCAGGAACTGATGAAGGCGCATGTCGCGCGCGTCGCCCCGAAAGGGGTCACCGTGACCGTGACGCATCTGCACGGCGGGACGCCGTGGCGCGCGGAACTGGGTGGAAAGTTCTTCGACGCGGCGCGCGCGGCACTCGCGGAGACGTTCGGTCGTGAACCGGTGATCACCGGCGAAGGTGGATCGATCCCGGTTGTCGGCGATTTCGAGCGCATCCTCGGCGCGCCCGTCCTGTTGATTGGCTTCGGGCTGCCGGGCGAGAACGCCCACGCTCCCGACGAGTGGATGTCGGAAGAGAACTATCGCAAGGGCATTGTTGCCATTGCGAGGTTGCTCGAGAAGATCAGCTGACGTCCAGCGAGTTCACTTACAGGCCGGCGAGCAGCGCGTCGTTGCTTGGCGTCGCCGCGATGCGCTTGATGAGCCATTCCATGGCCGCCTGCGGCGGCATCTGCTGCAGGCCGCGGCGAAGCGTATAGATGGCCTCGATCTGCTCCGGCTTGTAGAGCTTTTCTTCGCGGCGCGTTCCGCTCGTGGCGATATCGAACGCCGGGAAGATGCGCCGGTCAGCGAGCGCGCGATCGAGCTTGATCTCGCAGTTGCCCGTGCCCTTGAACTCCTCGAAGATCACGTCGTCCATGCGCGAGCCTGTTTCGACGAGCGCCGTGGAAATGATCGTGATCGAGCCGCCCCCGTTCTGCGGGGCGATGGCGCGTGCGGATCCGAAGAATGCCTTGGGCTTTGCCATGGCCGACGAATCGAGGCCGCCGGACAGCGTGCGTCCCGTGCCGCGCTCGGCGGTGTTGTGCGCGCGCGCCATGCGTGTCAGCGAGTCGAGAACGATGACGACGTCCTTGCCCGTTTCCACCAGCCGGTGCGCGCGGGCGAGCACCATGTCGCACACCTCGACGTGCCGCTTGGCGGGCTGGTCGAAGCTCGACGCAATCACTTCACCGACGTTCCACGAAATGGCTTCGCTGACTTCCTCCGGGCGCTCGTCCACGAGCAGGATCAGCAACACGGCGTTCGGATGGTTGATCACGACGCCTTCCGTGATGGCGTGGAGCAGCGTCGTCTTGCCGGCGCGTGCGGGTGCCACGATGAGTGCGCGCTGGCCGTATCCGATTGGGGCAATGAGATCGATCGCGCGCCGCGTGAGCTCGTGCCCGACCTTCGCGGGGCGCCCTGTCTCGAGCGTGATGCGACGTTCCGGATATGATGCGATCAGCGAGGCGAAATCGACTCGCCGTGCGGTTTCATCGGGAGGCAGTCCGTTGATGGTCGTGATTTCCGCGACCGTCGTGCGACCACGGTTGTCTTTGCCCGCGCGTGCCTGGATGAGGTCCCCGCGCCTCAAGGAGAACTGTCGAACGAGATTCGGTGGCACCCACGGATCGCCGGGCACTGCGAGATAGCTGTTGCCGGGTTGCCGGATGAAGCCTGCGTCGCGCGCCATGTCGAACCAGCCACCGACGTCGGTGTCGGGAACGATGGGCGTCGTGGGTTGTTGGTATTCGCGCGCGTCGCGCGGCTCGCGCTGTTGCTGCTGATTGTCGCGGGGTTGTCCGCCGCCGCGGTGATGGCCGCGTCCGCGGCGCTGCCGGCCGCGTCCACGCCGGTGATGTCTGTGCTCAAACCGCTGTTGGTTGCCGTCCGATCGCATTCCGTCGGGTGCGGGCTCTGCGCCGTTCGTACTGGGCGGCGATGCATCAACCGGACGTAGATCCGACGGCGGTGGTTCGGTGGGCGCGCTCGGCGGAGGCAACTCCGGCTCGGGCGCAGGTATGCTTGAAGTCATGCTTTCACTCCCGCTCTCGCGGTATGGATTTTCATCTGTTTCCTGTGATTCCTGTTCGGCGGGTTGTTCGGACGAACCCGATGCCGGGCGCGCTCCACCACGCCCACGCCGAAACGGTCGGCGACGCTCATTCATGCAGGTCTTAGTGTTGCGAAATGTTTGATTCGACGCGGACCGCCGTCGCGAAGTGCTACGCGCACTTCTAGCGGACATCCGGCGCGCGGAATTCCACGCTCGCCAGTGTGCCGACAACTCTTATGATATTGGTTCAGTCAGGAGCCCGGCCTGCTGGTTCTACGCACGCCGCTCGGTCGTCCGGGCACCTACTGCATTCGCTCCGGACGCCTCCAGTATGGGTGCATCGTGTCCGAAGCGCAAGTCACTCGCTCTTGCTACACCCTACGCGCCGGGAAGGATCACGGTTTCGTGCGGTCGCGCACACCGTCGAGCGACCGTACCGTTTCAGTCATCCGGTTCACGAGCTGAAGGAGCCGGTCCGCCGTCTCGCGCTCATCGTCCGTGGCGGCTTCCATCTGCAACATCTGGACCTCGGCCAGGAGCGCCGTCAACGGGTTGTTGAGCGCGTGTTGCAGGTTCAGAACCAACTGCTTATCGCCGGGCGTATCGGCCATCGTGGCTAGTTTTCCTCCATGAGTGCAACGGAACCCGCCGCGCTGCTGAACAGCGCAGTCGCTGATTATCGCAAATCGAACGATCTCCCGAAACTGCTGTCGACGCTCCGCGGGATCACCTCGCGCACGGAGTTTACACCGGCCGACTTGATGGCCGCGACGGAGCCCTACCGCGACATCCCGGAAGTGGCCGGACCGGTATATGAAACAATCGTGGCCCGCGAACCCGCAAACGCGCGCGCGCTGGTGATCCTCGCCAACGCCTACTGGCTGTCGGGGCGCGGCCCGGACGTCGTCGGCGAGCTCGCCTCCCGCGCCATCGCCGCCGACGCCACGAACAGAGGCGCGTGGCACCTCTGGGCGCTCACCGCAGAGGTCCTGCGGGAACGCGTCACGCGCTGGGAGCAGGTCAGCAAACGTTTTCCGGCGGACGATCTCGCGCGCGCCGCGCTTGCCGACAACGCCGCGTCGCTCGCGTCGACGGAAGACGACCCGGTCGCGCTCAAACTCGCCATCGACACGTTCACTGAATTGCGCGAACGGACGGCGAACCCCGCCCAACGGAGAGCGATCGACGACGCGCTCAACGCGCTGGGCTGAGGGCGGGGGGAGGGGAACAGAGGGAGAGAGGGCTCTCTCTCCCCCTTAGAGCAGGCCCAGGGCCGGCGCCGGTTTGAATCCCGGAAAGAGGTGCGCGGTGTCGGTGGCGCCCATGTGCTTGGCCACGATCTCCGCGAACACCGTCCGGAAATCCGTCGTCAGTGCCAGATCGCGTCCTTCGTTGAGCTGCTCCGCGGCGAGGCCCGGCCAACGGCCGTGCACTTTCCCGCCCTTCACGTTGCCGCCGACGACGAACATCGCCCCGGCATGACCGTGATCCGTTCCGCCGTTGCCGTTCTCGCGTGCGGTGCGGCCGAACTCGGTCATTGAAAGCAGGACGATGTCTTCCATGCGATCGCCCATATCCTGCACGAACGCCGCGATGCTCGGCGCGAACTCGTCGAGCCGGCCGGCAAGCTGCCCCGTGACCGCGCCCTGATTCGCGTGCGTGTCCCATCCGCCGATGTCGGCGAATGCCACTTCGAGACCCACGTCCGCGCGAATGAGCTGCGCGATCTGCTTGAGCCGCTGCGCGAACTGGAAGCGCGCGGGATATTCGGCGCCGTTCTTCGGCTGATACTGCTGCGGATTCGCCGACTTCAGCATCTTCACCGCGTCGAACATTTCCTGTCCCGCGCCGTGTACGAGGTCAGCGGTGCCGGTGCGGTACAGCGCTTCGAGCCGCTGTACCTGCGTTCCCGTGGCCCGCACCGTGAACTCGTCGATGGAGTTCATTGCCACCGTTTCGGTTTCACCCTGCATGATGCGCGGCGTCTGCTGGCTGAAGCTCACACCGCGGAACGGCGACGACTTGTGCGCTTCGCACGTGCCGCACGTCGCCAGGTAACGATTGAGCCAGCCGTCCGACGTTCCCTTCACGTCGGGCGTTCCGGATTCCATGTAATCCTGTGCGTCGAAGTGCGAGCGCGTGCTGCTCGGACTCCCGACCGCGTGGACCGGCGCGAGTATGCCGCGCTTGTAGAGCGCTTCGAACGGCGCGAGCGATGGATGGAATCCGAAGAATCCGTCGAGATCGATCGCCGCGTCACGCGCGCCCGACTTGGGGCGCGGAATCGCAATGCGGGGACGGATCTTGTAGTACTCGGCCTCGCCATGCGGAACGACAAGGTTGAGCGCGTCCGCCGCTCCGCGCTGGAACAGCACGACGAGAATCTTTCCCTTCGCGACATTCGGCAGGTTCATGCCGAGGACGGTCCGGCGAAGGAACGTGGGACTCAGTCCCATCGTGACGAGCGCGAGGGCGCCCTGCTTGACAAAGACTCTGCGTTGCATGGGGGACTCCGGGGACTGGAGAACGACAGAACAGAGAGAGAACGAGAGAACAGCGAGAGAACGGGAGAACGGGAGACCCTACCGGCGCTGGAACTCCGGTGAGCCGAGCGCCAGGCCCACGAGTAACGGAACGCCTTCGAGCGGCGGCAGGTTCTGGAATGCACGACCGGCGATGGCCTGTCGCATCACGATCGGGTCGACACCCGAAACGTTCGCCGTATCGAGCGGGATCGGACGGCGACGCGACATGGCCTGATCGGTGTCGGGATTCACCGTCGCGAGCATGGGATTGTTGCCTTCCATGAGAATCTTTCGCGTTTCCGGCGAGACTTCTCCGCCCAGGAACGCAGCGACGACGGCGTCGACCTGCGCGTTCTTCGGCTGATTACGAATACCCGCGGGAAGCGGCCACGTCACTGGTGCGCTTCCGGGCACGCGCCCCGCCGCGAGCGCGAGGCCGAAATTGATCCGATTCAGGATGGCGCCGGTGTTGATCCACTCGTCGCCGGTCTCGGGCCACCCGTCTGGCGTCTGCCGTCCGAACACGGGCTGGCCAAGCGTCGAGATGAGCGTCGCCGTTCGAGGTGTGAGATCGGCCGGCGCGCCGACGGCGCGCGCGGCGCTCACCACCACCTCGAACGGCGACTTCACCTTGGACTTGTACGCCGCGGTCGAGAAGAACTCCGGCGACGTCACGATCGTGCGCACGACTTCGCGCAGGTCGCCGTCGGTCTTCCTGAACGTTTCGGCCGCGCGCTGCACGAGCGACGCGGGCGGCGTGTCGGCCACGAAGCGCCGTGCGAGTTTCGTCGCGATGAACTGCGCGGTGCTCGGGTGATGCGCGACGATGTCGAGCACCTGCTCGCCGTCTTCGATGCCGCGCCCGCCCTTGAGCTTCACGCCAAGCACCGTCTTCGGCTCGGCGTCGTGCACCTGCGAGCGGAACAGGAATTCACCCTCGGACACGGCACCGGCCATCCGGCCCGCTCCACGCCCCATCGCGTTCTGGAGTTGGGGTGGCACAATGGTCCACCCTGTCAGCGCACGCGCCACCTCGGTCACATCGTGCTGCGAGTAGCCGCCATCAACACCGAGGGTGTGCAGCTCGAGCAGCTCACGCGCGTAATTCTCGTTGAGACCGTTCGCGCGCCCGCGCTGCGGCCCGGCTGCGGGCGGGCGTCCCAGCTGGCCTCGCGCCATTCCGGCGCCGCCCATCGCGACAATGCGCCCTCGTCCGCGTCCGCCTCGCCCGGAGGGATCGCCGTTCTGCAGTCCGAAGTTGGCGGTCGTGACGTGGGTACTGTCGGCCTGGCTCTGGAAGTTGTCGAGATAGATCAGCATCGCGGGACTCTTCGCGACGGCCTCGAGCATGTCACGGAATCGTCCGAACACGTGCGGCCGGATCACATCGCGCTCGTACGCGGCGATGTGATAGCGCATCTGCTGGTTCTTGCCGATGTACACCGAGAAATGGTTGAGCCAGAAATCCGTCAGCACTTCCTCGAGCTGGCGTTCGCTGACGACGGCGCGGCCCACTCGTTCCGCGAACAGCTCATCGCGGATTTCCGTGGGGCGGCCGTTTGGCTGCAACCGCTGGCGATACGCAACCGAGTCGGCGCGCGTTTTCGCATTGCTGAGCGCCGCCTTCTGCTGCGGCGTGGGCCGGGGAAACTCCTCCGTCAGCTCCTTCGTGCTGGCCGTGTACGTCGGCAGTTTGCTGATCAGCTGCGCTACCGCGGGATCGGGGATCTTCTCCGGGTACAACTGCTGCGCAATCCACGCGTCGACGCCCATCTGCCGGACTTTCTCGTAATCTCCCGGCCTGGGACCAAACGCGAGGCGGTTCAGGACGTGCCGCACTTGCTGGTCGGCTGTCTGCTCGCGCGCAGTCTGATCACTGCGCGGCGTTGACTGGACCGCGGGGATCGCCGCGGCGATGGCGACGAGCGAAAACGCAATAAACGGGCGGTGCATTGCTGTCTCCGGAGATGCTGGCTTCTGTTCGAGAGACGATGCGGGAGGGGCGCCGTTAACCGCGCTCCCCGGCCATTGCAACGTACCC
>DASRAP010000177.1:0-24801 GCA_035638155.1 Gemmatimonadaceae bacterium | reverse complement strand
AGGCGCAGCTCGACGGGGCCGCCACCAATGCCATGCGTATGCGTAAGGAGCGAGCGAATCGTGATGGAATCCGGGTCGAGCGGCGGCCGCAGTTTTGCCTGCGGCAAATACTGTTTGAGCGGTGCGTCGAGCCTGAACCGCCCCTGGCCGTCGAGGATGGCCGCGGCCAGCCCCGTAAACGCCTTTGTGGTCGACGCGACGTAAAAGACCGTCTGCGGCGTGAACGCACGGCGTTGCTCGACATCCGCGTATCCGAAGCCCTTCATATAAAGGACCTGCGTGTCGCGTACGACGACGATCCCGAAGCCGGGCGACATGTTGAGCGCGAAGAGGCGCGCGACGGTGCTGTCGATCGCGGCGGAGGAAAGCGCGCTGTGCTGCGCGGCATTTTGCGCGGCATTTTGCGCGGCCACCGGGCCGGCAGCGAGGGACAGCGCGAGCGGGACGAGTCGGACGATTCTGGTCGAAGACATGCGGGGACTACGTCGCGCCCGCGCACCGGGTTTCAGGCAAACGTGTCCTTTCTACTGGACACCAGTAGGACCTACTTCGCGAGGCCTCGCACGAGCGCGGCGAAGGCCGGTTTCTTGTCAGCGTCGAGCCGCTGGGCGAGCGCGAGCATGCTCGCGCGTGAATAACTCTGCGTTGCCGGCTCGGTCTCGCGCCGTCGCATGAGCGTCGCGTGGAGCGCACGCACGGAGTCCTGCGATGCCCCTCCCACGATCGCCGCGTACAGCTGGTTCGCGACGACGCGCGGGTAGGTGTACGGCTCTCCCGCGATGTAGTGCGCAATGCGCCGGAACGGAAAGTCCTGCGCGCTCTGGTCGGCGAGCTGGACGATGATCGTGCTGAGCCGCCTGTTCACATAGATGCGTTGCCCGCGGGATCCGTCCGCGAAGAAGTCCTGCTCAGCGGCCCAGTTTTGCATGGGGATCCACCAGTAATTGCGGTGTTGCATGAGCCACCACACGGCGACCTCGGGCTCGGTGCGCGAGCTGTCGAGCGTGGTCGACTGCCTCACCCAGTCGGCGGGGAGGACACGCGTGCCATTCCACACGCCGTTCTCGAGATAGAGGCGGCCGAAGCGCGCATAGTCACGCGCGACCGCGTTGACCCCCGAGCCCGCGTTTTCGCTCCCACTCGCGTGGTCGAGATCCCACGACGCGTCGTGCTCGGTGCCGATCTTCCTCCAGATGCCGTCCTGCAATTGCTCGGCGAGCGGTTTTTTCGTCGCGGCGGCAAGTGCCCAGGCAAGGAGATCCGCATCGCTGTCCTTGTACGCCCAGCGCTGGCCGGGGGGTTCTGCGCGGCGCTGCGCGGCGAGCGCGCGCTGCTGGTTCGTGGTGTGGTAGAACTTGGCGTCGCTGGAACGGAAGTCATGCCACAAGCCGCCGTTCGTTCGTGAATACGCGAAGCCCGACTGCATCTGCAGCAGGTGCCGCAGCGTGATGCCGGCAAAGTCCGGCCGCGTTGCGAGCGCGGGGATGTAGCGAACCACGGAGTCGTCCAGGCCGCGAATGTCGCCACGCCCGAGGGCAACGCCGAGTACGGCGGACGTGAACGACTTCGCGACGGAAAAGGAGCTCGAGAGCGTGGAGTCCGTGTACCCGCCCCAGTAGCGCTCGTAGACGATCGTGTCGTGCCGAATCACGAGAAACGCGCGGAGCCGGTTATCGCGCGCATATGCCGCGAATGGTTTCCCGGTGAAGTCAATGTTCCGAACAGTGACGGTGTCGAGATCCGTGCGCTGGCGTGGGGCGACCGCAAACCGGAACGGCGTGTCGGCGTGCTTGACGACTCGCTGCGGAAAGATGCGAACCGTCCGGTCGGGTGACGGCTCGCGGTAGCGGATGATTCGGTACGTCGTACAGCTCGAGAGCGAGAAGCCGAGTGCCGCGACCAGGGTCGCGGCCCGGGCGGCCCTGCGGGGCTTCCGGGGCACGCGCGTCCGCTTCTTCTTCTCGCCAAACACGCGAAGCGCCGCCCGTGCGATGGCGTCAAAGTCGGCCGCCGCCCCCTGCACGCGGCGCCGCCGAAGCAGAAAGCCGTGGTACGCATAGTAAAAGAGGTCGGCGAGCTCCTTTTTGCCGGTGAGCCGCCGGAAGAGCTGCATCCGTTCGGCCTCGGCCTTGTTGGCACGGGCGGCGACGGCGGGATCAGTGGCCGCCCACGCAAAAATCGCCGCATCAGACGGCGAGTCGCCGCGCTCGCTGGCGACGTTGCGCCGTGCGAGCTCGGCGACGATCGCCGGCATTTCCCCGCGGGGATCCGCCTGGCGCAGCGCCTCGCTCAGGAGCGCAGTCTCCTCTTCCCATTCGCGCAGCAGTGTTTCGAGGACGTCGCGGCGGTCGCGGAAGTGCCAGTAGAAGCTGCCCTTGGTCACGCCAAGGTCGCGCGCGAGGGGTTCCACCTGGACGCCACCGGCGCCGCGGTGCAGCAGGGCGAGTCGCGCCGCGCGCAGCCAGTCGTTTCTCGTGAGTGTCGTTGCCATACGGTACCGTATGGTACGTTCGCCATGCTGTCAATACGGTACCGTATGGAAGGGACGAGCCGTGTGGCCGTCTTGGCACTTCCATTTCAACTTGTATCTTCAACTTCCATTTCTATTTCGGTTTTCTTGCTTCCACTCCGCCGCTTCGTCTTCGGCCTCGCCGCGCTCCTGAGCGCGTCGAACGTGCCGTCCCGGACCGTCATTCACGCCGCGCGCCTGCTCGATTCCGGCTCCGGCGTCGATCTGCGCGATGCGTATGTAATCGTGAGCGGCACGCACATCGACGATGTCGTGGCGGCCGGGAGCTACCGACAGAGTGCGGGCGATTCGCTGATTGAGCTCGGCGGCGCGACGCTCATCCCCGGCCTCATCGATGCGCACGTGCACCTGTCACTTGCCGGGACGCCGCGCGACAACGCGGAGAAGACGCTGCGTGCCGGGTTCACCACCGTCGCCGACCTCGGCGCCGTGACGCACGGCATCGAAGCGCTGCGCGACTCCATCGCCGGAGGTACGGCCGTCGGCCCGCGCATTCTCGCGGCGGGACTCTGGATTGGCGTCAAGGACGGCGTCTGCGAATTTGGTGGCATTGGCCTCACGCCGAGCCCCGAGGTCTTTCGCGCGCGCGTTCGCGAGAACGTCAATGCGGGAGCCAACCTGATCAAAGCGTGCGTGACGGGCTGGCCTGCGGACGCGTGGCAGCACCCCGACAGCGCGGAACTCTCCGCACCGCTCCTCGCCGCGATCGTGTCCTCAGCGCACGCCGCGCACAGGATCGTGGTGGCGCATTCGCTGAGCGCGGAGGGCGTACGCCGCTCGCTCGCTGCGGGCGTCGACGGAATCGTGCACGCGGCGTTTCTCGACAGCACGCTCATCGCGCAAATGCGCGCGCACCACATGTGGATGGTGCCGACGCTCGCATCACTCGTTCAGGCGGACACGTCACCCATGTCGCAGGCGCTCCGGCGATCCGTACGGATGGCGCAAGCGAGCGGCGTGACGATCGTCTATGGAACGGACGCGGGCGTCCTCGCGCACGGGCGCAACGCGCGCGAAGCGAGCGCGCTGGTCCGCGCGGGACTCGCGCCAGGGGACGTGCTCATCGCGGCAACGGTGAACGCCGCGCGCGCCCTCGGCATTGCTGATACCGTCGGCGGTGTTCGCAAGGGCATGAGCGCCGATCTCGTCGCTGTTGCCGGCGACCCGACGATCGACGTCACCACGCTGGAGCGTCCCCTGTTCGTCATGGCGCGGGGTCGCGTGGTGAAGTAGGTCCCGCGGCCTACTCGCCCCGCAGTGCGGATACCGGGCTGACGTTCGTCGCCGCGCGCGCGGGGAGATAACACGCCACCAGGGCCACGGCGCCAAGCACGCCGGCCGTGAGCGCGAACGTGCGCGGATCGCCGGGTGAAACGCCAAACAGGAATTTCGTCATCAACCTCGTCGCCAGCAGACCCCCGGCGGTGCCGATCACCACGCCAGCCAGCGCGAGCCCCACGCCGCGCTTCACGAAGAGTGCGCGCACCATGCCGCGGTTCGCGCCCAGGGCCATGCGGACGCCGACTTCGTGACGGCGTTGCTGCACCGTGTGCGCCATCACCCCATAAATGCCCACGGCAGCGAGCACGAGTCCGAGTCCGCCGAACAGTGCGAACAGGGTCGTACTGAGGCGCGTCCTCCCGAGCGACTGCGCAACGAGCTCGTTCATGGTGTTGACGCGCGCGAGGGGCACGTTGGGATCCACCGCGCGAATCGCCGCGCGCAACGGCGCGACGATCGCGCCCGGATCACCCGATGCACGCACGACGAGATACATCGAGCCGTACACGAACTGTGTGAGTGGCCGGTAGATCTCCATGAAGGGCTGCTTGTCCACGGCTTCGTGATGCACGTCGGCCGCGACGCCGACGATTTCGACGCGCTCCAGTACGTTCCACTCGTAGACAAGAAAACGACCGACGGGGTTCTCTCCGGGAAACAGCGAATGCGCAAGGGTCTCGCTGATCACGCCGACTTTCGGTGACCCGATGTCGTCGTGTTCCGTGAAGCCACGTCCCGCGACGATCGTTACACCCATCGCATCGAAATAACCGGGCGTCACCGCCCGCATGTCGCCGACAGGCTCCGAGCCCGCGGGGGCGGGTGGCCGGCCCTCCACGTTGAATCCGCTCGCCGAGCGCTCGCCGCTGAGCGGCATATAGCTGATCGCGCCCACCGCTTCGACACCGGGCAACGCGCGCACGCGTGCTTCGGCGTTCCGGAAGAAGTTCACGACCGCGGTGTCGGTCCTGTACACCGCGCGCGGAATCGTCATGCTGGCCGTCAGCGAATGCGCCGGATCGAATCCCAGACGCACGCGCTGGAGCGCCGACAGGCTCCGGACCATGAGTCCCGCGCCGGCAAGGAGCATCACCGCGAGCGAAATCTCGGCGACGACGAGCGCGGATCGGAGCCGCGCACTGGTCCGCGATGCGCCTGCCGTTCCTCTCCCGCCGTCCTTCAGGCCGGCCTGCATGTCCGACCGCGTCGCCTGCCAGGCCGGCGCAACGCCAAAGAGCACACCCGTGCCGACGGCAACCAGCAGCGAGAACGCGAGCACCGTCCCGTTGGCCGTGACCCCGTGCAGCGCCTGGGCGGAAATACCCGCCGGGAGCAGCGAGACGAGAGCCGTCGTTCCCTTCACGGCGAGGAAGAGGCCGAGCACCGTGGATACGCCGGTGAGGACAATGCTCTCCGTGACCAGCTGCCGCACCACGCGCCCGGGCGAGGCCCCCAGCGAAATGCGAAGCGCAAACTCGCGCTGCCGCGACGCCGCGCGCACCATCTGCAGGTTAGCCACGTTGGCACAGGCAATGAGCAGGAGAAACCCGACCGCGCCGAGGAGCACCCAAAGCGCGCGTCGTGTTCCGCCAACGAGGCGCTCGTGTAACGGGAGGGCGTACGCCGTCCAGTTCGTGTTGACGTTCGGAGCCAATTCGGCACGCTGCGCAGCCATCGCACGCATTTCGTCATCGGCTTGCGCCATCGAGACGCCGTCGCGGAGACGGCCGATGCCGCGCAGGGAGCGCCCGGGCTGATTCAGTTGTTGCGGCTGAAACCTGAGGGGGAGCCAGATGTCGACGGGATCGAAGATTGTGGCGTCCGGCGCGGCCACACCCACGACTGTGTACGAAAACGTGTTGAGCCGCACCGTGGTGCCCACGACGGCCGAGTCGCCGCCGAACTGGGAGCGCCAGAAGGCGTGACTCAGCACCACGACGTTCGCGCCGCTCCCCGTGTCGTCAACGACGTCGAATAACCGGCCGGTCGCGGCGCGCGCGCCCATGATCTTGAACACGGTCGCGTTCGCTGCGCGCGCGAGCACCGATACCGCGTCCGCGTTCGGGGGGACGAGCGACACACGCGCTTCGCGCATGGCGCCGATCGTCGCGAACGCCTTCGACGTCCGCTGCCAGTACATCACGTTCCCTGGGTTCAACGAATTGCATGGACGTTGCGCGCGGTTCTCGTTGTTGAGCTCGCACAGCACCGCAATGCGATCGGGCTGCGGATACGGGAGCCGGCGGAGCAGCACGGCGTTGACGACGGAGAACATGGCCGTCGTGGCGCCGATGGACAGCACGAGCGTGAGCACCGCAGTGAGCGTGAACGTCGGTGAATGACGAAGGTTCCTGAACGCGTACCGCACATCCTGCCCGACCTCTTCCATCCAGCGGCTGCGATACTCGTCGCGCGCCTCTTCGGCGAACCGTTCTCGCGGTCCAAATTCCAGCAGCGCGAGGCGGCGCGCTTCCTCCGGGGACTTCCCCGCATTCACGTGCCGTTTCGTCGCCATCTCGATGTGGAAGCTGCGCTCGCTCGCCAACCGCTCTTCCATAAGGCGCCGGCGAAAGAGCCCGGTGAACAGACGCCACGCATCCCTGATTCGTGCCATCTAACCCTCCATCGCGAGCACGCGGTCCAGGGCGCGAGCCATCCGGCGCCACGCCTGTCGCTCACGGGCGAGCCGCACCCTGCCTGCCGCGGTGAGGCCATAGAACCGCGCGCGCCTGTTGTTCTCACTCATCGCCCAATCGGACCTGATGTATCCCTGGCGTTCGAGTCGGTAGAGCGCCGGATAGAGCGACCCCTGCCCTATCTGCAGAACGTTCCCCGATCCGACGAGCAGCCGTTCGGTGATCCCCCAGCCGTGCATGTCACCCAGCTGGAGGGCTTTGAGGACGAGCATGTCGAGCGTTCCCGGGAGAAGCTCGTGGGTGTGTTCAGTGTGATCGGGCATCTTGTTCCTTTCGACAGACGAAAGGAGGGTTTGGTTGTCGGAGCGTCCAGGACGCAGCGAATGGCCCGTTGCTATTTTGCAGCATGCCGAAAAAACTGTTCATTACAGCGACCGTCGTCGCCGCGCTGGTGCGGCCGGTCCACGCCCAGACTTCGGGCGCCCACAGTGTGACCGCCGCGCGCGCGGCGGCGCTCGCGTGGTTGCGCCAGCAGGGACGCATTGCCGATACCGCGCGTGTGGCGGCGGACAGCGCGGATCTTTGGAGGCGATTCGTGACCTGCCGCAACAAGGCCACGCATTCCGGGTGCGCCCTTGTCGGCAAGGGACCGGTGACGCTCGTCGAGGTTCGGCTGAAAGGCGATACCAAAGCGACCGTCTCGTACAGCGTTCCGTCCTTCCGGACGACGTCTTGCCGGCTTGGCAGACCCCTCCCTCAGCCGATGCTCACGGCGACGACATGGACGACGTTCGAGATTTCTTTCGCGGACGGGCGCTGGGGAGGCATGCACGAGCTCGGCGTGCTCGCGTGCTAGCACGGGTCTCGCGGCGCGACACGAGGCCAGGATGAGCGTCAGCCCGCGAGCAACTCCAGCGCCGTAGCGATCTGCGCATCGTAGATCCGCCTGAACCGGGACGCGTCTCCGCCGAAACGGCCGCTGAAATGCAGCGCGATCAACCCGTGCGCCACGGACCAGAGGAGCAGAATGGTCTGGGCGGGATCACCCGTCCGGATTCTTCCTTCCTCCATCGCCGCCGCCACCGATGCGATGATTATCGTGAAGGCCGGCGACGAGCTTTGGGCGAGTGAGGCGGGAGCGGTCGGGACATTCCTGCGGCGGACGAAAAACATGAGCTCGAACACCCGCGGCTCCGCGATCGCGAATTCGCGGTATTCGGTGAGCACCCCGCGCACGCGCGCCAGCGGCGTGCGCTTGCGCGCCGCGCGGCCGAATCGCGACTCGAGCTTGGCAAATCCGCGCGCGACGAGCGCATCCAGGAGACCGTCCTTGCCCGGGAAATGGCGATAGAGCGCCATCGGTGTGACGCCAACCTCCTCCGCCACGCGGCGGACCGAGAGCGAATCGAGTCCTTCGCGACGATGAATGCCTTCCGCGATGTCGAGAATTTCTCTCGTGCTGGGCATCGCTAATGATCGCGGACCGCCGTGAGCGCTTCCAGCGCGGCCTTCGCGTCCTTGTCGTCCGGCGCCTGGCCGAGCCGGCGCTTGATCGTGCGTTCGAGCGTCGCGCGAATATTCGGTTCGGGACGAGTCGTGATGGCGCGGCGGTACGCGTCGACGGATGCCATCCAGCGGCCGAGACTCACGAGCGCAATCGATTCCACCACGGCACCGGCATGCGCGTCGGCCTTTGCGATTTCCCGAGCGGCGACGACGAGCGCCTCGCGCGAGGGCGTGACGATGTCCGGCATGACACCGTGCCCTTCGAGCCTGGCGCCGTTTGCTGCGTAGAAGTCTGCTTCGGGAACAAGGAGAACCCAGCCGTCACCCAGGTCGTGTGGCAAATGCATGAGCATCGCGCCCGCGGTGCGCTGCCCAATCAGCGTTGCGCGACCCGTGCTCCTGAGGTGATGCGCAATCGGCTCCGACGCGCTGGCTGAACGGCCATCGATGAGCACGTAGACCTTCCCGGCAAAGTACGGGGCGCGCGGAACGGCTCCGGCCCGCACGGCTCCGTTTGCACGGATTGCACGCACGATCTCGATCCCCTCGTCACGCGTCACCAACGGCGTTCCTGAGAGCTCGGCAACCGTCGGCGGCGCGGCATGCACCGAGAACCATTTGTTCGTCAGGAGGACGCCGGCATACGTCGTGTCACGAAACAGATGTGCGAGCGGAGCTCCGGCCGAGTTGTCCCCGCCCGGGTTCCCGCGAAGATCGATGATGAGCGCGTTGGCGCGCGCGGAGTCGAGACGCCGGAACGCGCGATCGATGGCGGACGTGACCGCGTCCCATTTGCGCACGAGCATATAGCCCACGCCGGGGCCGATGAACTGAAACCGGACGAGCGAGTCCGGCGGGCCCCAGACGCGAGAGGTGAGTGAATCGATCGGGAGCCTGGCGAGCACAGGATCGCGCACGAGCTCGACGTGCGACAGCCCGAGGCCGGGGAGGTTCGAGTAGAACGCCGCCATCGCGTCCAGGTCGTCGGTGGCGCGCGACATGTCTCTGGCGACGGCGCCCAGGAACGTCTTCCACGGCTCGGTCCGTGCGAGACGGGGATCGAACACGTCGCCGACCAGCGTGTCCGCAATGGTTCGCGCGAGCGAGCGGTAGTCGCGGACCGGTTCTGCGGCCGCGTCGCGCGTCGCGAAGAACGTGCCCACGGACGCCCCGCTCGAATCACGCCGGAACACGCCCGTGATGCGGTCCTTTCCCACGGTTCCGTCCACCGTGTATTTGCCGATCATCTCCGAGCGAAACGCGCCGCGGAAACGCCCCGGACCGCTCACGTGCGCATCGAGCACGACGAGCGATCCGCCGTCCGGGACCTTTCCGGTGAGCCGTCCAAGCTGGTACTTCCACCAGGGAACGAAGGCGCGGGCCGCCCCGAGGCGTGACGCAGCGGTCCACGCCCCGCCCTGCGCTTCGGTGATGCGCATCCGGACCACCATCTCACCGCGCTCGGGCGCGCTGATCGTGAAGCGCCACTGCCCCGCGAGCGCGTCGGCCTCCCGAATCCGCGGCACTCGAGGCGCCAACGCCAGCGCAGCGACAATGAAAATGCCTCTCATGAATGCAGTATACAGTGTATACCTCGCGCGGCGTCAAGGCCCCTGTGACCATCCGGCGGCTGCCGCCGTTGCTCCGGGGCGAATCGCGGGCATCTTTGAGCCATGCATCAGACCGCAGCACAATGCCGCTATCTCGCGCGCCTTACGCAACGCGCGCTCGCAAAGCTCGATGACTCGCATCGAGCGCTCGAACCCCGGCCGGACCTCAAGACGGCGGGATGGCTGATCGGACATCTTGCGGTCACGGGCGATTTCGGGCGTCATCTCTGTGGAGGGCGCCCGGTCTGTCCACGCGAATGGCGGGCCGCGTTCAATCCCGGCACCACGCCGTCGACAGATCCCGCGCAGTACCCGCCCATGCGCGAGCTCGGCGACACGTTTCGCGCGGTGTATGGCGATCTGTACACAATTTCACAAACCGCCGAGCCTGCCCTGCTCGCGGCTCCGAATCCGTACACGCCCGCGATCGGCGATTTTCCGACGGCCGGGGACTTCCTCGCCTATCTGATGACCGGTCACATCGCGTATCATCTGGGGCAGCTCACCGAGTGGTGCGCAGCGGCAGGACTTGGCCGCGTGCTCGCGGCTGGCGCCGAAGACGCTTCGCGCTAGTTCCTGAGCGCTGCCTGCAGGCGGTCGCCGAGCGGGCCGGCCAGCGACTTCGAGAAACTCGCGGTGAGGTGATTGTTGTCGGTGAACATCACGAGTCCATTGCGTTCCGTGACGCAACGCTGCGCCGAACACACGAGATCGTTCATGTCCACGAACCGCACCGGCAACCCGCGCGCCGCCGCGTCCTGCGCGCGCCGAGCTCGCTGGATGAACGCGCGATCCAGCGCGTACGTGCAATTGGTCGCGAACGCCATCCCCGCTGCCCGGCGCGACAGGCAACTCGGCACGTTGAACGGCACGAGCGGAGTCCCGCGCATCGCAATCACGCGAATGCCGGCCTGCGTGAGCCGCGCGTACGTTCGGCGCAATCCCTCGGTCCACGCCGATTCACTCACCTGCTGCTCGATGCCTTCACCTTCGCCAGACTCCATGTAATAGTCGAAGCTGGAGAGCAGCACCACGCCCGGTTTTTGGGCGATGAGTTTTCGCAGTATGGCCTCGCGGTATCGCGAACACTGGTAGTACCGACGCGACGTCGACCCGCTGATGAGCCTGCTGAAATCGGCGACGGGACACCCTCCCATCACGTTGACCTCGATCCGCCAGCCGTGCGCCTTCCCTGCGCGGTCCAGCCCGCCGAGCCAGTGCTCCGCGTGCGAGTCGCCCAGCAGCGCAATCGTCGTCGCGGAGCGGATATCCCCGAATGCGCACGACCCGCGGTTCGGCTGATCGATTGATTCGACCCAGCACGGATGTTCCATACGATCCGCGCGCGCGGCCGCGTACACGCGGTGCACGCTCCGCTCGACGCGAGCGGCGCTCCAGATCGACGCGATAGTCGCGACACCGAAGATGCTCCCGCACACCATCGCCGCGGCGAACATCGGCCGGTCCGCGACCAGGCGGGGTGCGGCGGGCCCGTTCATGCGCCGCTCGATCAGGCGATGCGTGACCACGGCGCACCCAAGGCCCGCCGCGCCGCATGCGAGCCGGCCCCACGGTCCGATCGTCGGCACGAGCGCAGCGCCAACGACCATCATTGGGAGGTGCCACAAATACCACGCGTACGACACGCGGCCGACCGACACGAGCGGCCCGAACGAAAGCGCGCTTCCGATGGGCGTCGTGCTGCCCACCGTCCCTCCGATCAGCAGTAGCACCGTTCCAGCAACCGGTGCGAGTGCGATCGCTCCGGGATAGGGCATGGTGCGATCGAAAACGAATGCCGGAACGAGAATGCCCGCCAACGCAGCAGCCTGTGCGACCGTCACGCGGCGCACGGACGTTCCGAGAACGCTTTGCCCGCCCCCTGCGAGAAGCGCGACGATCGCACCGGCGCAGAACGCCCACAGTCTCGCATGCGGCCCGAAATACGCCCACATCGGCGCGCGCGAGCTGATCGTTGCCGAAATGGCGAATGACGCAACCGCGATGATCACGAGCCCGCCGAGCACTGTGCGCATCACCGCAACACGTCGCTCCGCGCCCGTCGTCTCGCCGGCCCGGCGCCGTCCAAGTCCCGCGAGCGCGAGAACGAGGAGCGGGAACACGAGCACGACCTGCAGCTCGACGCCGAGTGTCCACGTGTGCAGCAGAGGGTTCTCGCCCGCGTGGAAGTAGTTCACCCCTCCGGCGGCGAACGCGAGGTTTGAAATGAACAGCGCCGACGTCGCGACGCCGTCGGCGACCGCGGCGCGGTCGATCGGCGCGTACAGGAGCAGCGCGCTCGCCAGCGTCGCCAGCAGCACCACGGCGAGCGACGGCAAGAGGCGCCACACACGCCGCGCGTAGACATCTCCGGGCCGCACGTCGTCGTCCGTCGCGAGCGTGCGCGCGAGCGACGTTCCCAGGAAGAAGCCCGAGAGCACGAAGAACACGTCCACCGCGACGAAGGCGCCGCTGAACACGCGGAAGCCCGCGTGAAACAGCACGACGAGAATGACGGCGAGGCCGCGAAGGCCATCGATGTCGTTTCGGCGGTCGGCCGCTGGAAGGGTGGACCCGGACACGCCGTTCCCTACGGGGCCGCCCCCGCGCAGGTTCCGCCCACCCCGGGGTTTACGAGCGCGGCGTCCTGCGATTCATTTGTTGCGTCCGAAATCCCGGTTTCCGCACATGCGCAAGATTCTGCGAGTCGTAGCGATCCTCGCCGCGGTCTTTCTGGTCGGCGGCACGATTTTCGTCGCCTTCAGGCAGCACCTCCGATTCGACGCGCCCTATCCGCCAGTGACGGCCTCGAAGGATTCCGCCGTCATCGAGCGGGGGCGATACATCGTTCGGAATGCCGCGCCGTGCGGCTCCTGCCACGGCGATCCCAGCCAACGCGCCGCGTACGCGAAGGGCGAAGATGTGCCGCTCGCTGGCGGGTTCGTGTTCGACATCCCACCGGGAAAGTTCTATCCGCGGAATCTGACGCCGGATTCCGCGACGGGCCTGGGCGCCGTTGAGGATCGCGCGATCGCGCGTGCGCTGAGGTACGGTGTCGGTCACGACGGGCGCGCGCTGCTCCCGTTCATGGAGATGCAGGGCCTGTCGGACGACGATCTGGTCGCGGTAGTGTCGTACCTTCGCACACAGCCGCCGGTGCACAACGAAGTGCCTCCGCAGCACTTCAACCTGCTTGGCAAGGTGATCCGGGCCACCGCGCTCTCAAAGCCAGTCGGTCCGGCATCACCACCGCCCAAGGTTGCGCCGCACGGCGCATCGGTCGAGACCGGACGGTATCTGGTTGAGTCAGTTTCGCTCTGCTGGGCTTGCCACACGGAACGGAGCCAGATGACTGGCGCGCTCACGGGTCCTCGCTTCGGGGGCACTAAAGGATTCACCGAAGCGGACGATCCTGCGCATACGTGGTCGCCTCCAAACATTACCAGCGATCCGGAAACCGGCCGTGTTGGCCGGCTGACCGAGGATCAATTCGTCGCGCGTTTCCGTCAGGGTCGGGTCCTTCCCGGATCACCGATGCCCTGGCAGGCGTTTTCGAGGTTGTCCGAGGACGATCTGCGGTCCATCTATCGTTACCTCAAGAGCGTCCCGCCGGTGAAGCGGGACAACGGACCTCCGATGGTGAACGTAGCAGGGAAATAATTCCGATCGGACCCAAGGAGAGAGAATTCAGATGATTCGCGCTGACGCGAAGCTGCTCGATACGCGACTCTTCAAGTGGTTCGCGCCGCCGACACTGGCGACGCCGGAGCTCACGCGAAAAGCGCGCGCTCTCTGGATTGCCGCATGGCCATTCTTCGCCGTGGTATTCATTGTCCTTGCGCTCGCGGTTGCCGTCGAACCGACCACGCTGGGACGCCGGGCAATCTCCGTTGGTGCCACAGGATTGCTGGTCGCGTTACTGCACGAGCTCAACCGGCGCGGCCGCACATTGATCGCCAGCTGGGTGCTCGTACTTGGCCTCACGCTACTGGTCACACAACGAGCCTGGGGCACGGGTGGCGTCCACGCTCCGGTCGGCGTGTTCTACGCACTGTTCATCATCATGGCCGGCGCGCTGCTTGGGCAGCGCGCGGGACTCAAGACCGCCATTGTGTGCTTCGCCGGAGCGAGTTTTCTTGCGATCGCCGAACAGCGCGGCGCGCTCGTGACGAGCGACCCGCGCGGACCTCTGCCGTCGTACGTGTTCGTCATTCTCACGATCGGACTTGCCCTCGTCGTGCAGCGGCTGTTCGTGCAGACCCCGGCCGAGGAACAAACGACGCCGCGACAGGAGATCGAGATGCTGGTGCACGATCTTCGGTCGCCGCTCACCGTGCTGCTGGCGCAACTGCAACTTCTGAGGAATGAGGTCCCCGCCCGCCTGTCCGATGACGTCAACATCGCCATCGGGGGCGCCGAACGTCTCCACAGGATGACCACGGGACTTCTGGACGTGAGCCGGCTCGAGAGCACCTGCGCGCCGGTCAAGCCCGCGCTCACCAATCTCACCGCGCTGACGCGCGGCGTGGTCAGCTTCATGCGGGCGCTGGACCCGGACCGCGAGATCGAGATGATTGGCGATTTCGCGGTCATGTGGCGCTGCGATGAGGATGTGATGCGCCGCGTCGTCGAGAATCTCGTGAGCAACGCCATCAAGCATTCACCGCCTCGCAAGCCGATCCGCGTGTCCGTGATGTCGGTGCCATGCGGTGTCCGCATTGCCGTCGCGGATCAGGGCCGTGGTGTCCCGGCTGAAGCGCGCGAGCGGATCTTCGAGAAATTCGGGGCCGCCTCGCTGCGCTCGGAAACGGGGTTCGACTCGACGGGGCTCGGGCTCGCGTTCTGCAAACTCGCGGTCGAGTCTCACGGCGGTCGCATCTGGGTCGAAGATGGTGCGCCGCGGGGGAGTGTCTTCATCGTGGAATTGCCTGCCTAGGGCAGCCCCCGAGGCCGTTGCGGTGACCGACCTCGAGCTCGTGACGAGGGAAATCGACGCCCTCAAGCATTGCGCGCCGCCGGACGTTCAGGCGCACCTCGCCCCCGCGCTCAACCGTTTTCGTTTCATACCGAAGGCCGAGCGGCGCGTCACTGCGGACGCGTTCTTTGAATGGGCGAACGCGGGACACGGCGGCGGGGGCGCGCTTCGGGGTTACGCGATGTTCTTCCAGGCCATGGACCGGTTCGTGGCCGAAGAGCTGCACGCGGCGCTCGCGCTGACGACGGGGGCGCGGGCAATCCTGACCGAGCACGACGCGCGCGACGGCGTCGGCCTGTGCGCAATGCTGACGGGAGCGATCTACCGGACGTTCGGCAATTACGATCTTGCGCTGAAGACACTCTGGGAGGCATACGAGCTCCTCAAGGCGTCGGGAAACCATCCGGTGTTTCTCGCGGCGACGGCGAACAGCATGGGCAACATCGACTTCGACATGGGCCATGACGCCGACGCGCTCTCGATGTTCCAGGTGACGTTCGACGAGAGCACGCGCGCGAACGATTTCTATTTCAAGATCTATGCGCTTCACGGCCTGGGCCGCGTCTATGCGCGACAGCGCAAGCCCGACGACGCGGAGCAGCGGTTCCGGCAGGCGCTCGAGCTTGCGGAGCACCATGCGCATCCGCTGCACATTTCGAACTCGCTTACGGAGTTCGCCACGTTTCGCTTCACCTCCGGCGACCTGAATGAAGCCGAGCGACTGAGCCAGCGTGCACTGGACATCCGGGAGGAGCACCGGCTTCTCGCGGGCGCCGTGACGAACTGCGCGCGTCTCGCGGACATTCGTCTCGAGCGCGGCCAGTGTACCGAGGCGCTCGCCGTTCTGCAGCACGGCCTCGAGATCGCCGAGGCCCTGAACGTCAAGCCCAAGATGGCGCAGATGCATCTGCAGCTGTCACAGGTCTACGAGCGAACGCACGACCCGGCGAAGAGCCTGCAGCATTACAAACGCTTCCACGCACTGCGCGAAGATGTCGAACGCGAAGACAATGCGCGTTCCCTGGCGGACGCGCGCGCCGTGTTCGAAGCCGAACAGACCCGCAAGGAAAACGCGATCATCCGCGGGCAGAAAGAGGAGATCGAGCGCAAGAACGTGGAGCTTCAGGATACGATCGACGAGCTCACGCGCGCGAAGATCGGGCGAAAGGCCAAGGCATTCACGCTCGCCGTCGCCGTGGTGCTGTTCATTTTCCAGGACGCGATCCTCGGCACGGTGCTCAAGGTTTTCGCGAGCAGCAACTACTTCACGCTGCTGGGCATCAAGATGGCAATCATTTTCTCGCTGAGCCCTATCAACCGCGGCATCGAGCGATACCTGTTGCGGCGAGTGACGCGCAGGCGAGCGGCCGCTTAGGAGCAGCCCTCCACCCATCCAATCGCCGGCACGATTCCCGTGCGATAGCGCGTCACGCGGCGATTGTGGAGCTCGAAAACGATTTTTCGGAGACTGTCGTCGGGGGCCGACGCCGTCAGAAAATACCCGTCGGTAAAGGTGTCCTTCGTCAGCGATGTTCGCCCGGAATAGGCGCTCTCCACCTGGTCTTCGGTCGCGCCGATGCCGACCCCGGCCTCGGTCGTCGCGCCACTGTCCACCTCGATGCGCGCGAGCCGGCGATTGAGAAAGAGGTATTTCACTCCCGGCGTCC
The DNA here is from genome assembly GCA_035638155.1 of Gemmatimonadaceae bacterium. Classification (GTDB taxonomy): domain Bacteria; phylum Gemmatimonadota; class Gemmatimonadetes; order Gemmatimonadales; family Gemmatimonadaceae; genus DASRAP01. The sequence continues at coordinate 8,596 of DASRAP010000177.1, read as the reverse complement.
GGTTCGACCGAAAGTACGAGCACGCGATGGATTTGTCGGACGTCCAGAAATCACCTTCGGTCGCCACGACGGCCTGCGCGAGCGACATGCCCGGGTGAAACGGCCCCGCGCCGGCGAAGCTCACCGTGAGCGGAATGCGTTTCTGCGCGGCAATCAGGCGAACCTTCGACACCACCGGCTTGATCGGAACGAAGTGCGGACCGCTGATCGTATCGACGGCCGTGCTGTCGACGGTCGCAGCCTGCGCGACATTGCGATCACCGCGGCATCCAGCGAGCACGAGGCCGGCGGTCAGCACGAAAATGACGGATTTCATGCGGCACCCTTGGGGAGGGATGGTGCTTCCTGTCCTCTGTCCCTACCCCGGCTATGTTCAGGCGTGCCCTCATATATCGCGCTCTTCCGTGGCATCAACGTCGGCAAGGCCAAGCGCATCGCCATGGCCGACCTGCGCAAGGTCGTCGAAGGGCTTGGATATGCCGACGTGAAGACGCTCCTCAACAGCGGGAACCTCGTGTTCACCGCGAGGGGCAAGGCCACGGACGCGGCGTCGAAAATCGAGAAGGCCGTCGCGACAAAGCTCGGGGTTTCGTCGCGCGTGACGGTGCTGAGTGCGACCGAGGTTGCCGCCGCGGTCGAGGAAAACCCCTTGGGAGACGTGGCGACGAACCCGTCACACCTCCTCCTGCTCGTGCCGTGGGATGCGCGCGCGCACGCGGAGCTCAAGCCGCTCCTCAAACAGAACTGGCGCCCGGAACAGCTCGCGCTCGGCAAGCGCGTGGCATACATCTGGTGCGCCGAGAATATCGTCCACAGCCCGCTCTGGGCGGCGGTAAACAAGATGCTGAAGGACCGCGGCACATCGCGAAATATCAGCACCATGAAGAAACTCGTTGCGATGTCGGCCGCCGGTGACGCTTGAATGACGTTTTGATGTCGAGGTTGCTTCTGGCGCGTTGAGTCCGGAAACCGCATTTTGGTGCGCGCACTTCTTTCGCTGGAGGCAAGAATGTCCCGCACGCTTCTCGTTCTTTCGTTCGTCTCCCTGGCGGCGCTGGGCGCCGCAACGATGGCGCCGCCCGCCGCAGAGACGGTCAGGCCCAACGACAACAGGGCACTGGCGGGAACGCTCAAGGGTGCCGTGCTCACGGTCGCGCTCGAAGCGCGGACCGGACAGTGGCGCCCCGAAGGTGACAGCGGCCGCGCACTCGACGTCGCCGCGTTCGCCGAAGCCGGCAAAGGGCTCTCGACGCCCGGACCCATGCTCCGCGTGAAGACGGGGACCGAGATCCACGCGACGATCAGGAACAAGCTCGCGAAGCCGCTCACCGTGTTCGGCTTCGGCAAGAAACGCGGCATGGCGGACAGCATCGTAATTGCACCGAACGCGACGGGCGACGTGACTTTCACGGCCACCACGCCAGGCACGTTCTATTATCTCGCGCGCACCGGCGTCGATCCTTTCGGCGGACGGCTTCCGGAGGACACACAGCTTCACGGCGCGATCATCGTCGATCCGCCGGGCGCGATGAACGTTCGTAACGAGCGCATTCTGGCGATGTCCTGGTACTTCACCGTCAATTTCAAGAGCAAGTCGGGCCTTGGTCACGGCACGATGGCGATCAACGGTCTCTCATGGCCGCACACGGAGAAGCTCGCGTACACCCAGGGCGACTCGATTCACTGGCGGGTGCTGAACTTCACCGAATCCGACCACCCGATGCACCTTCACGGCTTCTACTTCCGGGTGAACTCGAAAGGCGACGGCGTCACGGATTCCATGTACACACTGGCGCAGCAACGCATGGGAGTGACCGAAGTCATCAATCCGTTTCAGACCCTATCGCTCGAGTGGGCTGCGGACCGCCCCGGCAACTGGATCTATCACTGCCACTACGCCACGCACCTGTCGAGCCTGGCGTCGCTCGATACCGAAGACGGCGACCACAACGACGCGGCCGAACATCAGCACATGTCGGATCGCCCGCATCAGATGTTCGGGCTCGTGATGGGGATCAGCATCGCACCGAAGGGACCGATGGTCGCATCGGGTGCAGCGCCGCGCAGGATCCGCATCGTGCAGCGCATGAAGCCCAACATGTACGGCACGCAGCCCGGCATGTCGTTCGTCGTCGACGGCGCGCCCGAGTCCAAAGCGCCCGGCGCGATGCCGATTCCCGGCCCCACGCTGGTGCTCGAGCGCGGCAAGCCCGTCGCGGTAACGATCGTCAATGAGTCGAACGATCATGCAACGATCCACTGGCACGGGATCGAGCTCGAGAGCTATCCCGACGGCGTGCCGGGGTGGAGCGGGTCGGGCACGAACATTCTGCCGGCGATCAAGCCGCACGATTCGCTCACGGTCCGCTGGACGCCGCCGCGCGCTGGTTCTTTCATGTACCACTCGCACTTCAATGAAGCGCAGTAGATGGGCCGCGGGCTCTACGGTCCGATCATCGTGCTCGATCCGGGCCAGAAGTACGATCCTGAAACGGACAAGGTGTTGTTTTTCGGGACCGCGGGCACCGGACAGAACGTGGTGCTCGGCCCATTCCCGCATGTGCTTTTGAACGGCAAGGCGCAGCCGGACGCGATGACGCTCAAGGCGGGCACGAGGTACCACTTCCGGTTGTTTAATCTCGCCGGTGACATCCCGACGATGGTCGCGCTGAAGAGCGGCACCGGGGACAAGGCGGCACCCGTCTCGTGGCGGGCAACGGCGAAGGACGGCTATCCGCTTCCCGCGTCGCAGGCCGTGGCGAAGCCCGCGTTGCTGGTGTTCGATCCAGGCGAGATCTACGACTTCGACTTCACGCCGGCGTCTTCGACGGAGCTCACACTCACATTCGGTCTTCCGCCCTTCCCTCCTCCGCCACCTCCGAAGAAAGGCGAGCAACCGCTGCCCGTACCCCAGTTCCCGCCGACCGTGACGGTGCCGGTTCACGTGAAATAACGGTCGCTATCTCGCGGCTTTCACCTCGACGGATGAGAGCAGCACCTGCAGCGCGTCGATGTCTGCGGGCTTGATCAGGTGATAGTCGAACCCGGCGGCGCGCGAGCGCCGCCGGTCTTCGTCCTGGCCCCATCCCGTGAGCGCGATCAGCGTGATGTCCTTGAAGTCGGGATGCGCACGGACCCGGCGCGCGACTTCGTAGCCGTCCATCACGCGCATGCCGATGTCGAGCAACATCACGTTGGGCCGGTACTCTTCGAGCACCGCCAGCGCCTCGGTGCCACTGAACGTCACGCGCGCGTCGGCGGCAAGCATCTTCACCACCATTGCAAGACTCTCGGCAGCATCACGATTGTCGTCGACCACGAGCACGCGCAGGCCCGGCAGCCGCGGCATGGAGGTCTCCTTCACGACGCGCGACGCAGGCGGCGTCGTGCGCGCGAGCGGCAGTCGCACGACGAACTCGCTGCCCTTGCCCTTTCCTTCGCTCCACGCCGTGACCGTTCCGCCGTGAAGCTCGACCAGCTTCTTCACCAGCGTGAGGCCGATACCGAGTCCGCCCTGCACGCGCTCCGACTCCTGATCTGCCTGTGTGAAGAGATCGAACACGTGCGGTAGCATTTCGATCGAGATGCCCATGCCGCTGTCGCGCACCGTGATCACCGCCTGCCCGTCGTGACGGTCCACAGTGAGCGAAATGCTCCCGCCACGATCGGTGTACTTCGCTGAATTGTTCAGCAGGTTGGCGATGATTTGCGCCACGCGCGCAGGATCCGCGTCGAGCGTCAGCCGTTCGTCCGGCAACTTCACCGTGAACTCGAGCCCCGCGGCGTCGATGAGCGGCCGGCTGATGTCGATGGCGTTCTGCACGACTGCGCGCACGTCCATGATCTCGCGCCGGAGCGCGATCTTGCCCCGCGTGATGCGCGAGACCTCGAGCAGGTCGTCGACGAGCCGCACCATGTGACTCACCTGGCGCTCGAGCATGTCGCCAACATGCTCGGCCGGCGTATTACGGCCGGCCGTGAGGCGAAGGACATGCAGTGCGTTGCGTATCGGCGCGAGCGGGTTTCGCAGCTCGTGCGCGAGCATGGCCAGGAAGTCGTCCTTCTTCCGGTCGGCGTCGCGGAGCGTGGCCTCAGCGCGCTTGAGCTGCGTAATGTCGACCGCGGCAGCAACGCCACCGCGCGGCACGCCGTCCGACCCGAAGAGCGGGGTCGCCCAGACCACGCTGTGCACGATTGTATCGTCGTCGATGACGCGGCTGGTTTCCTCGCCGCGCACTTCTTCGCCTCGTGCGGCGCGCCGGAGCACCGCGATCTCGGGATTGGACATGCGGATCTCGCCGGCCGCCCGGTTGCCGGTGATCTGATCGGCCCCGCGGTCGTGCGCGATGTACACCGGCACCGGAAGCGTATCGAGGAGGGCCTGCATTTCGTCGACGCTGTCCTTGAGCTGGCGCGCAGCTTCTTCGCGTTCGGCGAGCTGGTCGCGAATCTGGTATTGGCGCGCGCGGGCCCGGAGCGCCGTACGCACGGCACTCACGAGCGACGAAATGCGCAGTGGCCGTTCGATGACGGTCACGTTCCCGAGGAGATCCATGGCGCGCGTGACGTTCACCGAATCGGCGCCGGTGCGCGCAAAGATGAGGAGCGGCAAGTCCGACCACGAAGGCTGCCGGGAAATCCACCGGACCAGCTCATCGGTTTCATCCCCCGCGAGGAACTCTTCGGCCATGAGCACAGCGCCCGCTCCGCGGTCGAGCTCGGCGCACAGCGCGCCGATGTTCCCGTGACACTGGCACGCCACGCCCGCGCGCGCGAGCACGGATTCCGTGAGGGCCGCGTCCTTCGGTGACGGCGAAAGGAAGAGTACCCGATGCTCCAGGTCTTCTCCGTCGCGGTCGCTTGCGCTCCTGTCAATCACACCCGCCTCCTTCATCCCCGCGCATCGCTGCGAGGGTTGCGCTCGCCCGCCCGCTCGATCACCGGTACTCCAGTGAGTACACCGCGGAAATCGCGCAGTGGCTCGCCGAACGCGATCCTGCCCCGCTCCAGACGGAATTCCCGTATGGTCCGTTCGTGCTCTCCGGAGCGCTTCTTCATCACCGAGATCGCCTGCCGCACTTCGCCGCCGGCCTCGAAGTAGCGCATCAGGATGACCGAGTCCGCCAGGTAACTGGCGTCGACGGTCGAGATCATGTTGTTCCCGATGAGCCCCTGCTGCGCGGTGATCAGCAGCGTCGCAACGCCTGCCTGCCCCAGGTACGTGAGGATCTCGTGGAGCTGGACCACGAGATATCGCTCGCCGGGCATGGCGTGGAGATATCCGTTGAGGCTGTCGATCACGATCATCGACGCCCCGAAATTCTCAGCGCTGTCGCGGAGAAGCTGCGTGAACTCGCCGGGCGAAAGCTCGGCGGGGTCGACCTGCCTCAGCATGACGAGACCGTCGGCAAGCGCCTGTTTCAGCGGAATGGATAAACCCTCGCACCGTGAAAGCAGGGTGTCGACCCGCTCATCAAACAGAAAGAGCGCGGCCTTCTCGCCGCGGAGTGCCGCAGCCGCAGCGAACTGAGCGGCGATCGAGGATTTCCCCGTTCCCGCCGCTCCCACGATCAGGGTGCTCGTGCCGCGCTCCAGTCCGCCGCCGACCAGCGTGTCGAGCTCCCGAATGCCGCTCTCGAGACGCCGGCCACGCGGCTGCGAGCGATGTTCGCTGGCAACGAGGCGCGGAAACACCTCGAGACCGCCGCGACGGATGGCGTAGTCGTGATATCCGCCCCGAAAGCTCGTCCCGCGGTGCTTGAGCACGATCAGACGCCGCCGTTCGGCGCCGAATTCCGGATAGAACTGCTCGAGCCTGAGCACGCCATGCGCAATGCTTTCGACTTGCAGGTCGTGATCCACCGACGTGAGATCGTCGAGAAAGAGCACCGTGCACTGGCGGCCGCTGAAGAACTGCTTGAGTGCGAGAATCTGGCGGCGATAGCGGAGCGAGTTTCCGGCCAGCAGCTTGAGCTCCGACAATGAATCGAAGACGACGCGTGTCGGCTTGAGCCGATCGACGTCGGCGAGGACGGTCTTCGTCGTTTCACTGAGCTCGATCTCGGACGGGTGGAACATCGTGTAGTTCTCGTCCGACTTGAGACTGGATTCAGACGGAACGAGCTCGCGAATCGCGACGCCGTCGAGCGACCAGCCGTGAGACTTCGACACCGCGCGCAGCTCCTCATCCGTTTCGGAGAGTGTCACGTACAGCACCGACTCGCCGTTCTTGACTCCTTCGAGGAGGAACTGCAGCGCGAGCGTCGTCTTTCCCGAACCGGGCACGCCTTCGAGCAGGTACACGCGGTTTCGCGCGAGTCCTCCCCCGAGGATGTCGTTGAGGCCGCCGGGGCCAATCGACGCTCTGTCGTCCAGCATAGTGATTGCGGGCTTTGCGGCAACAGCCATGGAATCCTCGCGTGCGAGTGCAGAGTCGATCGCGCACGCGGTGCAGACGGGAGTGTACTCATCCCCGAGCGCGGGCGCGGACATTCAGCCGTGTTGGCCGGTCCAACGCGCAACCCGTCCTGATACCCCCAGGGCCCGGTGTGCGCTCGTAGTCGAACAATGTCATGGAACCCTGGTTCTGCCAAGGGCCTGTCCAAGAGTTACCGCACACGGCAGAGGAAGTTCACCGATATCCCTTCAGCCACTCGGTGCGTACCCTGACCCTACGACTCCAACGAGAGGCTAGAGTGCCTCGCATTCTCATTGTGTACGCAACGAGCTATGGGCAAACGGAAAAAATTGCCCGCACGCTCGCCGAGCACCTCCGGGCGTCATCGCTCGAAGTGACGCTCGCTGACGCGAAAGCCTTCCCGGCGGCGATCGATCCCGCCACGTTCGACGGCATCATCATCGGCGCGTCCATCATCGCGCGTGGACACCAGCCAGCCGCCGCCGCCTTCATTCGCACGCATCGTGCGGTACTCGAGCGCCTGCCGGCCGCGTTCTTCTCCGTGTGCGCCTCCGCCGGAAGCACGTTCGAGCGCGCTCGCCAGGCGGCCCGTGTCCTGCGGGATGAGTTCCTGCGGCATGCCGGGTGGCAGCCGGACCTTCGGGTCACCTTCGCCGGTGCCGTCAACTTCACACGCTACGGCTTCCTGCTGCGGTGGTACATGAAAAAGGCGTCGGCGATGAACGGCGGATCCACGGACACCACCCGCGATCACGAGTATACCGACTGGTCGGCGGTGGAGCAGTTCGCACGGGACTTCACCCAACTCCTGACGGCGGAGGTCCGTCCTGCTGAAGCGCGTGTATAAGGCGCGGTGACTGCACGCGTACTGGTCCTTGGCGCGGGGTGCGGAGGCCTCGAGCTCGCCACCCGGCTGTCCGAGCGATTCGGCGGCGAAATCGACGTCACCCTCATCGAACGCGCTGACGCGTTTGTCTTCGGTTTTTCCAAGCTCGACATTCTCTTTGGGCGCAAGACGCTCCTGGACGTGGCCATTCCCTACCGTGGCTTCGCCAAACCGGGCGTGCGCTTCGTGCACGACACGGTGACGTCCATCGATCCGTGGAAGCGGCGCGTGATGACCGCGCACGCGATGTTCGAAGCGGACTTTGTCGTGATCGCGCTCGGCGCGGACATGGACGTCGCATCGACACCCGGGCTGGGCGACGTGCACGAGTTCTTCTCCGTTGCCGGGGCCGTTCGGGCGCGTGACGCGGTGCGTGCATTCACACGCGGCCACGCGGTCATCGGCGTATGCGGCTTGCCCTACAAATGTCCGCCCGCCCCGAGCGAGTGCGCGCTGCTGCTGCACGACGATCTCGTGACGCGCGGCGTGCGCGACGCATGCACCATCACCCTGGTCGTTCCGACGGAGCTCCCGGTGCCGCCGTCCAACGAGACGTCCGAGGCGCTCGTGTCGGAGTTTCGTGCCGCCGGCGTGTCGTTTGTCTGCAAGCGCGAAATCGTTTCGATTGACCGCGCCGACGGGGCGCAGCACGCTGTGCGCCTCGACGACGGGCGCGTGCTTCGCTGCGATCTTTTTCTCGGCGTGCCACGACATCGCGCGCCGCGAGTGGTCGAGGCCAGCGGCCTCACCCGCGAGGGATGGATTCCCGTCGACCGCGAAACCCTCGAGACGGACTTCGAGAATGTTTTTGCCATCGGCGATGTTGCCGAGACCGGGAGCGCCCGCGCCGGCGTCTTCGCCGAGAGCGCGGCGAAAAGCGTCGCGAGCTCGCTCATCGCACGTATCGAGCGCACCGGCACGCCCGAGAAATACGAAGCCGCGGGCAGCTGCTACCTGGAGTTCGGCGGAGGTCGCGTGGCCACCGTCGACATGAACTTCTTCGGCGGCGCCGTGCCGACCGGCGCATTCCACGCGCCGACCAGTCTTTCCGGCAAGGCGAAGGAGCGATACGCCACCGAACGGCGCGAGCGGTGGCTCACGCCGCCCGGCGTCACACGTTGAAGAGTCGCCTGTGCATGGCGGCGACGGTTTCCGGATCCACCTTCGGCTGGCGGTCGAACGAAAGCAGGCCGTTCAGCTCCTGCTCGATATCGGTGAGCTGCGTGTAACAGAATCCCGCTACGAACGGCAGCGACGCAATGCCCTCCATCAGGTCCTGATACCGCCCGAGC
>DASRAP010000176.1:0-5334 GCA_035638155.1 Gemmatimonadaceae bacterium | reverse complement strand
GGTCGGCGCTCCGGCGCGCCGCGCATACTCGCGCACACCGTTGACCGAGTTGTGATTGTCCGCCGCGATCACCAGCCCGGCGCGCGGGCCGAACCCGTAGCTCTCGGCCACCAGCTTGATCGCCGCCGACGCGTTCGCCGTGAAGATCACCTCGTACTCATCCGGATACGCATCGAGGAAGCGGAGCAGGCGATCGCGCGCTTCCTCGATCCAAACGGTCGCCGCGCGCGACGGGGCATGTTCCGAATGCGGATTTCCGAGCAGCGATCCACGGAGCAATTGGTCGTGCGCGCAGATCTGCGACTCTGACGGGAGTGCCGCACCCGTGTAATCGAGGTACACAACGTCCTGTGCATCAAGACGCGCGAACTCCGTCGCCCGGATGGACTCGAACGACTCGTACGCCGCATCACGCGGCGCCTGTACGCGCACGGCCGCAGTCACGCGCTGGCTAGCAGCCGCGCCGCTTGAGCTCGCGCAGTGTCGTGCCCAGCTGCGACCTCGGTACGTCGCGGCGCGGCGTACCCCCGAAGTAGTGACTCAGCTCGCTGGCTTTCGCGAAGGCCTCGCGCTCCGAATCCGTCGCGTCCAGCGGAAGCGCAGGGTTCAGCACCTGCTCGACCCATTCGTACGCCCCGGTGCGCAGGAACACCACGCGTTCGTGACCCAATGCGCGCAGAAACACCCAGGCCTGGCCCGCATGCGCGCCGCCTTCGCCGTACAGCACCACGGTCTCGTCGCCGGCAATCCGCGCCGATGCGATCTCGTCCATCGGGACGTGCTCGGCGGTGGGAATGTGCTCCTCGTCGAACTGTTCCTTCGTGCGAAGGTCGAACACGCGCAGCTTTGGTTTCCGGTCCTTGATCCACGCCGCGAGCTCTATCGCGTCCACATGGTCAGTGCCACGCTCGACCTCGCGCGCCAGGGCCTCGACGTCGACTGTGCCGCTCCTGGAGCGAAACGGACTCCTGGCAAACGGAGCGGCGGCGCCCAGTGCGAGCGCGGTGAACGCGAACGTGCGGCGTGATGTCATGTGCCACTCCTGGATTCCATGCGTTCAGCGGCGACGAATGTGGCCATCGCGGCAAGAACGACCGCGAATACCGCGGCGCCATACGACAGCTTGAGCACGTCGGGCAGCGTACGCGCACCCAGCGCCGTGCTTTCGTAAAAGCGCCGGAGCGGCGCGAACGCGAGACCAGTAACAAGGACCCCGGCGAACATCCCCGCCATCACCATCAGGCCGTCGGCCCGGCCGGTCGCCGCGGCGACGCACGAAGTGCCGGGGCAAAGCCCGGCGAGCGCGAAGCCCACGCCAAAGACGAGCCCGCCGGCGATCTGCGGTGCAAGAAACGTCTCGGGCACGTACACGCGCGACACGTCAAGCACGCCGAACTTGCCGAGCCAGAACACGCCCAGCATCGCGGTGATGATTGCCGTGAACATCACCTTGATCACGGTGAGGTCGGTGAGGTAGAACTGCCCGGCAAGCTTCTTCGCGTTGCCGAGTCCGGCGCGTTCGAGTGTGAATCCGAACGCGACACCAATGCCAAGTGCGGCAAACAATCCGCGCGGCCCGGCCGCGTCGAGAAACGGCGCCGTCACTCCGGCCTCACGTCCAGAGCCTTCTCAGGAGCGGTGCTGCAGCGTACGCGCCGGCAAACGCGGCAATCATGAAGGCCCAGCTGCCCACACTCAGCATGGCGCCGCCCGTGAGCGCCTGGCCGCTCGTGCATCCGCGCGCGAGCACCGCGCCGGCGCCCATGACCGCGCCGCCGCCAAGCGCAACCGCGAGCCGCGCCGTCACACCAATGCGCGGGCCACGTTCTACGGCGCCTTTGAACCGGCCCGCGAGAAATGCCGACAGTGCTCCGCCGATCACAACGCCGACGAGCTCGACCACGAGCCAATCGCGCCACGGCGGTCCACTCGCGGCGTACTTGGCGAAGTAGGCGTTACCATTCGCGGCGCCAACGGCAGTAGCAGCCTGCGTTGCCGCACTCGCGAACGCGCCGCTCGCGCCCAACCCGCGCCCCACGGTCACGAACGCCGCGAGGAGCACAAGACCGAGCGCGATGCCGGCACGGTATGGGTCAGCGTAGGGCAACGGGCCACGGGCAACGGGGAAAGGGCGACGGGCAACGGGCAACGGGCCACGGGCAACGGGCGACGGGCGACGGGCGAACGGGTATTCGGGCATTCATTTCTTCTCCACGGGCCAGTCGCGCTGCGCCCAGTCGTCCATGCTGCCGTCGTACAGCATCGTCTTGTAACCGAGCGAGCGCGCCGCGAAGATCATCGCCGTTGCCTGCTGGCCAACGTGGCAATAGCCGACCACGGTGTCGCCCGGCTTGACGCCGGCCTTGGCGAAGATGGCCTTCAGTTGTTCGGGCGATTTGAGAAAGTTCTTGTCCGTCCACACAGAGTCGAACGGAACGCTGTGCGCGCCCGGAATGTGCCCGACCTTCTGATGGCCTTGTGCGCCACCCGGGCGAACGCCGTCGAAGAACACCGCGGCGCGCGCGTCAACGAGCGCGATGCCGGGCTTCGTCGCGTTGTCGCGTACCCACTCGGCCGAGGCGATGGTGGGCAGAACCTTGAGCGGCGCAAGCTTGCCCGGCTTCGGCGCGGGTGTCGCGTCTTTCGTCACTGCGCCGCCGGCGGCGACGAACGCGGGCATGCCTCCGTCGAGCAACCGTGTGTTCGCGCCGAGTCCCACATAGTTGAGCGTGAGGACGATGCGCGTCGACGGTGAGACCCAGTCGTCGCCGTAATACACGACGATTCGCGAATCATCCGAAATGCCGAACCGCTCCAGGCGCGCGTGCAGTGTGTCGATCGAAGGCATCTCCAGCATCCGCACGCCCGGCGACATGTCGTGCGGCGCGGAGAGGTCTTCCATTTGAATGAACCGCGCGCCCTTGATGTGCAGCGAGTCGAAGCCCTCCTTCGTGCCCACGTGCAGAATCACGAGTTTGGGGTCGTTCAGGTGCGACTTGAGCGACGCCGCGTCGACGAGCAATTCGCTCCGGCTGTCAGCCAGCTGATGACGGGGTGATGGCGAGAGGGCCGTAACGACGGCGAGCGAGAATGCGGCAACTGAGCGTGTCAGGGGCACAGAGATCTCCGGTGAAAATCGCATGCAACAGCATACGATCATCGGCGAGCGCAATGATCATCGTTTGATGCCGAAGTTGTGAGGGAACTGCAAGCCGCTACGGTACGAAGCGGTACCCGAGCTTCCAGACGGTGACGATGTGCTTCGGTTCAGCGGGATCGTCCTCGAGCTTCCGCCGGAGCTCCGCGATGTGCGTGTCGACGGTGCGCGAAATGACTGCCGCGCCGTACCCCCAGACTTCGCGCAGGAGATCGTTGCGCGTCGCAACCGTGCCGTTGCGGCGAATCAGCGTCAGCAGAAGCTCGAACGCCTTGGGTGAGAGCTGCACGTCCTGCCCCGCGCGTGTCACCACGCGCCGCGCGGCGTCGACGGCAATATCCCCGAACACGAGCGGCGCGGCGTCACCGTCGGTGTGCGGCGACTGGCGCCGGAGCACGGACGCGACGCGCTCCAGCAGCTCGAGAACGCCAAACGGTTTGGTGACGTACTGATCCGCGTCGAGCCTGAATCCGCGAACCTTGTCGGCCTCTTCCGCGCGCGCGCTCAGGATGATGACCGGTGTGCGCGGGCCGCCCTTCGCCCGGATTTCGCGAAGAACGTCATAGCCGTCCACGGACGGCAGCATGAGGTCGAGCAGCACGAGGTCCGGCGTCCACTCCGCATACGAGGTGAGCGCCTTCCTGCCGTCGCCAACGGTGAGTACGTCGTAGCCTTCGAGCCTGAGGTTGTATTCGATTCCCGCGGCGAGATCGGCGTTGTCCTCCACGAGCAGGATGCGCGCGCATTTCTCACTCACGCCGCGCGCTCCGCCGGAAGCGTCACGACGAAGAGCGCGCCCCCGCCGGGTGCGGCGCCGACCGTCGCGCGGCCCCCGTGTTGCACGGCGAGATCGTGCACAATGCTGAGTCCAATGCCGCTTCCGCCCTGCTCGGCGCTCGTCTTCCCGCGCGCGAACGGGCGCCACAGCGAATCGCGTTCCGAGAGCGGCACGCCGGGTCCTTCATCCGCAACGCTGAGCGTGACACTCGTGCCGACGGGCTCGATGCGGACGCGCACGGTTTGCCCCGCGGGTCCGTATTTGACCGCGTTGTCGAGCAGGTTGAGCAGGATGTGCCGCAGCGCATCACGGCGAAGCCTGACCGGCGGGATACTCGTGAACTCCGTCGCGATCGTCACGTTCCGTGTTTCGGCGATCGTGCGAAATTCGCTGACGATGGTGTCGGCCTCGCGGACCATGTCGCACGCCTGCGCGTCGGGCTCGGACCCGCGCCCGAGACGCGAGAAGCTCAGCACTTTTTCGATCATGTGCGACAGCCGCGTGGTTTCGCGATCGATCTGTGCGAGCGACCAATTGCGCCGTTCCTCGGTATTGGCGCGGCCCAGCCTGAGCGTGTCGAGAAACAGACGGATCTGCGCGAGCGGCGTGCGGAGCTCATGCGAGACGCTGGCGATCCAGTCCGCGCGGACGCGCCCGAGCTCCGATTCCCGTCTGAGCAGCGTGACTGCGGTCACCGTCAGCGCGCCCGCGAGCATGAGTGCGCCGAGCAGGAACGGCAACCGCGATCCCGGCAGTCCGCCGACGATGAGCGATCCGACCTCGCGAGGATCGATGGCGGCAGTGACGGTGAGATCCGCGAAACGCGGGCCGAGCCTCGTGCTGGCAGCGAGATCGGACGTGATCGGCGTCTTGTTCGACATGAAGACCAGGCGCCCGTCCCCATCGTTCACCGCGATATCGATCGCGTTCTCGGCGCGCTTCGTGAATGACGCGGGGAGAAGGTCGTTTTCCATCATGATGCTGCTCAGCACGCGGCCCATGGATTCCGGGCGGTACTGCGCGCCGTAAATGATCGTATCGCCCCAGCCCGTGGCCATGGATGCGTACACGAGCACACGCTTGCCGATCGAGAGGTCGGTCAGGAAAAACGTGTACCCATGATCGCGATCGAGGAATCCGCGGGCGCGGTCCCGCACGGCGTTCACGACGTGTTGCCTGTCGCCGGGCGAGTATCCAAGAAACGCGCCGGTGGGGACAGGAATCGCGAGCGGGCGGTCGATTTCCCATCCCTCGCTTGGCAGTGGATGCGTGTTGACCGCGAACGCCAGCGTGTCGGCGTGCATGGAGAACGCGAACAGCGTCTCGGGTGCCGGTCCGACGCGCGGGTGATGACAATTGCACTTCGGGTCGAAATACATGAAGTGCGCGATGTCGGACG
>DASRAP010000175.1:0-3120 GCA_035638155.1 Gemmatimonadaceae bacterium | reverse complement strand
TCGCGCGGCCTCCCGCTCGGCGGCGGTGGCGAAGCGAAGTCCTCGCCGCTGCAGCAGGGATCGCGCGAACAGCCGGCGCTCGTCGTTGCCGGGCGTCGCCAGCGCCGTCAGGAGATCGTCGAGGCGGGCCTCGATCAGCTCGATGGTCCGGCGCACCACGACATCCCGATCGCCCGTCGTGCCCGCTTCGACCGCGCCGAGGATGGCGCGCGGTCGTGACGTGAACGTCGTGCCGAACAGCATCCAGTTGACGACGGTGTCTTCGTCGCCCTGGTCGAGCCGCGCGCGGATGTCGCGATCGTGACGTTCGATCCAGTGCGGCCACTCCGTGTCCAACTGCGCCGGCGTCAGCGTGACGAGCGCGGGGGGGAGCCTGCCTGCAAGCTCGGTGAGCATCGGGCGCGCTTCGCTGAGACGAACGAACCGCGCCGGTGCGACGCCGGCCGCCGCGGCGGGGACGCCAACGCGCACACGTCGCGCGTCGGGGATCCCCCCTGCGGTGATCAGCAGCAGGATGGCGACAATCCGCGTAGGGGTCTGCGAAATGCGCCGATCCTAGCAGTTTTCAGCTTTGTCACTGCGGCGAAGCCGTCCGCCGCTCACTGGTTCTTCCGCAGTGATCTGAAGCCCGCGCGCACGTCCTCTGCGAGGAGTTGCGGCTGCTCCCAGGCCGCGAAGTGGCCGCCTTTGTCGTGCGTCTTGTAGTACACGAGCTTTGGATACGCGCGCTCCGCCCAGCTTCGCGGCGCGGGATAGAGCTCGTCGGGAAAGACGCTCGCGGCCACCGGCATGGCGGCGCTGACGCCCTTGACGGCGAAGAACGACGTCCCCCAGTTCTCCCAGTAGAGGCGGCCGCCGGAAACCCCGGTATTCGTCAACCAGGTCATCGTGAGGTTGTCGAGGATGTCGTCGCGGGTGATGCCCTCGGGCTGTCCGTTGAAAACGCGCGAGATGAGCTCGTAACTGCGCGCGTCGTGATCGAGGAAATACGCCGCGAGGCCGACGGGTGAATCCGCGATGCCGTACAGCGTCTGCGGCCGCAGGCCCATCTGAAAGCCGTAGCCGATCCCCTTGGCGTAGACAAAGCTCAGTCGCTCATACGCGACCGTCTCCTCGGCGGAGAGACCTGCGGGCGCCGGCGCACCGGAAAACGCGGCCTTGTCGATGTCGACCGGAATCACGTTCGGCATGTTGGTGTGAATGCCGAGCAATTCCGGCGGTGCCTGCGCGCCCATCACCTCGGTGATGATCGCGCCCCAGTCGCCGCCCTGCGCCACGAATTTCGTGTAGCCGAGGCGCTTCATCAGCACGGTCCAGGCGCGCGCGATGTGCGGAACATCCCACCCGGTGACGGCCGGCTTGCCCGAATACCCGTAGCCGGGTATCGACGGAATCACGACATGGAACGCGTCCGCTGCGCTCGCGCCGTGCGCCGTGGGATTGGTGAGCGGGTCGATGATCTTCAGCTGCTCGGTGACGGAGCCGGGCCAGCCGTGCGTGACGATGAGCGGCAGCGCGTTGGCGTGCTTCGAACGCACGTGAATGAAATGAATGTCCAGACCATCGATCGCGGTGATGAAGTGCGGGAGCGCGTTGAGTCTCGCCTCGCACGCGCGCCAGTTGTACTCGGTGGCCCAGTAGCGCGCGAGCGCCTGGATGGTGGCCAACTGGACGCCCTGCGATTGATCGTTGACTGTCTCCCGTTCGGGCCATCTCGTCGCGTTGATGCGCCGTCGCAATTCGGTGAGCTCCGCATCGGGAACATTCAACACCCGAAAGGGACGAATCGCCGTCGTGTCAGTGACCTGCTCGCTGAGTTCCTGTGTCGCACCGGCTGGAGTCATGCTGCTGCTCTCCTTCGCGCGTCAAAAACCGGACGCGCGACCCGGGCCGGGTACCTTTTTTCGTGCCAGCGGGTTTCGGTGGAAAGTGCGCCGTCAACGCGGACGCCGGGCGCCGCGCCGCACAGCGCGTTGTGATGCGAACACGGCGGCCCGTGAGTGCGCGGCGTCCTACTTCAGGAAGCTGACCAACTCGGCGTTGATGCGATCGGCGTGGGTCCAGAGCACGCCATGCGGCCCGCCAGGCAACTCGACGAACTTCACGTTCTTGATCATCTTGGCCTGCCGCCGGGACGAGGCGTCGGGCGGCAGGATGCGGTCCGCATCGCCGTGCAGGATCAGCGTCGGCACCTTGTTCTTCTTCAGGTCCTTGCGAAAATCCTCGATCCAGCAGTCGACGTACGCCACGGTCCCGATGGCGGACGCGCCCGCGGCAACATTCCAGTTGTCCTCGAGCACGCGCTCGCCCACGAGCTTTCCGCCGGTCACGTCGTAGTTGTAGAAGTTGCGGAGGAACTCCATCAGGAAGGCTGGACGATCCGCGCGCAGCGACGCCTTGATGCCCTCGAACACGCTCGCGTCCACGCCCTCCGGGTTGTCGGATGCCTTCACCAGGTACGGCCCGAGCGTGCCGATGAGGACCGCCTTGCGCACACGCTTGTCGCCGTACTTCGCGAGGTATCGCGTCACCTCGCCTGACCCCATCGAGAACCCGACCAGCGCGACCTTCTTCAGGTTGAGTTTCTTCAGCAGCTTGTCGAGATCCGCCGCGAAGGTGTCGTAGTTGTAGCCGACGCCCGTCTTGCTCGAACGTCCGAAGCCGCGGCGATCGTAGGTGATCACGCGGTGACCGGCCGCCAGCAGCGCGGCGGTCTGTTTTTCCCACGACGCTCCGCTCAGCGGCCATCCGTGGATGAGCACGACCGGCGACCCGGAACCGTGATCTTCGTAATAGAGCTCGATGGGGGTGGAGTTCTCCTTACCGACCGTGATGGTGCTCATGCTCCGGCTCCTTCAAGCGGCAGGTGTCCTGGAAAAGGCCGCGGCGTCAAGCTATGAAGCCTGCGCCGGATTGAAGCGAGCCGTCAAGTAACTTCGCGCCCCGCAGGTTCAACGTGCGCGATTCGATGCACACGCCTGCTCGAGCGCCGCGCGGTCGCCGATTTCGTGATCGGCGTGTTTCACCGTCGATCACACCCGAGACGTCGCGCGAGAATTCGCTGCCGTAATCCGAGGGTCGTGGGAGGCACGAGAGTTGTTGTCGCGCGTGCCCGTGACG
>DASRAP010000174.1:0-2204 GCA_035638155.1 Gemmatimonadaceae bacterium | reverse complement strand
TTCAATGCGAACACTACCCAACCCGCGCAACGTGGTCAGATGTACTGGGTGTGTCAAGTAGCGTTGGCCAAACTCGCTCTACTTAACTAAAGTAGTTAAGTCCACCGACAGGAGCCCCGGCGGCCCCGCGCGCCGTATGGTATACTAGGGCGGACGTTCTTGGCAGCTTTGGAGGGATCGTGATCGACCTCTTGAGCATCCTGGTTCTCGCGATGTCCAGTGCGACGCCCCCGCCCCCGCCCCCGCCGCCTCCACCGGCGCGGCTGGTGGTGGATTCCACGTTGCTGGTCCGGCTCCAGACACTCGCGGCGGGTCTGCAACTCGAGATCGTCCTGTGCCTGACCGGGACCACGCATGGCGATAGCGTCGTTGCAACGGGCTTCACGATGCCCGATCCGCAGCTCTCGGCGCCGGATCACGCGACGTTCGGTCCATGCCCCGAGGAAGCGGTCGCGATCTGGCACAACCATCCGCTCGCGTCGCGCGCCGGCGCCACCGCGCAGGGCGATCCGAACCTGACTCCCCGCGATCTGTGTGCATTGTCCGAGACCGACATCCGCACCATGTCGCAGGGCACGCAGCCCTTCGTCGTCGTCGCGGTCGACGCCAACACGTGGTGCTGGTGGTCGCGCGCCCAGGTGCGGGACCTGGCCGTACGGAACGCCGTGCGTGGCGATCCGGTGCGGGGGCAGATCTCGTCCTTTCAGCCGATTATCTCAGGGACGGCGACGCGTCTATACTGAAGCGTCTTCTCTTCACTCGTTTTTATCGGAGTCCGGGTGCCCATCGCCCGGACTCATTTTTTTTCCGCAACAACAGAGGACCGTTATGAAAGCCTTAGTCGCCGTTGCCTTATTGGGTCTGGCGCTGCCACTCGCCGCGCAGCAGGTCACCGTCGCGTCACCGGCCGCAGCACGTCTGCGGGTGACGACGACGTCCGAGGAGGCCTCGCGACAATTCTTCGCGGGCGTTTCCGACGCACGCAACCTCTTTTTCACTCGCGCCGTGACGCACTTCGATAAAGCGCTCGAGGTCGACACGAACCTCGGGTTGGCGCGCGCCTTCCGTGCGGCGGTCGCCCCGGGTTTCACGCAGGCCGAGCGCGTCGCCACCATCGATAGCGCGATCGCGAAGATGTCGTCCGCCACCACGGCGGAGCGCGTCGTCGCACTCGCGCTGCGGGAGTTCCCCGACAAAGTCCGCGCGCACGCGCTGTGGGAGACGGCAGTGACGTTGCTGCCGGGCGATCCGAACGTCGCGTTCTACGCGGCGTTGACGGCCCCCGCGCCGGGAGCGGTCGCAGCGATTCGTGCCGTCACGGAGCGGTTCCCCGATGACGCGGCCGCCTTCAACATTCTCGCCTATCAGCTCTGGCAGGCGGGGGATCACGACGCCGCATTGACCGCCGTGCGCCGCTATGTGGAGCTGGCGCCGGACCAGCCGAACGCGCAGGACTCGTATGCCGAGCTACTTCAGTGGAGCGGCCGTTCGAGCGAGGCGCAGGCGCATTATGCCCGTTCGGTCCAGCTCGATGCGAGCTTCAGCGAAGCCTACATGGGTTCTGCCGAGCTCGCGCAGCTCTCGGGACGCGGTTCCGAGGCGCGCCGTCAGATCCAGCTGGCGATCACGCATTCGCCGTCGCGGGAGGCCACCGTCACGTATACGCGCAATGTGGCGCGGAGCTTCTTGATGGACGGGATGGTCAAAGAAGGAATGGAGCAGTTCGCCGCGGCGCTCAAGGGTGCCCAGGCATTGAACCGCCCCAAGCTGATTGCGCAGATCCATCAGGATATGGCCATTGCCGATGCCCAGTTGGGACGTAGCACGGACATCGCGTCGCACGTGGCAGCCGCGGCGCAAGCCGGCGGTGCGGAAGATCCGATGCAAATCGAGATCACGGCGGCGGCGAATGCCCTCGCCGGGGATACCAACGTCGCACGCCAGGCGATTCAGAAGCTGACGGCCTTGGCGCAGCCCGATAACCAGTATGCGACGCGGACCAGTGTCATGCGCGCGCTCATCGCATTGCGGGCGAACAAGCCGGCGGAGGCCCTGACGCAGCTGCAGGGAGCGCCACTCGATGATCCGTGGGTGCGCACGTTGACCGCCGAGTGCTATCTGGCGACGGGTAACGTCGCGGACGCACGGGCGTTGAAGAACCAGGTATTGAACGATCCGCAGCTCAATTTCGACGACGCGTACAA
>DASRAP010000173.1:0-6752 GCA_035638155.1 Gemmatimonadaceae bacterium | reverse complement strand
GTTGGCCTCTCGCGCGGGCACGTGACGCTGTCCGCGAATGGATTCGAATACGTGCCGCGCCAATCCGACGCACCGACGTGCAGTGAGTCGCGAAGCGTGCCGTTCCCCGCGAGCGCGAGCAGCGACGCGCCCGCGCGGACGCGATCCAGCAGGATGTGCCAGTCCGAGGTGGTGAGCACCTGGTCCGGCACGAGCACCGCATACACCGCATCCGCCGGAAGCGTGTCCGACACGGGATCTTCGAGGCGCGACGCGCGCCACCCGAATCGTCGCGCAATGCCCATGAGCCCGCTCGCGCCCTGCGGTCCGGTGGCATGTGTCGTGAGATTCGGCGACTGCTGCGACATTTGCGGGCGCGGAGACATGAGCACGCTGAAGAGCACAATGCCGAGGAGCAACGGAAAGAACACACGCGGCCGCAGCAGCGGATGCGTGGCTCGTGCAGCGACGGGTGCCGGAGCGTTCATCCTTCGCCCGATCCCAGCAGCGGCTGCGCCAGCGACTGGAGTCGCTCGAACGCCGGTTGGTCGCATTCCCCGCGTCCGTACGCCACCAGCTCGAAGGCGCGCACGAACGTGCGGAACGGCGCAACGGCCGGGGACGATTGACGCCTGAGCTCGCGCGCGTAGTCGCCCGCGGTCTTCGACGGATGCAGGTGGAGTCGTTCGCGTCGCGCGAGCGACTGCAGCAGGGCCGCATACAGGAAGTGCGCGGCTTCCGTGTAACGGCCTTCCGCGGCGGCCCGCTGCGCCGCGAGCCACGGGTTCGTCACGCGTAGCGCATCCACGGAGCGCGATCGCAGCCGTCTCGATTCAAATCGTCCGCCCTGCGCGGACAGATAAATCATTCTGACAACCAGCAGCGCGATCAGGGCAAATCCGGTCCAGAGCGCCGCCGTGCGAAGCGCCGACTGGCCGCGAAAGAGATCGAACACCGCACGCACCGCGCGCGAGAACAGCTCGAACAGCAGGCTTCCCAGCGTCTGCTTGTTCGTCCAGTCGTACTCGCCGCCCCGGAACACGGACGCGATCGTATCGCGCACCGCGTTCGCACCGGGTGATTGCTGGAGAAGAGAAGCGGCCTGCGCGAATGCCTCCGGTCCGGGCACGACTCAGGTCGCGGGCGAACCCGCGGCGCCCGCGTTCTCGAGTTTCGACGCCATCATTTCGAGATCGAGTCCTTCCTTCCGAATGCGGAGGTCATAATAGACGAGCATTTCGGTGATCGGAATGATGGGGTACACCGGAATACGGATCAGGGATGAGAGCAGGGTGTTCGCGACCGCGTTGTCGGCGCCGAATATCATGTTGCCGAGGGCGCCGACCGCAGCGGCCGCCACGATGTAGATGATCAGCACGAGCAAGAGCGGCTTGAACGCCATCCACCGGTGTCCCTCAGCGAGGGCCTTCGACCGGGCAAGCCCCGCGGGCCCGCTGAGCTGCTCGATGATGATCGTCGTGGGAACCGCAAAGTACGTGGCGTAGAAATACGCGGCGCCCACGCCCAACAGCAGGAAGCCGAAGCCGATCAGGATGCCGCGAACGAACGCCGCGTAGAGAATGGAGGGAATGCGCGAGGTGACCTTGGCAATCGCCGCCGAGATGTCCACCTGGCCGTCGATGTAGCCCTGCGCCGCGGCGGCGACGATGGCCGCGCTCGCGAGATTGTACGCAACCCACGTGGCGATCATGCCGAGCAGTGCGGAGAACGCATCGGTCATGTTGAGCACGAGATCCTCGGGCCGGCCGCTGTACCGCGCGAGGATCGGCGTCAGGAGGAGCAGCGGAATCATGCCGATTCCGGAGACGATCGCGAACTGCGCGAAATGCTGCTTGAACAGCTGGAAGGCGCCGTCGACCAGTTCGGTCGCGGAGCGCGGGCGCAGGACGGTCTCGGTCATTGCACTCAGCTCGAAAGAGCGACGCGGCAATGTAGCACCGCGAGGGGAGATACGCGCGATTCGCGCCGGCGCCGGGCGGCCGTCACCGAGCCAGGATGGTGACGACCTCACGCGGGCCGGCGGTGAAACGGATGGTGCTTCCATCCGGCGCCAGCGCCTCGCCGGGCTGTTCGTCGAGACGCGACCGCACTGCCTCGCGAATTGTTGCACGCAGCGTCCACGCGCCCTGCGTGCGTTGGTCCAGCAGATTGACGCAGCGGAGGACCATCCAGCCGCCCGCATCGGCTCCTTTGGCTGCAGAAAAGGCGAGCCCCGTTCCTGTAAGCTCGATGCCGCCGGACGGCGGCGGAACCGCGAGCGCCGAGCGCAGCGTCGCGCCCGTGAGCGGAAGGAGCACATCGTCCGATGTGCGCTCGACATCGTCGACCACGTCGGGCGTGCGCGCGCCGTGCAGGAACAGCGCGAGCTCGGCGCCAAAACTGCCGGGGCACTGCGCGCCCGGCGTGGGTGTGGGCCACCCGGCGTTGCCAGGGCGCTCCGGCAGGTCGCCACGCGACAGCTCCCCGACCGCGCGCACGATGGTGACGGTCACGCGACCCGCGTCATCTGCCTCATACTCGCAGAGCCCGTCGGAGTAGAGCGTCGCCCCGCGGTTCTTGCCAAACAGCGACACGTAGCGGTGGAGGGGCGCGGTTGTGAGCGGGAGCTCCATGCGCGCTTCGTCCGGCGCCACAACAAGCGGAACGCGCTCCACCGGACCGAACATGGAATCGGCGAACACGCGCGGGTGACGCAGGTCGGTCGCAACCCGCAGGCGAAGGCGGTGATCGAGGGCGTGGTTCTCGCCATCGACAGCGATCCGCACGAACCGTGCGTCCGCGTCGATGATGAGTCGCGCGCGCACCGTGACATTCTCGCGGCCGCTCCGCATGGACCAGCGGAGCGCGATCGCCGCTCGCACCGGGCCGCGGTGCTCTACGCGTGCGGCGCCGAACGCTGGTGCAAACTTTTCGCCTCTCGGCGACGGTGTGTATTCATCACCGAGGTCAACGAGGCTCTCCCATTCGAGGAGATTCTCGATGACGCGGCCGTGCACGTGATCGGCGAGGTCGACGCGGCCCGTTTCGTCATCGACGCGAATCGTGACGCGTCCGTTGCTGATCGCCAGACCCTCCGCGTGCACAGGGTTCGGGATTGCGGTTGCTCGTGCGCGCGTCGCCTGGCGGAATCCGCTCACCGTGTACGCGGGGACCGGCGGCAACCACGCGGCGACTTCGGTGACCGCCACGACGTCATCGTCGGGATAATGACGCGGCGATTCGGTGAGCTCGTCGGCGACGGAGCGCGCGAGCACCTGGGACGCGAGGGCGCCCGCGAGCGCCGGGGTGACGCGCTTCGCTTCGGGTGCCGGCGCAGCATCGGGATGGATGCCGACCTTCACGTCCGCGAGAAAACTCGTCAGCCGCACGAGCGCCACGCCTTCGCGCGGGCGCGCGGCAGCGTTGCGGACGAGCACGACCGGCGTCCACGCGTCCTTGTTCGTGCGTGCGGCCTCGGGGCTGTGGCCGGTGAGGCTGAACACCGCGTCGCGCCGGAGGCCGAGCGCCTGCGTCTCCGCCTCGTCGAGTCTCGCATCCATCGCGCGCGCAACTTCGTCCGTGGAGCACCCGCAGATCGTGTCGTGGGGATGGCACAGGATCAGCGAGCGCCAGGCGGAATGAAGCAAGGGCTGGAGGGCTCGAGGGCTGGTGGGCTGGAGGGTCGCGAGCGCGACCCACGGCTCCACGTCCCTGGTCAACAGGCGTTCCAACCGCGCATTCCTCCGCTTCTGGTGCGCACGCGTGGCAAACGTGCCCTGCAGCGTCCACATCCACCCGTATGAATCGCGTAACTCGCCGCGGATTTCGGGGAGCTGAATGTTCTCCGCGCGCAGCGCGATATCGGTGCCGAAGGCGGTGAGCGAGCTCGGACGGATGACGTCGGGCTGTGCGGCCGCCGTGAGCGCCGCGATCGCGTCGGCGAGCCTGGCTTGCCGCGCGTGATGGTCGGCGCCGTTCATGAGGAGTACTGCGCCGAGTTTGCTGCGCGGAATGAGATCACCGTGGATCTCGCGCCACCGGCGTGTCGCAGCGTCCGCCGATGTGGGGAGCTGCGCGCCGGTCTCGTACCCGCTCTTCGACAGATGAAAGAAGAGCACGCGTTCGCCGTCGGGCCCGATCCACCACGCGGCGTCGCCGGCGGGCCACCGCGAGCCGCCGTAACCGCGCGACGCAATCACGGATGTGCAGCCGAATCCGCGTGCAAGCATCGGGAGCGCGGCCGGATGACCGAACGTATCGGGACAATAGAGGACGGGCGGAGCCTTCGCGCCGATGGCGTTGAGCGCGCGCCGCCCCGCAAGCAGGTTGCGGACGAATGCCTCCGCACCCGGAATGAGCTCGTCGGCCTGCACGAACCACGGACCGACTTCGAGCGCCCCTGTTCGCACGAGCTCCGTGAGCTCGGCTGCGCGCTCGGGGCGCACCGCGAGGTAATCGTCAAGCACGACCGTCTGGCCGTCGAGCAGGAAACTCGCGCCGTCCCGCGGCGGATCGTCGATCAGCTCATCGACCATTGCCACCAGCAGCTGGCGAAAGCGCGCCGCCGGGAGGTACCACTCCCGGTCCCAGTGCGTGTGCGAGATCAGGTGGACGAGCACAGGAAAGGAACGAAATGAAAATTGAAATTGAGGATGAAACGGAAATTGAAGCTTGAAGTTGATTCGGGGCAACCGCGCCATGCCGCGGACCTCGCTAGTCTTCCCTGCAGCGTCCCAGCGGTCCGCGTCGACCTTCAACATTCAACTTCAGTTTGCCGCTTCAATTCCCTTTTCCTTTTTGGTTTTTGCAGTGAAGGTTCGCGCCCCAACCCGCATTGACCTCGGCGGCGGCTGGACGGATGTGCCTCCGTACTGCGACCGCGAGTCGGGCTATGTGTGCAACGTCGCGATCACTCGCTACGCGACGGCGACGGTCGAAGAGGGCGCGCCGCTCCCGGCAGCTCGTGACGCCAAGCTTGTCGAAGCCGCGGTGCGGCGCTCGGGGCTCGCCGGCGTTCGCGTCACACTGGATACCGATTTCCCCGTGGGTGCCGGCCTCGGTGGTTCCTCCTCGGCCAGCGCGGCAGTGCTTGGCGCGCTGCGCAAGTGGCGCGGCATGGATTGGGATTTGTGCGAGATCGCCGAGGAAGGGCGCACGATCGAGGTGGAGGATCTTGGCATCGCGGGCGGCCGTCAGGATCACTACGCGGCGACACACGGTGGCGCACTCGGACTCCGGTTCACGGACCGCGTGGAGGTCACGCGCATTCCGCTGACTGACGCGGCGCGAATGGCCCTCGAGCAGCGCGCCCTGATCATCTATACCGGTGAATCCCGCATTTCCGGCGACACGATCACGGGCGTGCTCGACGCGTATCGCGCGCGCGACCGGCGCGTCATGACTTCGCTCAAACGAATGAGAGAATTGGGCGAGCAGATGGCAGCCGAGCTCGCGACGGGCGACATCGATGATCTCGCGGCGATGATCGACGAACATTGGGCGTTCCAGCGCATGCTCCATAGCGCGATTCCGACTCCGCTCATCGACTCGATCATCGCGGCGGCAGCAAAGGCGGCGGCCGCGGGCTCGAAGGCCCTCGGTGCGTCGGGCGGAGGGTGCGTGCTCATCATTGCGCGCGAGGGGGAAACGGAAAACGTGCGGCGCGCGGTTGAACCACTCGGAACGTTGCTGCCTTTCGCCGTCGATACCACCGGACTCGCGGACGTGTGATGCGGTGGCTTCCGGGCATCCTGTTGTTGATGACCCTGGGGCATTCGAGCATTCGGGTCGCGGCCCCTGCGCGTGCTCGTGAACGTGCACGCGTGGATTCACTTCGCGATTCGCTCTTCGCAGCGGAGCGGCGCTTCTTTGCAAGCTGGGACAGCGCGTGGAAGTTCAGCGAGCGCGACCGCCATCAGTTCTCGACATTCGATGACACGCAGGCCGAAGACGGCTCGCGCAACGAGAATTACCACTGTCACGCGGAGTACAAGGGCGTGCGCAGCGCCACGACCCAGGGGCGCATTATCTCCAGCGCACACGGGTGGTTTTCGGTGTGCCCGAGCTTCGACCTCGGCGACATCAAGGTGCTCGTCGATGAGCACGCGAATATCGACCAGTCGCTCACCGATGACCGGCGCCCCGCGGTGCGGAACGCACGCGGGATGCTCATCGCGAAATTCGACACGGCCGCCCGCCAGCGGCCTGACGATGATGTCATTGCCGGCCAGCGCGTGCGGCTGCTCGTGGACCAGCGCGAATACCTCGGCGCGCTCGCGGCGTCACGCGAGTGTACGGGAACGAAATGGTGGTGTCTCGTGCTCGGAGCGTATGCGCGCGCGGCGCATGGGGACGTCGTCGATGCGGGCAATGCGTACGCGGCGGCGTTTGCGGCAATGCCGAAGGACGTGCGCTGCGAATGGACGGATTACCGTCTCATCGTCGATGTGCCGTACCGGGATGACTACGATGTGCCGTGCGCGAAGCGCGATGCGCTCAACGAGCGCATGTGGTGGCTCGCCGACCCCCTGTTCATCGAGCCCGGCAACGAGCGCGAAGTGGAGCAGAACGTCCGCACGACATTGCTCGCTTTGCGCGCGGCGCCCGGACGCGGTGAGCGCTTTGATTGGAGCGACGAGATCGGCGGCGACGCGCGCAAGCTTCTGATCACGCGCTACGGGTGGCCGTCGTACATGTTCTGGGGTGGCCCGCTGCAGGATCGCTCGCACACGGGATACCTCGCGTCACACCTGAGTCCCGCGGCCGAGCCCTAT
>DASRAP010000172.1:0-3527 GCA_035638155.1 Gemmatimonadaceae bacterium | reverse complement strand
CTGGGTGAGCGTGAGCGTGAAAGTGCACACGGAGCCGGACGGCGTGCGCTTTCTCGTGCTGAATGAGCGCGACATCACGCGCGTCAGATATCAGCGCGCCGCGCAGGTGCTGCAGGCGCGCTTCCGCGGCGTGCTCGAAGCCGTGCCCGATGCGTTCGTGCTCGTGGACGATTCCGGTCGCGTGGCGCTTGTCAATTCGGAGACGGAGCGCCTCTTCGGCTACGCGCGCGACGAACTGCTGGGCGAGCCCGTCGAGCTGCTCGTGCCCGCGCGGTTTCACCAGTCGCACCCGGGCCATCGCACGAGCTATTTCTCGGACCCGCAGACGCGCCCGATGGGCATCGGGCTCGAGCTGTCGGGACGGCGCAAGAACGGCACGGAGTTTCCCGTCGAGATCAGTCTCAGTCCGCTCTTCATCGACGACGCGCGCCTTGCCATCGCCGCCATCCGGGACGTGACCGCGCGCAAACAGACCGAAGAAGCGCTGCGCATCGCGAACAGCGAGCTCGAATCGTTCACGTATTCCGTGTCGCACGACTTGCGCGCTCCCATCCGGCAGATTGACGGGTTCTCGCGGATGCTCGCGGAACGCCTCGGCGGCGACGCTGACGAGCAGGTGGCGCACTATCTGAAGCGCATTCGCGATGGAACGCGTCACATGGGCAGGCTGGTCGACGACCTGCTGAATCTCGCGCACATCGGCCGCCAGGATATTCATCCGCGTCTCATTCCGCTCGATGACGTCGTACGCGCCGTCATCGGTGACCTGCAGTCCGATCCAGCCGCGCGTCCCATCGAGTGGACCGTGCACCCCCTTCCGGCCGTCGTGTGCGACCCGGGGCTCATCAAGGTCGCGTTCACGAATCTCCTGGCGAACGCCATCAAGTACACCCGGCCCCGCGAGCGGCCTGCCATCGAAATCGGACAAGCGCCGCATCGCGGGACCACAGCCGTGTTCGTGCGCGACAACGGCGTGGGCTTTGATATGCAGTACGCCGACAAGTTGTTCGGCGTGTTCCAGCGTCTGCACCGCGCCGAGGAATTCGAGGGCACGGGCGTCGGGCTCGCTACCGTGCAACGAATCGTGCACAAGCACGGCGGCGAGATCTGGGCGGACGCGACGCCCGACGGGGGCGCCACGTTCAGCTTCACGCTTGGCAGATCGGCACCGGGCGCTGTCCGCCGATGATCGTCTCCGCGGACGTGCTGCTCGTGGAAGACAATCCCGCCGACGCCGAGTTCGTTCTCGAGTCGCTCCGCGGCGCGCTGGCCGGACGTTTGCTGCACCTGCATGACGGCGCCATTGCGCTCGACTACCTCTTTCACCGCGGCGCGTACGCCGATTCCGCGGAGACCCTCCCCGCGCTCGTGCTGCTCGACATCAAGCTGCCGAAGGTGGACGGCTTCACCGTCTTGCGGGAGATCAAGGGCGATCCGCGCACCCAGCGCGTCCCCGTGGTGATGCTGACGTCGTCCAACGTCGAACGCGATGTGTCGCTCTGCTACGCACTGGGCGTGAACAGCTACATCCAGAAGCCCATGGACTTCGACGCCTTCCGTTCCGTGGTGCGAACAATCGGGCAGTACTGGCTGTCCACGAACATCGGGCCGACCGCGGGGGGAGCGATCCCGTGAAAACGCTCGGCGCGCTCCGTGTGCTCGTGCTCGACGACGACCTCGCGGACGCGGAGCTTTCGCTCGAAGCACTTCGTTCCGCGGGCGCCTCCGTCCAGGCGGACATTGCGCAGTCGCCGGGGGAGTTCCGCGCACGGGTGCGCGCGGGGACGTACGATGTCGTACTGGCGGACTATCAGCTGCCGGCGTGGACGGGAATGGATGCGCTTCGCGAGCTCCGGAGCATGGGCATCAGCACGCCGCTCATCCTGGTCACCGGCGCTCTGGGTGACCAGCGGGCCGTCGAGTGCGTGAAGGGGGGCGTCGCGGACTACGTGCTGAAGGAGAATCTCGCGATGCTTCCGGTGTCCGTGGCGCGAACGGTGCACACGAGACGCGACAAGGAAGCACTGGCGAACGCTGCGGTGCGGACGCGCGAATTCGAGGAGGCCGCGCGGGAGCGGGAGGCGCGGTTCGCGCAACTCGCCGACACAATCAGCGAGGTGTTCTACCTGGTCGCGGCCGACTACAGCAGCACGCTGTTCATCAACCGCGCGTATGAAACCATCTGGGGCCGAAGCGTGCAAAGTCTGTACGACAACCCGCCCTCCTTTCTCGACGCTGTGCACGAGCGCGATCGTCCAGCGCTCGTCGCTCACATCGGTCGTGTCCAGAGCGGAGAACAACCGGAGCGCGTGACGTTTCGCGTCGTGCGTCCCAACGGCGACGTGCGCTGGGTCGTGTCTCGCGCCGTACCGGTGCGGAACGCCGACGGCGCGGTCGACCGCATCAGCGGCGTCGCGACGGACATCACGGATGAACGGTTGGCGCAGCTCGCGCTCGAAGAGAGCGAAGCCCGCTTCCGCAAACTCGTCGATGCAGCATTCGACGCGATTCTCATTACCCGCATGGGCATCATCCGTGAGGTGAACCGCGGTTTTTTGGAGATGTTCGGACTCGACTCCGCCGAGGAAGCCATCGGGCGCTCCGTCCTCGACTTCACCGCACCGGAGGATCGTTTGACCGTCGCCCAGCGCGTGTTTGACGGAGCACAACATCCAGCTGACATCGTCGCCCTGAGAAAGGATGGCAGAAAGATCACTATCGAAGTCACCGCTCGCGATCACGACGTGGAGGGAGTTCCGGGAAGGATCACCGCGCTTCGCGATGTCACCCGCGCGCGTACACTCGAACAGCAGGTGCTGCAGACGCAGAAGATGGAGGCGGTCGGCCGGCTGGCCGGGGGCGTCGCGCACGACTTCAACAATCTGCTGACGGTCATTTCCAGTTACGCCCGTCTCGTGCACGATGATCTCGGCTCGCACGATCCCCGGCGTGAGGACATCGAGGAGATTCTCAAGGCGTCCGCCGGCGCCGCGGGACTGACGCGGCAGCTCCTCACATTCAGCCGTCGCGAGGTCATACAGCCGCGTGACGTCGTGCTCAACGACCTGGTCGTGTCGGTCGACAAACTGCTGCGGCGCCTGATCGGCGAAGACATCACACTCGCGACGGCGCTCAGCGCCGAACAACTCGTGATCCACGTCGATCCCGGCCAGTTCGAGCAGATCATCGTGAATCTCGCGGTGAATGCGCGGGACGCGATGCCCAAGGGCGGCCGGGTGACGATCGAAACCGCGCGCGCCGATTTCGATGATTCGTATTCGGAGGCGCACTGGCCGGCCACGCCGGGCCCGTTTGCAATGCTGGCCGTGAGCGATACCGGCGTCGGCATGGACGCGGAGACGCGCACACGGGCATTCGAACCGTTCTTCACCACGAAGGGCGTGGGCGAGGGCACGGGACTGGGCCTCGCCACGGTGTACGGAATCGTCAAACAGGCGGGCGGATTCATCTGGGTGTACAGTGAGCCCGGAGCCGGCACGACATTCAAGGTTTACATGCCGCTCGTC
>DASRAP010000171.1:0-11131 GCA_035638155.1 Gemmatimonadaceae bacterium | reverse complement strand
CGGAATGCGACCGTCACTTCGCGATCGATCGCGAGCGGCAGCACGTAGCCGTCGTTGTAGTCGGTGTGCTCACCGATGAGATTCACGCGCCCGGGCGCGCGCGCCTTGCCCTGCGCAATCGGCTGCGTCATGCGGCGTGGCAAGTTATGGGTGAACGCTGTAGAGTCATTGCAGCAAATCTTTACGAGTGGAGAGAAATGATGAAGCTGCGTGCTGCGGTAGTTGCGTTGGTGGCGGTGTCCCCTCTAGCCCTCCAGCCCTCTAGCCCTCTAGCCCTCGCTTTGGCCCTTCGGCCCTCCGGCCCTCCGACCCTCGCGTTAGCTCCAACTCCCCCGATGGGCTGGAACAGCTGGAACAAGTTCGGCTGCCGGATCGACGAAAAGCTGATTCGCGAAACCGCCGACGCCATGGTGTCGAGCGGCATGCTGGCCGCGGGATACAAGTACGTGAACATCGATGATTGCTGGGAAGATTCCACCCGCGGTTCCGATGGACGACTCCGCACGGAGCCCACGCGGTTTCCGAGCGGCATGAAGGCCCTCGCTGATTACGTACACTCCAAAGGCCTGAAGATCGGCATCTACTCCTCCGCCGGCACCGGAACGTGCCAGCGGCGGCCCGCCAGTCTCGACCATGAGATCGTCGACGCGCAGACCTTCGCCGACTGGGGCATCGACTACCTCAAGTACGACAACTGCAACAATCAGAACCGTCCCGCGGTCGATCGCTACAAGGCCATGGGCGACGCACTCAAGGCCACGGGGCGCCCGATCGTGTACAGCCTGTGCGAATGGGGGCAGAACAAATCGTGGGAGTGGGGAAAATCCATCGGCGGGAGCCTGTGGCGGACGACTGGTGACATCTCCGACCGCTGGAGCTCGGTCATTTCACTCCTCGACCGGCAAGTCGGTCTCGAGAAGTACTCGGGCCCCGACGCGTGGAACGATCCCGATATGCTCGAGGTCGGCAACGGACGCATGACGAACGCCGAGTACATCTCGCATTTCAGCCTCTGGGCGTTGCTCAACGCGCCGCTCATCTCGGGGAACGACATTCGCTCGATGAATGACTCGACCAAGGTCATTCTCATGAACAAGGAAGTCATTGCGGTCGATCAGGACTGGGGCGGCATGCAGGGCACGCGCCTCAAGACCGACGGTTCGCGCGAGGTGTGGACAAAGCCGATGGCGAATGGTGACAAGGCGGTGATTCTCTTCAATCGCGCCGACATCGGGAACGACGTGTCCGTCTCCATGCAGGAGCTCGGACTCAAGGCCGGAAAACACAGCGCACGCGACGTGTGGGCGCACGAGAACGTCACGGTCACCGATCCGATCATGGTGTCGCTGTCACGTCACAGCGTCGCCATGTACATCATTAAGAAGTGATGAGGAATTCGCCAAAGGCGAGCGCGGCGCTAAAAGCGACGTAGAATGTCGCAGTAGAAAGACCCCGGAGGGTCATGCCGGCCCGCGCGCGTCGTGCAGTGATCGCTGCAGTCGCCATGCTGGCCCTTGCACGCAGAGGCGAGGGTCAGGCTGCCGGTATCCGTCCGGACACACTGCTCCGCACGCTGGCCGACTCGCAGACCGCGCTGGCCGCGCTCGCCAATGACGCGTTCCGCCCTCCCCCGGTCGCCGCCAAGTGGCACGCGCTCGGCTTGTACGCATGGTCTCTGCGTGATCGCGCGCGGGCGAAGGACGTTCCGCGTTCGCTCGACGCGACGAGGCTCGGCAGGCTCGCGGACAGCGCCCTCCGCATCGCCGTGCAGCTCGACCCGCGGAACGTCGCGTATCGCCTCGACGTTGGTCGCTTCCTGATCGCGTCCGGCGCGGCAATGTCGCGCGCGGCCGCGGGCGGATTCTTCGAATCAGCGCTCGAGCTCGCGCGCGGCTCGAATGACGCTGGGCACGCCGGAGCGGCGCTCGAATACGGCCGCGTGCACTGGCGCCGGTACGACGCGTACGCGAATCGCCGCATGGTCACGAGCATCGGTGACATCGGGCGGTCGTTGTCGGACGCCATGCAGCCGGTGGCGCGCGTCGCCGCGGTGCTCGAGGAGCTCGCGCAACGCAGCCAGACCGACGAGGCGCTGATGTCGGCAATTCAGCGCGGTGGCCAGGGCGGCATGCCCGTCAACGGCGGCATGAGCCTGGAGGATCTGGCGAAGGCAAAACTTTCCGTGAGCGACATCGCGACGGCGTTCGCGTCGAGCGGGACATCGCCAACGGCCGCGGTACCGTCGCTCGCCCTCAAGAGCGTTCGTGAGGAGATCGAGCTTCATTCGTTTGCGCTGCCTGCCGGCGTGAGCGGTGCATCGGATTTCGCGCGCGCAGACTCACTCTTTCGTGAAGCGTATGCGACCGATCCGGCGTTGCCCGGCGCGTTCCGGTGTGTCGCCATGACGCTCGCCGAGCGCGACCGCTGGCAGGATCTCGCTGCCTTCGCAGCCGCACACGTGGCAAAGTTCCCGGACGACGGCACGGCGAGAATGACGCTCGGCCTCGCACGCCATCGCCTCGGCAAAACGCGGGAAGCCGAAGCGGATTTCGAGCTGGGCTTGAACCTCCTGCCACGCGCCGAGCGTGAACGGTTGGATGACCCCGCGCGTGTGCTCACGACGTTCGGAGCGGAGCGATTCGCGAGCACGGTCACGCGGATCCAGAACGCGCGCGTGGAAATGTTCTGGAAATCGGGCGACCCTCTCTGGTCCGACGGCATTGTCGAACGGCGGGCGGAGTTTCGCGCGCGGGTCACGTTCGCCGAGCTTCGCTGGACTCTCGAAGAAGCAGGGATTCGCGGCGCGGATACCGATCGCGGCGATATCTACGTTCGATACGGCCCGCCGAATCTCGTCGCCGGGTTCGGCCCCAACATGACCGAGAACGCGGCCGACATCATGACGTTCTGGATGTACCAGTCCGGACTCATGTTCGCGTTCACCGGGATGTCCGGGTTCGGCACGTCTCGCATCCCCCTGGCCGACCGCGCGTTGGTGGACGCCACCAAGGAAAGCCAGCCGGCGCGCTGGGACAACATCTCGCTGGCCCGCGTCGATTCGTTCCCGCTTCGCGCGACGCGGTTCCGGAACGTCGTGAACGCCGCGTATGTCGACGTGCTTTTCGCGGCCGACCCGCCGGCCGCTGCGCTGCTCGACAGCAGTCCGGCGGCGCGCGCCGATTTGCTGGTGATCGCGGGCGACGGGAAGACGGTCGCGCATCACGATTCGGCATCACTACGCGGTCATTCCCGCGCTGGCAACCTGCGCGCGTGGTCGGCCCGTCTCGAGGGTGGCGAATACCTCGCTCGCCTCGAGGTGACGGGGCTCGAGCGCTCACACGATGCACGCGGAGCAGTCGTGGTGGACATCGGTTCCACCTTCGACGCCGTCGGGCCGGGCCTCAGTGACTTGCTCCTTGCGCGCACCGCCGTGCCGCGTACCAGCGATGCACCGGCTCGCTGGAGCGACTTTGTCATCGATCCGGCGGTCGCGGGGGCGTCGCGCCAGTCGGGCGTTGCGCTGCTCTGGGAGAACTACGAGCTCGGCGAGCGGGACGGCGCGGCGCAGTACGAGGTCACCGTGACGATCGAGCGCGACATGTCGGGGATCGGGCGCATCGGGGCGAGCCTGGCAGGTGCATTCGCCGCCATCGCGCGCGTTGATCGCAAACCCGATCGCCTGACGTTCAGTTTCCCGCGCACGCCCCCGTATCGCGCGGTCATCACCGACGCCCTGCCAATCACGCTGGGCGATACGCCGCCGGGACCGTACACGGTCACCCTCGAGATCAACGATCTCGTGCTGCACAAGACGTTCCGGCGCACCGGCACACTGGTGGTGACGCAGTAACGACGTAGAATCAAGGCGTCGGTCGTTCACCACATTGAAGGAGCCGGAGTCCTGATGCATTTGTCCATTGTGCCGCGCCTGTGTCTGTTCGTGCTGCCTGCGACGATCGCACTGCCCGCAGCCGCCCAGGTTGATCCCGCGTCCGCCATGCACTGGCGCCAGATCGGTCCGCCGCGCGCCGGCCGGGCACGGGCGCTGTCGGGCGTGCCGGGCCAGCCGAATGTGTTCTACATCGGCTTCGACAACGGCGGCGTGTGGAGGTCCACGGACTACGGCTCGACGTGGAAGCCGATCTTCGACAAGCAATCCACCGGCTCGATTGGCGCAATCGCCGTCGCGCCTTCTGACCCGAACATCATTTATGTCGGCTCAGGCGGCGGCATCATTCGCCCTGACCTCGCGACCGGCAACGGCGTCTACAAATCCACCGACGCCGGCAAGACGTGGACCCATCTCGGCCTCTTCGATTCGCAGATGATCGCGAACATCGATGTGGATCCACGCAATCCGAATCGGTTCTTCGTCGCCGTGCTCGGACATCCGTACGGTCCGAATCCCGAACGCGGCATTTTCCGCTCGACCGACGGCGGCAAGACGTTCGAGAAGGTGCTCTACAGGGACGAATACACGAGTGGCGACGACGTACGCATCGATCCGTCGGACCCGAACACCGTGTACGCCGCGCTCTGGATTCAGCAGCAGAGTTTCATCGAAGGCGGCGCGTTCGGCGGGGGCGGCGGCGGGATCTTCAAGTCGACGGATGGCGGCACGACGTGGAAGCAGCTCACCAACGGCCTTCCGGAAATCGTGCAGGCGAACATCGCCGTGTCGCCGAGCAATCCCAAGGTCCTGTATGCAATGGTTGCGGCGACCGGGTCGGTCAACGCGCCCCCGCCGGTGGCTGAGGGCGCAACGCCGCCGGCGGCGGGCCGCGGCGGTCGTGGCGGCGGCGGTGGGCGCGGCGGTGGCGCGGCGCAGACCATCGGCATTTTCCGGTCCAACGACGGTGGCGAGCACTGGTTCCTCGCTGTGCGCGGTGCGGATGGGCGTGGCACGCACGTCGCCGACGGACGGCCACTCGGCCGCATTGGCGGCGGCGATCTGGCGACCCTCACGGTAGACGGAAAGGACGAAAACGTTCTCTACAGCTGTTCGACCGTGTTCTGGCGCTCGGAAGACGCCGGGCAAACGTGGAGCGCGGTGCGCGGAGCGCCGGGCGGCGACGATTATCAGAAGTCGTGGGTGAATCCGAACAATTCGAACATTCTGCTCGTGGTGAGCGATCAGGGCGGCGTGGTGTCGGCGAATCGCGGCGAGAGCTGGAGCAACTGGTATACGCAGCCCACGGCGGCCGTGTATCACGTGACCACGGACAATGCATTTCCGTACCGCGTGTGCAGCGGACAGCAGGACTCGGGTTCCGCGTGTGTCGAAAGCCGCTCGAACGACGGCGAGATCACGTTCCACGACTGGCATCCGGTGAACATTCAGGAATACGGCGAGGCCGCACCCGATCCGAAGAATCCGGATCTCGTGTACGGGAGCTCGCGGACGGGCGTTTCGCTCTACGACAGGCGCTCGGGGCAAACCAAGCAGGTTGGACCAACACTCGACGCGGGCTTCAGCCGCAACGTGCGTACACAGCCCATCGAGTGGTCGCCGGTGAACATGCGCACGCTGTTCTACGCGCAGAACGCGGTGTATCGCACGAACGATGGTGGCCTGAGCTGGTCGCGGATCAGCGGCGATCTCACGCGGGGCGAGAACTACCAGATTCCGGCGACGGCGTCACACTACGCCAACACGTTCGCGCGGCCGTCGGATGTACCCGGGCAAGGTTCGACACCGCTGCCGCAAGGCACGGTCACGGCGCTCTCGCCGTCACCGCTCGACATCAACGTGCTGTGGGCCGGGACCGACGACGGCAACATCCAGGTGATGATGGATTCCACGCATGCGTGGAAGAACGTGACGCCGCCGCAGATCAAGCCGTGGACGCGCATCTTCAACATCGAAGCCGGCCACTTCAGCAAGCTCACCGCGTACGCCGCCGCGAACACGCTGCGCATCGACGACATGAATCCGCATTTCTGGCGGACGCACGACGGCGGCAAGACGTGGACGGAAATCGATAACGGCATCGACAAGGGTTGGCCGGTCAATTCGATTCGCGAGGACCCGAAGCAGCAGGGCCTGCTCTATGGCGCGACGGACACTCAGGTCTGGGTCTCGTACGACGACGGCGATCACTGGCAGTCGCTGCGCCTCGACATGCCGGCGATTTCGGTGCGCGACATCACCGTCAAGGATGACTCGACGTGCATGTGCGCCGATCTGGTGATCGGGACGCACGGCCGCGGCTTCTGGATTCTGGACGACGTGACGCCGCTCCGCGCACACGCCGCGATCATGCAGGCGCAAACCGCGCGGACCGCGTATCTCGTCAAGCCGACGCCCGCGGTACGCGTGCGGTTCGCGATGAACGACCCCACACCGTGGCCGCCGGAGCTTCCCGCCGGCGAGAATCCGCCGCCGGGCGCGATTCTGGACTATTTCCTCGGCGCGGACGCAGGCGACGTCAAGATCGAAATTCTGAATGGCGCGGGCACCGTGATGCGCACGATCTCGAGCAAGGATCAGGTGATGAGTCCCGATCCCGCGACGGATCCGGTTGCGTACAACAAGATCTGCCAGGAGAATCCGAACGCACAGGACTGTGCGCTTCCGCTCTATTGGCCGGCGCCGCCGATGTCGCTGTCCGCCAGAGCGGGCATGCATCGCTACTCGTGGGACATGAAGTACGACCAGTTGCCCGGCGCGGGCGGGCGCGGCGGCGGGAATGGTGCGGTCCCGCATCGCACGTACTCGTCGGTGAATGCGCCCTGGGCGACTCCGGGGAGTTATACGGTGCGGCTCACGGTCGATGGCAAGTCATACACGCAGCCGATCAGCGTCAAGCTCGACCCGCGCGTGAAGACGTCGACTGCGGATCTCACGCGTCTCGCGGCGATGACGAACGAGATGTACATGGGCGCGCGTGCTGCGCTCGCGGCGAATGAGCGTGCGCGCGCGTTCGCGGCGCAGCTCGAGGGCGTGAGTGGCGACGATGTCGCGGCGTATCGCGCCGAGGTTGAATCGGTCGCGCCGAATCCGGCGGCAGGTGGTGGCGGAGGGGGTGGTGGTGGCGGCCGGGGCGGACGTGGTGGTGGCGGCGGAGCCGGTGGACGTGGGGCGCGCGGCGGCGCTGCCGCGAATGCCTGCACGACCGCGACAACGCTTCAGGCCCTGAGCACCGCGATGTTTGGGGCAGCGATGGGTATGCAATCCGCGGAGGCGGCGCCGACTGCACGCGAGGTCGAAGCGGTGACCTGCGCGCGGCAGCAGAGTGTGGCGACGATCGGAAAGTGGAGCAAGCTGATCACTACCGATCTTGCGACGCTCAACGCGAAGCGGAGGGCGGCTGGGCAGCCGGTGATCACGCTTCCAAAGTGAGGATCACGCCAGGATCACGCCCCCGCGGTCTCGCGGGGGCGGCGCACGCACGCCGGAGAATCAGCTCGACGTCGTGAACTCCACTGCAAGAAACCGCACCGGCTTCGCGGTGGCGTTGTGCACTACACACGTTTTCGCCGCCTTCACCTGAAATGCGTCGCCCGACTTTGGCTGCAGCGCATCCGTCTTCGCGCCGTTTGGATCCCTGCACGTGGTGTGCACCGTGCCGGCCGCGTCGTCCACGGCAATCAGAATCGGCGCCCCCTCCCGCTTGTGGAACTCGAGGACGGCGTCCGGTTGAATGGTCACGAGCGTCACGCGCGTCTGGTCGGTCTCGAATTCGGCAAGCGAGGTCACGCCGGCATACACAGCGGCGGCGCGCTTCTCGGCCGTCGCGCAGCTGAGCGGCTGATCTGCGAGCACAACCGCGCACAGGTTGCGCGGGTTTGTCTGCGCGCGCGGCAATTCGATCGTCACGTTGCGAAACGTGCTCGGTCCGTCGATCCGCGCGATGTGCGAGAAGTTTCCCTTCGTGAAATGCACGCTGCCGTCGACGGCGACCACCTTGGCCACGGGTTTGCCGGGCACCTCGTTTTCGAACTCCGCCGCGCCGACACCAATCCAGAAGTAGTCCACGGCGTGTTCATGCAGCAGCGTGCTCGTCCCCCTTGCAACCTCGACGCGAAACACGCGCAGATTGTCGTTCGAGAACACGAGATGATGGTGCGGCTCACGTGTGATCGGGACCGGCGTCTGCGCGTGAACCGAGACGGTGGCCGCGAGGCAGAACGCGACGTTCAGCAGTGATTTCATGATTTCAACTTACTCACCCTGCGGTCTCGGACGGCGGAACAGCCCGTAGGGCAAGCGTTCGTGCGTCACATCGCGCTCGCGCGTGAAGCGCGTGCGCGCGAGCACCGCTTCCGATTTCGTGTTGCCGGGCCGCACGAGCGCGACGATTGATGGCGCCCCGATCGGTCCGAAGCCGAGCTGGAGGCAGGCGCGCACGGCTTCGGTCGCGAGGCCTCGCCCCCAGAACTGCGGGAGCAGCGCATAGCCGATCTCGATCTCGGCGGTGCCGTTCAGATCGAGATTGCGAAGCTTCACGCGCCCGGCGAGCGCATTCCCGTTCTGGTCACGGAGGACCCACGTGCCGAATCCATAATGCTCCCAGTGCGCCACATTGAACTCGACGTTGCCGCGCGTCTGCGATTCGGTGCGCACGCCGCCCATGGTCGCCATCACTTCCGCGTTGGCGTCGATCGCACGCATGTCGTCGAAATGCGCGAGCGTCAGGCGCTCCGCGATGAGACGTTCGGTGCGAAACGTGTCGATGCTGATGAGCGTTTCGGTCGTAATCGCACGGAACTGGCCGGTGTTCATGGTCTCACTCCGTTCATTTCACCGTGTACGTCACACTCACGGTCTTTTTGGGATCACTTTCGGACGTTGCGGTCAGCGTCACGGTCGCCGATGACGCTGCACCAGCGTGCTTCCGGAGCAGCACCTTCACCGGCTGCGACGCGCCGAACCTCACGGCCGCGAGTGCGTTTTGCAACGCGGCATCCCAACCGCTTCCGGCGACACTGACGTTAAGCCGGTACACGTCATATGCGAAATACAACGGGTCCTTCGTGGCGTGCTTCGCGGTGAACGGCGCGGCCGTCCCCGTGTTCGTGAGGGTGAACGACACGGCATCGCCCGAGCCCGCGCCCGCAACCAGTGCGACACCGCGCGTGTGCGGTCCGGAACCATCGAGCGAGCGCACGGCGATCGTGTAGTCGAGGATTCCCTTGTCCGTCTTCCGCGTGTCGACGATGTAGAAGTGCAAACGATTGGGCGTATCCTCCCACTCGCACGCGCTCCCGGAATTCGTGCCCGCGTGAAACAGCGCGTCATTCAGCTGCCGGTAGTCCGCGATGCTGCGCATGACCTTCTCGCCGTTCGGCCGCGTGAAGTCCACGACGTTGATGTCTTCCGGATGCGCATCGATCGCCCACACGTACGCCGCGTAGCTGTTCGGACCACCGACGTTCACACCGAACGAGGCGCCCTGCCGGCCGTCGCGATCGTGATCCTTGTTCTTGGTGATGAGGACGCCGTTATCGGGCTCGAACGAATCGTATCCGATACGCTGCACGACTTCGACCGCATAGAAACTCCACGTCGGTACGCCCGACGAGAGCGGATTCGTGCCGGGATCGTCCCTCGGCGACAGGTCCGTCCTCAGCGTATCCGACCCCGGCACTTTCGTCGAATCGAGACGGATGTGCACTCCGTTGACGGCGCCCGGCTCCGGATCGACGACGCGCGTCATCACGTGGGCAACCGCGAGCCCCGACGCCGCCAGCGATTTCCGCTCGAGCATCAGGACCTGGCTCGAATCGATGAACTTGAATTGCATGCGCTGGCGCAGGACGAGTCCAGCCGCCATCGCGCCGCCGGCGTTGGCCGGCACCTTCCAGCGGGAGTGCGGGCCGCCAGGCCCGTTGAATGACCCTCGATCCATCAGGTCCCACGGCCCCACGGGCGCCCGCCGATAGGGTGTCGCGAACGGATTGTTGTAGTTGTCTCCGATCAGAAACGCCGCGTGCCCCAGCTCGTGACGGATCGAGTTGATGCTCTCGCCCTGCGTGACGACCCCGCCGCCGGCGTTACTCCACGGCCACTTTGCGGCTTCCCACGGGACCATGGCGCCGTAGCGGCTGCGTACCGCGCGCGGCTTGGAGGCATCGGGGTTCCCCCATTCCTTGGGAATGTCGGCGGTGGTCTGGAACTTCATCTCGCCGAACTCCTGCCACGTCGCCGTTTCGTCGTAGCCCGCAAACGCACGAACCACCGGCTTGTATTGCAGCGTGTCGAGCACGGCGCGCACCGACGTATCCGGATCGGCCTTGATCAGCGAATCAAGGTCGCGGCCGAGGTTGCGCTGCGCGTAACCACCGGGAAGATCGGCGGGGGAGTTGATCCCGTACTGGAACGATTTTCCCGGCATCCGGTACGGCCCGAACGTTCTGGTCACCACGCCGACCCGCCCGTGCGACTGCTCGAGCCAATAGTCGTAGATCGTGTGCCCGTGGTTGAGCGCGTTGGGCACCATGTAGAAATCGTAAAAGAACTTCGGAATATCCTCGCGCCGTACCGGCGCCGCCTGCGGATTGCCGTACATGTCCGACTTTTGCGGCAACGTCATCACGAACGGCTGATCGGGAAAGTCCGCCGTCACGACGGCGAGGTGCAGCGTCTTGACCGTGCCCTTGCTGTCCCGATGCGTCCAGTCCACGCCGGGAATCGGCGTGTAATCGTCGTACGTCATGTCATCCTGATCGCGGATGACCTGCGGATCGATGGGAGCGGGCCACACGGCCTGCGGTGCAACCTGCTGCGCGCCTGAGGTAGCGCGACCCGCCGATGCACCGCTCCCCGCACACGCAGCGAACATGGCGCAGGAGAACGTGGCGATCGCGGCACGCTGAAAGAGGGCCCGGCGAGAGAATGCGAAATGCATGGACGACATTGATCTACGCCAGCCCCGCCATCATTCGCAGAAGCCGTTCCTGCGTGGCCTGCTCGCGCGGCACTTCGCCGGTGACGCGCCCTTCGCGCAGCACAATGATGCGCGATGACACGTTGAGCAGTTCCGGCAGCTCGCTCGAGATGAGGAGCACGGCCGCGCCTTCGCTCGCGCGCTGGTCGATCCACGCGTGCAACTCGGCTTTCGTTCCGACATCGACACCGCGCGTGGGCTCGTCGAGCAGCAGAATGTCGCAATTCGCCGCGAGCCACTTG
>DASRAP010000170.1:0-3182 GCA_035638155.1 Gemmatimonadaceae bacterium | reverse complement strand
ACACCAAATCCAACGCTGCGCGTCACGGTGACAACCACCGGATCCCACCGCCCGAGCGGGTATACCGTTGGCGTCGATTCCGACTACTACTACGGCCCGCTTTATACGTTCGCAGCGCCCGCAAACGGCGTTGCATCAATGCGCCTTCCGCCGGGGAGTCATACGGTCTTCCTTATCGGCGTCCCGTCGAACTGCAACGTGTCGCCCAACCTCCAGGCAGCGACCCTGACGCTCGGCGCGACCACCGACGTTGCGTTCGCGATCGTATGTCAATGACCGCGGCGCTACCCTCGAGGCGGGCGTTCATTCGCGCAATGCCTGTGCGCCGTCTGCTGTTGCTATGCCTGCTCGCGTGCGCTGACGGCATCGTAACTGAGCCCGCCCGAATCCCGCAGGTGCTCGCGAGTGCCATCGAGCGGAATCCGAACAACGTGCTGAGCGCCATCGTCACGGTCCACGCGCGCCGCGCTGACAGTGTCGCGGTGCGATACGGCGTCTCCGCTGCACTGGACAGCATGACGCCGGCGGTATCGATGAACGGCGATTTCGCGTTCGTGCCGGTACTCGGCTTGCTTCCGCGCACCGCGTACACGTTTCAGGTGCTCGCGTATGGTCATGGTCAAACGGCGGCGGGCACGGACACGCTCGCGTTCGCAACGGATGCACTGCCGAGCGATCTGCCGCGCTACGTCGCCAGCGGAAGCGACCCGTCGCCCGGGTACGTCGTGTTTGGTGCGGGGATGTATGGGCTCATCATTGACAACACCGGCCGGGTGGTCTGGTATCAGCGATTTACGAACGGCCCCGGTCTCAACTTCGAGGTCGAGCCGAACGGCCATTACTTCGCACGGCCAACAACGCCGGATCCGACCGACTTCGATCCGTGGATCGAGATTGACCCGCTTGGCAACGTCGTGCGCGCGATCTCGTGCATCGGCGAGCTGGAACCGCGGTTTCACGACCTCATCGCCGAACGCGATGGCGGTTACTGGACGATGTGCGATGATGTCCGCACCATGGACCTCTCATCGTACGGTGGCAGAGCAAACGCGAACGTGACCGGCACGGTCATCCAGCACGTGAGCGCCACGGGTGCGCTGTTGATGCAGTGGTCGGCGTTCGATCATTTCGACATCGTCGATCTCGATTCCGCAAGCCGGTCGGGAACGGCTGTCAACTGGACCCACGCGAACGCGATGGCGCTCGACACCGACGGAAACCTGATCGTGTCGTTTCGCAATCTGAACGAGATCACGAAGATCAACGCGCAGAGCGGCGACGTCATGTGGCGCATGGGGGGCATGCGCAACGAATTCGCATTTCAGAACATGGCGGCGCCGGCGTTTGCGTTCCAGCACGCATTGCGGGTCACGGGCGCTGGTCAGTTTGTAATTCTCGATAACATGGGCAATGCGGACGGTTCGCATGCGGAGCAATACGCGTACGACGCCGATCGGCGTACCGCGCGCCTGCTCAGCTCGTACGGGCCGACACCGCCGGTTGTCGCGCAAACCGGGGGAAGCGTGCAGTCATTGCCCGGCCTCCGGACGCTCGTTTCAATGGGCCCCGCCGGTCGTGTCGAGGAATATGACGCCGCCGGCAACGTGGTGTGGCGCATCGAGGGGAACCCCGGGTACGTGTTTCGCGCGCAGCGAATACGCTCGCTGTATCACCCAGAACGTGACTGAACGGGCGTCGTTACTCGAACGCGGCGCCCACCATGATGTTGCGGATGAGCAGCCACGGGCTGCCGTGCGAAATGGAATTCGTCTGCGTGGGCTGGCCCTTGGCGTCGCCGCCCGTGCCATGCATCTCCCACTCCTTCGGCCCCGTCACGCCGTCGAGGTTCGCCCAGAAGTCCGTCGTGATCGCGTTGTAGGTCACGTCCGTGCACTGGCGCGTGATCTTGCCGTTCTTGATCTCCCAGAAGATGTGGCCGCCGAACTGGCCGTTATAACGCTGCTGGTCGATCGAGTAGCTCCCGCGCCCGTCGATCATCACGCCATTCTTCACATCCGCAATCAGCTCCTCGCGCGTCGGTGAATTCTCCGGCCCGGCCTCGAGATGCACATTGGGCATGCGGAGGAACGGATAGTCGCGCCACGAGTTGCCGAACGTGCAGCCCTTGCTCTCCTTCTCGCCGATGAGCGGCGCGGTTTCCCGGTTGGTCTGGAGTCCGACGAGAATGCCGTCCTTCACGATCTGGAATTCCTTCGTCTTCACGCCGTCGTCGTCGTAGCCGATGCTGCCGATGCCGCGATCGATCTTGCTCGCCTTGATGTTGAAGTGCTTCGACCCGTACTTGAGTTTGCCGACGTCGGCCAGCTTCACGAAACTCGTGCCGGCATAGTTCGCCTCGTAGCCAAGCACGCGGTCGGCTTCCGTCGCGTGCGCCACGATTTCGTGAATCGTGAGCATCGCGTGCGACGGCGACAGAATGAGATCGCGCAGTCCCGCCGAGCCAAGCGGCTTCGCCGTGCACATTTCGACGGCGTCCGTCGCCACCTGCTCGGCCTTGTCGAAGAAGCTCGATTCTTCGGCAATTTCCCACCCGCCGGTGCCCGGCACGCCGTTGAACTGCCGCGTTTTCGTCACGTCGCCCACGCGCGCCGTCACCGTCATGTTCGGCGTCGTGACGTATGTCTCCTGCTCG
The DNA here is from genome assembly GCA_035638155.1 of Gemmatimonadaceae bacterium. Lineage (GTDB taxonomy): Bacteria > Gemmatimonadota > Gemmatimonadetes > Gemmatimonadales > Gemmatimonadaceae > DASRAP01. Next base: position 529 of record DASRAP010000170.1, on the reverse strand, counting down.
ATGTACGAGCCGATCGACGACGCGAAGTAGCGGTATTCGTAGCTGTGATTCGCGGACACGTTGACGCCGGTCACGCCCTTCACCTTGCTCGCCTTGTCGACGATCGCCTGCGCCCACGCCTGCTTGTCGGTTTGCGAGACCGTCGTCGGATCCTTCTTCATCGGCGTGATGAAGTGCTCGACATACGCAGGCACGGGCGCGAGCCTGAGATCGGCCTTCTTCGCGATCGCGCTCGCGCGCGCAACTTCCGCCGCGAGCCGCGTAATGCGGCGAATCTCGTCCTCGGTCACGATCGGACTGCTGGCGAAACCCCAGACGCCGCTGTGGATGATGCGGATCCCAAACCCGCCGGACTGCCGGTCTGCGTCAGAGGGGATGCCGCCGCCGCGGCCGCCTCCGCGGCCTCCGCCTCGTCCACCGCCCCCGGCACGTCCACCGCCGCCCGCCCCGCGCCCGGCGCCCCGCCCGCCTCCTGCGACAGCTCCCGCCGCTGCGCCTGCGGGTTCCGCTCCCACCGCGGGTCCCGCCG
>DASRAP010000169.1:0-12789 GCA_035638155.1 Gemmatimonadaceae bacterium | reverse complement strand
TGATGGGCTCTAAAGGGCTACGGGCTACGGGCTACGGGCAAAGGGGCTACGGGCAAAGGGCTACGGGCTACGGGCTACGGGCAAAGGGCTACGGGCAAGGGGGACGCCCGTCGCCCGTTGCCCGTTGCCCTTAGTTGCCCGTTGCCCGTTGCCCTTAGTTGCTACTGCTGACAGCCGCTGAACGGCGACTCGAACTTCGTCTTGTCCACCACGACACGGTGGTCGAGGTTGCCGACTTTCACGGCGATGTCGAACACGAGCTGATCAACGCGGGCCATGTGCTCGTAACGGATGTACTCGGGCTCGTCGGTCACCTGGTGATAGTCCGCGTGACCGCCCGTCGTGAAGAAGATGACCGGAATGTTGTAGCGCGCGTAGTTCGCGTGGTCGCTCCGGCAGTAGATGTTCTGCGGATGACTGTCGGCATCCATCGAATAGTCGAACGCGAACGGGACTTTCTGCGTTTTGTTGACATCGTTCGCGATGCGATCGAGCTCCGTCGACAGACGTCCGGCACCAACGAGCTGCAAATAGTTCGGCGCTCCGTGGAGTGGAATCGTGTCGAGTCCGTCCGCGAGCCCTCGTCCACGGCCACCGCCGGCAGCCGGCGGCTGACTCTTTCTGATTCTGAACGCCGCGGTATCGAGCGCTTCACCGGTCACGTCCGTCGCCTCGCCGCGTCCCACCATGTCGAGGTTGAGGTCGGCGACGACGGAGTCGCGCGGCACCGTCGGATGATTGGTCCAATACTGCGAGCCCCAGAGGCCCTTTTCCTCGCCCATCTGCCAGATGAAGATCAGCGACCGCTTTGGCTTCACGGTCCCCTTCGCAAACGCTTCGGCGATTTCGAGAATCGACACCGAGCCCGTCCCGTCGTCGTCCGCTCCGTTGTAGATCGAGTCCATTCGCGCGGGATAGATCTTGCGCAGTGAGTCCTTGATGGCGTTGATCCGGACCCAATCTTCCGGCGTGGGTGTGTGCCGGCCGCTTGCCTCTGCGCCTTCGGTCACGGCGATCATGTTGTACGCCTTGAGCGAATCGTGCTCGACCGTGGCACTCCGCGCGTAACCAACGTGGTCCGAGTGCGCCCCGATGACGATGTACTGATTCCTGAGCACCGGATCCGTGCCCCGGATGATCCCGACGACGTTGCGCGTCGGAGAGAGCTCGGTCTTGGCCTTGATCGTGATCGTCGCTGACGGGCCCTTGTCGCCCGGCTGCGCATTTGCCACCGGCTTGCCAAGCAACCCGGTTGCCAGCGCAGGAGTCGCCGTAATTGCGATCGGCGGCGCCGCGCCGCCACCTCCACCGCCGCGTCCATTGCCGCGTCCACCTGCGCCGCCGCGACCGCCGCGGCCATTCGCCGTCGTATCAGGATGCGCGCGCGCGTACGCCGCGCGTCCTTCGTTGTTCACCGTGTCCGCCATCTGGTACGACGGACGGCTCGGAGTGATGCGATCGACAATCGTGATCACCGCGGCCGCGCCGGCAAACGGCTGCGCGCCACCGCCACCGAATCCGCGTCCTCCGCCACCGCCACCGCCGCCGCGACCGCCACGCCCGCCACCCGGGGCTGCGCGCACAATCACGATCTTCCCCGCGAAGTCTCCAGCCGTGTCGCCCGCAATCGCGAAGACCACTTCACCGCTCGCACTGCGGTCGGCCGTCGCGGTGGTGAATTCCTTGTCCGCATGAAACGTCGTGCTGCCGGACACGATCGTGGACGCCGGATCCAGTGATCGCGCGGTGACGGGCAGGTACTGGAAGTAGCTCCCCTTGTCGCCCGCAGGCTCGAGACCAAGGCGGCGCACCTCGCTCTCGATGTACGCCGTGGCGCGGATCGCGTCGGGCGAACCCGCTTCGCGGCCGCGCATCGAATCCGCCGCGTAGATGTAGAGGCGCGTCATGAGATCGCACGCGCTGATCGCGGGGGCCGTGGGGCCGCCCTTGTACGTGAGCGGCATCGTAGCGCCGGGCGTGGTCGCCGGGCACGTCTGACCCTGCGCGAACGCCGCCATCGGAGCCACCAACAGCCCCGCGGACGCCGCACGAATGACAAAACGAATGTTCACAAAAGACTCGCGGTGAAAATGGATGAACTGTTCGGACGAATACCTACTGAAACTACTGCATGTTGCCTTGCCCAGGCCGTAGTAAGAGCCCCTCCGCAGTTAGAGCCCTCCGGCAGTGACAGGATCAGCGCTTGTAGAGCCCTCGGGGCTGCGTGGCCGCGGCAGGAACAACGACTTCCTGAGCGCGCGCCATCTGCGTGCCGGTGACGCGATCGGTTACACGAAGCGAGATGACATACGTCCCGGGCGGCGAATCGCCCATCGAGATGGCGAGCTCGTCGACGAGCGTCGGAGCGTACGGCGCGCTGCGCTCGAACGCGAACTGCACCTTGTCGGTGGTACGCGTGACCTGCGCCTGTGCGCCGAGCCGGCCAACGATGCTCGCCACCACCCGGCCGGGGCGGCTCTGCGGCGTGACGTTGCGCTCGACGGCGACCGTCACCGCATAGCGCGCGGAGCCGTTGTCGTTTCCGAATTCGTAATTCTCCCAGACGAGCGTGAGCTGGGCTTTCGGCGGAAGCGGTCCGATCGCAGGGGTGACGTCGTAATCGCTCCAGCGCACCGCGGGTGTGCGCTTCGGCGTTGCCTTGAGCCCGAGCAGGAAATCGCTGATTCCCATCCCGAGAATCGAGTAGCCCGTGCGCGCGTCGTGCCCGGTGATGAATCCGGCGGTACTGCGCGCCGCGCGCGTGGATCCATCGGCGGTGGCTTCGGTGCGATAGACGTACGCGCCCTGCGCGAATCGCGCGACAAACGTGCTCGTACCATTGGGCGCCGGGCGGAGGGAGTCGTGCCGCACTTCGGTCAGTCCGTTCTCGAGCACCCACAGATCCGAACGCACCGGCCCCTTCACTTGCGCCGCGCGCGAAATCGCTGCCGTGGGCGGAAGCGTCGCGATCACGACGTCGGTCGAGTCGTTGTGCGCGCGGAACCGTGCGACCTGAACCGGAATGGAATCGACGCGCATGCGGGTCAGTGATGTCCAATTCGCTGCCCGGCCGCGGAGCACGGTCGTGTCATTCCACACGTACCACGCCTGCATCATCTGCTTGCAGCCGGCGTTCGGGTCACGCGTGCCCGACCGGACGTAGTAGTTCCCAACATCGGTGTTCACGCCGTTCAGGCTGATCTCTTCCTGCGTCCACCGGAGCTCGGCGAACGCGACGCGCGCGAGAAACTCCTGGCGAGGTTCAGTCCCTTCGACACTCCAGAGCGGGTCCGCATTGCGCCAGTACACTGCTTCGCTCGTGGCACGATCGGCGGGGTTCTCGACGGCGAGCCGCGCCGATTCGCGCGGGTCCAGCACTCGTTCGATCCTGTCGAGACGTCGCCGTTCGTCGGGGGCGAGGCGTACGAGCGCCGTATCGAACGCCGCGCGTGCAGCGGCCGGCTGGCGCATCTTGTGGCGCGCAAGACCGAGTGACATCCACGCAAACGCGTCGCTCGGCGAGCGATGTATGTGCGCCTCGGCGAACGTGGCGAGCTCCGACCAGTGCATCTTGTCCGCGAGCATCATCGCGTAACGGCGAAACGCGACGGAATCGTGCGGGGCGAACCGGTACGCTTCTTCGGCGAGAAACTGCGCCTTGAGGTAGTCGAGCTCGCCGGCATAGTCCACATCCCTGGGACTCCAGGGATTGTTGCGATTGCCCCCTCGCGGGCCACCTTCAACAGGCGCAGCCCTCAGCATGTTCGTGTACTGCTCATTGACATTGGACTTGCCGCACGAGGTCGCGTCCCATCGAATCCAGTACAAACGCGACGCTTCGGTGGCCGTCGCGGCGATCCGCGCACTGTCGCCTGACTCGCGCGCGCGCTTCAGCTGGTCTGTGAACACACCGAATTGATCGTACGGCCAGAACGCGCCGCTCGCGATGAGAAACCGTGACAGCCCCGCGAAATACTCCGGGTTATCGGGCTCGAGCTCCACGGCTTGCCGCAAGGACGTATCCGCGCGCGGCATGAGCAGCGTCCAATCGAGACCCCGGGCCGGGGGCTGATGTCGCGACCGCTCCCACAGGGTCCACGCGACAATCCCGCGATGGTACCAGATCGCCGCGTCGCCCTTGCCGCGGTTGACCACGCCATCGAGATCTCGAAGAACTCGCAACGACTCTGCAACCGCCCCAGCAGAGAGGCGGTCCGAACCGTCGGGCGCCTGCGCGTGCGAGCCGCGCGCTCCCAGCACGAATACGCCGCAACACAAGGCGCTGACCAAACGAAGCCCACGCATATGCGTTCTCCGAGGCGGATGTCGAATTCTGCGCGCTCCCGATTCAGCGCGCCAGTCCGCCCGCTGGGCAATCGGCCACTCGGGTATCCGGGTAATCGGGCACGCGGGCACTCTGTTTAGGTTGTCACTCGCATGACCCTCGTCTCTTTCTCCGACGTCGCTGTCGAATTCGGCGCCGTCACCATCCTCGAGCGGGTCACGTTCACCGTGGCCCGCGGCGAGCGCTGGGGCATCGTCGGCCGGAACGGCGCCGGGAAGACCACGCTCTTCAAGCTCATCACCGGCGCAGTGACGCCGGCACGCGGCGCCGTGGCGAAAATGCCCGGGCTTCGGATCGCACTTCTCGACCAGCACCGCGATTTCGGCGATGCCGCGACGGTCTGGGAGGCGGCCGCGTCCGGCTACGGCGACGTGCTTGCGCTTGAACGGTCGCTCGCGCGCCAGGCGGAGCGGCTCGCCGAACTTGGGGAGCGTGCCACCGAAGCGGACCTCACGAAGTTCGGCCACGACCAGGAGCGTTTCGCGCACGCCGGCGGCTACGACTTCCATGCGCGCGTCGACGCCGTCCTGCAGGGGCTCGGTTTCGACGCGGACGGGTGCAAGACACGCCCCGTCTCCGCGTTGAGCGGCGGCGAACGCGGCCGGGTTGCCATCGCGTCCTCACTCGCGGCGCCCGCCGATCTCGTCCTCCTCGACGAGCCCACGAATCACCTCGATCTCGACACCACGCGCTGGCTCGCCACGTACCTCGGCGAGCTCGGCGAAACCGTGCTCGTGATCAGTCACGACCGCGCCTTCCTCGACGACACCGCCGATCACATCGCGCACGTCGCGAATCGCAGTGTGACGGCGTATCGCGGGGGCTACTCGGCGTTCGTGCAACAGCGCGCCGAGCGCGAGCTCGCGCAACAACGCGTCGCCGAGAAGCAGCAGGCGTTCATCGCGAAGGAAGAGGATTACATCCGGCGCAACATCGCAGGACAGAACACAGCGCAGGCGAAAGGACGGCGCAAACGGCTGGAGCGTTTGCCGCGCCTCTCGCCGCCCCCGGGCGAAGCGGGGGCGATGTCGCTGCGTCTCGAGATCAGCGAGCGGGGCGGCGATCGTGTCGTCGACGCGACTGATCTCACGGTGGCGATCGACCACCGTGTGCTGCTCACGCACGTCACGGCCGGCGCGCTGCGGGGTGAGGTCGTCGCCGTGATCGGACCCAACGGTGCAGGAAAGACGACGCTGCTCTCGACGCTCCTCGGCGCGCGTGAGCCGGCTGGCGGCGAGCTGCGCATCGGCGCGTCGATCGCGCCGGCCTGGTACCGCCAGGATCTCGCCGGTGTCCCGCTCGACCGCTCGATCTACGACGTCATCCTCGACCTCCGCCCGCTGTGGACGCGGGGGCAGATCCAGGGCCACCTCGGCGCATTCGGGTTCAGCGGCGATGAAGTGTTGCGCATGACGAATTCGCTCTCCGGTGGTGAGCGTGCCCGAGTGGCGCTCGCCATGATCACACTCCAGCGCGCAAACCTGCTCGTACTCGACGAACCGACGAACCACCTCGACGTCGAGAGCATTGAAGCGCTGGAAGACGCAATCGACGACTACGAAGGCTCCGTCATTCTGGTGAGTCACGACCGAGCATTTCTGCGCGAGCTCGCCACCCGCGTGTGGGTGATCGCGAATGGGACCGTGGAGGATTTCACCGGCTCGTTCGTGGAGTGGGAAGTGGCCGCTGCCGAGCGCGAGGGTGCGCGGGCCGCGCGCCATGCGGAGGACGCGGCGGCGCGAAAGGCGGCTGAGCGCGCGAAATCACGGCGCTCGCAGGCCGCGGCGGACTCCGACAGCGCGATGAGGCGCGCGCATCGGCGGAAACTCGAGGACGCCGAGCGCGCGGTACACGCCGCTGACAAAAAAGTTACAGAGATCAACGCCGCCCTTCAGGACCCGGCGCTTTATGACGGATCCGCCGGGGGTGCGAAGCGCGCCAGGGAGCTCGGCCGCCAGCTTGCCGCAGCGCGCGCCGCGGCTGAAGAGGCGATGCGGCTGTGGGAAGCCGTAGTCGCGGATTCTGTCAGGTTTTCTTCATGACAATCCACGTTTGCAAGGGTACACATTAGTCGATGGCGAAGTTGCGCTATCGTGATAGCCGCCGTCCACCTGTGCGCCTTACCCACGTGAGTTCACGGCTGAATGAAGATTGCGTTGATCGAACCGCTGGGTGATCTGGGCATCGGCACATATGTGCACGAACTTGCGGAGGCGCTCACTGACGAGGGAGTCGAGGTCGATGTGTACTCCGCCGATCGCGCGGAAACGACCTCGTGGCCACGAAAGCACCGCTTTTTCCCGGTACTGGGCAGCGCACTGATCCGGCAACGCGCGCAGCTCTCCTCGCGCGCAACGCCGGCGGTACCAGCAGACAACGCCGCAGGCAGCGTCGCAGCGAGCCGCCCACTGCACACCATTTCTTCCCAGCCGCCGATTGTCGAGCCGTCGGAGCGATTTCCGCGCTTTCGTCACTGGCCCGTGCTGCGCGACACCTACATCAGCTGTGAGCTCGCGGCGTGGCTTCGGACCAGGAACTACGACCTCGTGTGGACACACTGGCCACGGATGGGCCGGCCACTCGTGACGTTCTGGCAAGCCGCGCGATTGCTCGGACTGCGTGTCGTGCACACGGCGCACAACGTGCTGCCGCACGAAGTACAAAAAGGCGACTACGAAGAATTCAAATCCGTGTACAGGCATTCTGCGCTCATCGTCACGCACAGCGAAATGGCGTCGAGCTCGCTGCGCGAGTTCTTCCCCGCGTTCGCGCAGAAGGTCACCACGTCGCGGCTGGGCCTCTTCACGACGTATCCGCCGCAGCCGGGCGCGCGTGAGGCGTTCCGGCGCGAAGCGAACGTGCCGGACGACAGCACCATCGTCCTCGCGTTCGGCAGCGTGAGACCGTACAAGAACAACGAGTTGCTGCTTCAGACCATGCTGGCCGATTCGGCCCGGGATTTCACACTGGTCATCGCGGGTCACGAGTTCGGAATGCCGGGCGTCGACCCGACCGACCCGCTGGCCATGACGCGGCGCCGCGTCGCTGAGCTGGGGCTCTCGGAACGCGTGCGCCTGCTCCCTGGCCCGGTGCCGAATGCGCGCGCGAGCTTTCTGTTCGAGGCCGCCGACATCGTCGCGCTGCCGTATACGGAGAGCTACGGAAGCGCGGTGCTCCTCCTGGCCATGTCGTTCGGCAAATGCATCGTCGCAACAAGAACCGGCGGCATGGACGAGCATCTTCGCGGATATCCGGCCGGGACGATCATCGAGCTCACCGCGGGTCCGGAGGAGCTGTTGCGCGAGCTGCGCGCGGCGCGTGAGACGGTGCGTGAGCGCAAAACGCCCCCGTCGCGCCCGCCAGAGCTCGAATGGCCGGCGATTGTTCGGCGCCTGCTCCCCGATCTCGAGCGCGCTGCGCGATAATTTTCGTCATGGCTGACGCACAGACGGAAACTGCCACGCTCGGCGGCGGGTGCTTCTGGTGCACCGAGGCTGTCTTCGCGATGATCGACGGTGTCGGCGACGTGCGCCCCGGGTACTCCGGCGGACACGTCGAACGTCCGACGTACGAACAGGTATGCGGCAAGAAGACCGGACACGCCGAGGTTGTGCAGGTCACATTCGATCCGCAGAAACTTTCGTACCGCGACGTGCTCGAGATCTTTTTCGCCTCGCACGACCCCACCACGAAGGATCGGCAGGGCAACGATACGGGCCCGCAATACCGCTCGGTGATACTCACGCACTCGCCGGAGCAGCGCGCGACGGCCGAGCAGGTGATTCGCGAGTTCGACGCCGACAACACTTTCGGCGCACCGATCGTGACCGAGATCGCGGATTTCGAGCGCTTCTGGCCCGCGGAGCGCGAACACCTCGATTACTACCGCCGGAATCCGATGCAGCCGTACTGTGCCTTCGTGATCTCGCCGAAAGTGGCGAAGATCAGGAAGAAGTTTACGGCGCGGCTGAAGTCACCCTGACGCTGAGGCCCCAGGGATCGGTGAAGTGCTGCGTGGCACCGGCCGGGACCTGAATCACGAGCTCACGTATTCCCGCGTGCCCGGGCGGTGCGGCCTCGCGTCCCTTGCTCTGCCACGTGTTCGCACCGATGTGGTGGTGATAACCGCCGGCGGCGAGGAACGTCGCGGAATCGCCGTAGCGCGTCACGAGATCGAATCCCATCTCTTCGTGATAGAAGCGTTCGGCGACCTCGATATCGCTCACCTTGAGGTGCACGTGTCCCACGCGCGTTCCTGGCGGTGCTTGGCCGAATTCACGGTCGGCCGTGCTCAGCAGATCAGGCAGGTTGAGCGGCAGCGTCGCCATCTCGAGTTTGTCGCCGTGCCAGCGCCATTTGTCGCGTGCGCGGTCACGATAGAGCTCCACACCAAGCCCGTCAGGGTCGTCGAGATAAAACGCTTCGCTGACGAGATGGTCGGACGCGCCGGTGAACGGATACTCCCGCTGCATGATGTGGCGCACCACGCGCGCGAGCGTCGCCCGGTCTGGAAAAAGGATCGCCGTGTGATAGAGACCGCTCGCGCGATTGGGCGGCGGCTTGAGGCCAGGCTCCTCCACCAGATGCAGAACTGCCGCGTCGCCCGCGCCGAGCGAGACCCGATTGCCGTCACGCGTGAGCTCCGCCAGCCCGACGAGGTCGCAATAGAACCGCATCGACCGTTCGACGTCGGCGACGGCGAGGGTCACGGGACCGAGCTGGGTAGCGGCAGGAAGTTCGATCGGCATCGGAGTGCGGGCGACAGCCGCAGGGTAACGGCTCGTCCCGCGCGAGTGACTTTGAGAAGGCTGCACGGGTGAACGTCAGCAAATGCCTCGTCGCCCGGTAACCCGCATTGCAATCTATGCGACGCTGTTTGCGCTGGCGCTGGCGTGCGGGAGTGACGGGACAGCGCCCCATTCCAAGCCCGGACAGATCCGGGTGCTGTTCATCGGGAACAGCCTCACGTACACGAATTCGCTGCCGCAGATGGTCGACGCGCTCGCTGCGGCATCCGGATTCGACATCGTGAGCGACGCGCAGGCCTCTCCGGACTACGCGCTCATCGATCACTGGGACAATCCTCAGACACGCCAGCGCGTCCAGACGGGCCACTACGACGTGGTGATTCTGCAGCAGGGGCCGTCGTCGCTCTCCGTCAACCGCGATTCCCTACGGTTGTGGACGGCGATGTGGGCGCCGGTGATCCGGACCGCGGGAGGGCGCCCCGCGTTGTACGCCGTGTGGCCGGAGGCAGAGCGGAGCTACGCCTTCGGCGACGTCAGTACGTCGTACCGCCTGGCAGCCGAGGACGTGAACGGACTGTTTTTCCCTGTGGGCGACACGTGGCTCGAAACCTGGGCGGAGTATCCCACCGCCGAGCTGTATGGCGCCGACAACTTCCATCCCGCCGTCGCGGGCACGTACGCCGCCGCGGTCGTCATCGTCTCGATCCTCACGCATTCGAGTCCAACGAGTCTCGCCACGACCTTTCAAATGCCACCCACCGTATCCGGCGCGCTCGACGCCACGGTCGCCCAGGCAATCCGCGGCGCGGCGGCGGTGGTGATCGCGCGGACGCAGACGAGCTACTGACGGCCTGACCGGTACCTAGTTTTGGAGCGTGCACGAAATCCCGCTCCTCCGCGACCTCGTCGTCATCGTCGCGGTCGCGCTTCCGGTCGTGGCGCTCATGCACCGGCTCCGCGTGCCGGCGGTCGTCGGGTTTCTCATCGCCGGCGTCGCGATCGGGCCCGGCTCGCTGGGACTCGTCCAGTCGCCGCGCGCGGTGGCGTCGCTCGCGGAAATCGGCGTGGTACTTCTCCTCTTCGCCGTCGGCCTCGAGCTCTCGCTCGGACGGATCGTGCGCATGGGCCGTCTCGTCCTTGTCGGCGGCGGGCTGCAGGTAGTCGCAACGACGCTCGTTACGAGCGGCCTCGCGCTCGCCATCGGTGCGCGCGCCCCCACCGCGTTCGTCATGGGCGGGCTCGTGGCGCTTTCGTCCACGGCCATCGTGCTCAAGGTGTACGGAGAGCGCGGCGAGCTCGATTCGCCGCACGGCCGCATGGTCGTGGCCATTCTGCTGTTTCAGGATCTCTGCGTCGTCCCGCTCATGCTCGCGCTTCCGCTGCTTGCGGGCGCGCAACGCGGGATCGGCGACGCCGCGAAGTCCGCGGGGATCGCGTTCGGCGCGGCGACGATCCTCACGATCGGAGGCCGCGTGCTCGTGCCGCGGCTCCTCGAACGCGTGGTGGCGCTGCGCGTCCCGGAGCTCTTCACGCTCACGATCGTCGCCATCGTCCTCGGAGCCGCGTACGTCACCTCGAGCGTCGGGCTGTCACTCGCGCTCGGCGCGTTTCTCGTGGGCCTCATCATTTCCGAGTCCGAATACGGCCTGCAGGCGCTCTCGGACATCCTGCCGTTTCGCGACACGTTCAGCGGCATCTTCTTCATTTCCGTGGGCATGCTGCTCGACGTGCGATCGGTGCTCGCCGATCCCGTCCGCGTGCTCCTCGCGGCGGCCGGCATCGTCATCATCAAGGCGCTCATCATTCTCGGCACCGTGCGCGTCACGGGACGCGGATGGCGGGTCAGCCTGCTCTCCGCGTTCGCGCTGAGCCAGATCGGAGAATTCTCGTTCGTCGTCGCGGGCGCGGCGCTCCCGCTCGGTCTCGTGTCCGACGAGGGGTACCAGGTCTTTCTCGGTGCATCGATCATCACGATGTGCGCAACGCCGCTCCTGATCGGGCTGTCTGAACGGTGGACGCAATTCCTTCTTCGGAATCGCATGCAGCCCACCATGGAATTCACGACCCGAGAAGTCCGCGCCGTGAAGCCGCTCACCGACCACGTCGTCATCGTCGGCTACGGCCTCAACGGCCGGAACCTCGCACGCGCGCTCCGCTCGGCGGGCATTCCGTACGTTGCGCTCGAAGAGCAGGGTGCGATGGTCCGGAAGGCGCGGCTCGAGCATGAACCGGTGCTGTTCGGCGACGGAACACGCGCGGAGGTACTGGAACGCGTGGGCGTGCGCCGCGCGCGCGTGGTGGTGTTCGCGATTGCCTCACTCGCCGATACGCGACGCGGCGTCGCCGGCGCGCGGCACCTCAATCCGAAAGCGCACATCGTGGCGCGCACGCGGTACGTTGCCGAGATCGACGAGCTCCGCCGGCTCGGCGCCGACGAAGTGGTCCCGGAGGAATTCGAGACGTCGCTCGAGATCTTCGCGCGTGTACTCCGGCGCTTTCACATTCCCGCGTCTCGCATCCGCGACGCCGCCCAGGAAGCGCGCCGCGATCACTACGAGCTGTTACGCGAGCGGGGTGCGCCCGCGCTTCGCGTCGACGACGTCATGTCTTCGCCAGGCGGCGGCATTACCGTGGAGACCATGATCGTGCGCCCGGGCTCGCCCGCTGACGGCAAGGAGATCGGCCACCTGGGGCTCGCCGACCGCACCGGGACCACGCTCGTCGCGCTCGTTCGCAGCGATCATGTCGCGTTTTCTCCCGTGTCAGACCAGCAACTCCGTGCCGGAGACGAAGTCGTCCTGGCCGGCCCGCCGAGCTCCGTCGAAAGTGCGCGCGCGCTCTTTCATGCGGATCACTCCGACCCTAATGTCCGAACATGAACTTCCACCGACTGGCCACGGCCGTTGTCGCCGTTGCATCACTCGCGGCGCCCGCACTCGCGCAGAAGGCGAGCGGACCGCTGCTCCTGCTCGCACCCGCGAGTACGCGCGCGGCGGCGCTCGGCAACGCGTGGGTCGCGGGGCGCGATGAAGACGTGATCTTCTACAATCCCGCCCAGATCATCGCCGCCGCCCGCGGCGGATTCAGCGCCACGTTCGCGCGCTACGGTTCGACGACGAGCCTCGGCGCGATGTCCGGTGCGTACTCCGCCGGGCCCGCGTCGTTCACGATCGGCTGGGGCGCGCAGTTCGCGGATTACTCGACGCGCCCGGAGGTGCCGTACCCCTATTCGACATCGCTGCTCACGACCGATGGCACTGTGGACGCGTACAGCGCGGTGCTGATGGGCGGCGCAGCGATCGTGGTCAAGGGTTTCCGTGTCGGCGCGGCCGCGAAATACGCGACCGATCGCGTCGCGGAGCCGTCGAATGAGCCGGGAGGGCCGCTCGACGTCAGGCACGACGCGATGCTCGTCGACGCGGGCATCGCGCGCGCCTTTCTGGGGGGCACACTGGGCTTGTCCGCGCAGAACTTCGCCGGCAGGAAATCCACCGACGGCGCGCGGACGATCGACGCGCCGCTGCAGGGGCTCCTCGGCTGGACCACGGTCAAGCAGGCGGGTCCGTTCGATGTCGGCTTCTACGGGCAGGTCGCCGGGCGTGACGACTGGGTTTCGCCGGGGGGCGGCATCGAGCTCGGCTACTCGTGGATCGAGGGGTACGCGATCACGCTTCGCGGCGGCGGGCGTCGTACTGC
>DASRAP010000168.1:0-4007 GCA_035638155.1 Gemmatimonadaceae bacterium | reverse complement strand
GGTGCCGAATTTCGGCAAGCCGCGGCACGGCGCGCGCCTCGTGCCGGGCCTCACGATCGCCATCGAGCCCATGGTGAACCTGGGCACGTCGCGCACGCGCACGCTTGGTGACAAGTGGACGGTCGTGACGGCGGACGGACTCCGTTCCGCGCATTTCGAGCACACCGTCGCGATTACCGATGACGGGCCGAGGATCTTGACGGCGGCGTAGACGCGCTTGGCGCTTGGCGCTTAGCGCTTAGCGCTTAGCGCTTAGCGTTCAGCGCTTAGCGCTTTGCGCTTTGCGGTCCTTTTACAGATTGGTCCATCCCTTTCGCCGAGGTGTGTCATGATGCGCTCAAGCCTGTTGGCGATCCTTATTGCGACGTCGGCTCTCGAGGCGCAGGACAAGACGGTCATTGTTCTCGATGAACCGTCGTGCGCGAAGTGCACGATCAGCATAAAGCCCGTCGCTCACATCGGAACGGCAGAAGGCGCGGGGAATCTGTCGACCACTCCCAGCCAGGTCCGTGTTGACGGTCTCGGTCGTTACTGGGTGATGCAGGAACTCGAGATGCCGCTGGTGTTCGATGCGAACGGCAAGTTCGTCGCGCGGGTCGGAAACAAGGGGCAGGGCCCGGGAGAGTTCGAATCTCCGATGCAGGCCATGGCGCTCCCCGGCGATTCCATGCTTGTCTTCGACGGCGTGCGGACGCAGGTGATATCGCCCGACTTCAAGCCCGGACGCGCGATTGCCCGGGGAACGGCCACCGGCGGCCCGGGCGTCGTAGTCAACTGGCCGGTGCTCGTGATCATGAGCCGCCGCAAGTACGAGATGACTCCGCCCATTCTTCGGGTTGACCTTTCGACCGACGAGATGCGCTCGCTGGGCGCCTTTGGACCAACTGATCGTGGCGATCTCGATCCCCGTTCGCCGCTCTCACAGACCATCGATGCCGCAAACGGCGATCACTTTTGGTCGCACGATGGTGCCCGGTACCGCGTGTCAAGTTGGACATTCGCTGGAGAGGCGCGCAGCGCGTTCGAGCGAAAACCCGAATGGTTCGTGAATCCTCCCGACGGTTCCAAGAAATCATTCGTCCAGCCATATGTTCGGGCCGTTAGCGAAGCGAACGACGGGCTCGTTTGGGTGTTTGTGAGTACCGCACGTCCGGATTATCGAAGCAACCTGCCGAAGATCCAGGGGCGCGAGATCGCCGCGCGGTCGATCCCGTATGAGAAGCTGTATCGCACGACCATTGAAATCATCGATCCGCACGCCGCGCATGTCGTGGCGCATACCGTCGTCGACCAATACATCATTGCAGCGCTTCCGAACGGGCGCGTTGCGGCTTACTCCGTCGACGGACAGGACGTGCCGCACGTGGACATCCTGCAGCTCACGCTCCAGCGGTAACGTGCTGCTTATCGCGCGAGCAGCGGAATGAATCCGGCCTGCGTGAAGTGACGGTCCGTGGTGAGCGCGTCCCGTAGCTGCAGCTCGCGCATCGTGACGAAGCTGACGCAATCCGTGAATGACCACGTCTTGTCGTGATGCCGGCGAAACAGTGACGCGGCTGCGCGGAACCGGTCGGGGCTGATCCACTCGATCCGCACGGCGCTCGTCTTCTCGATGGTCTCGAGGAAGTCGGCTGCGGCACGGTGACTGTGTCGCATGAGGAGCAGGGTGGCCGACTCATCCACGACATAGTCCGACGTCAGGAACGAGCGGCCGGCTGTGACGAGATCGTTCTTGATGCGCACCGCCGCGCGATGATGTTCATCGCTCGCGTCCCAGAGCGCGAGGAAGCCCGCGGTATCGACGAAGACCTCACGCGCCGCCATACACGTGCCGGTCAATATCGCGATGCTTCGTCCTGCCCTTCGGACTCGGCGTTGCGCGCCGCTCGACCGTGAGAAACGGATCCGTGTCCGGATCCGCCCCGGGCGACGTGTCGACAGGTTCCAGCCGGGCGACGGCTTTGCCGCGGTGCGACAGAACGAGGCGTTCGCCGCGGGCAATCCGGCGCAGGATGGCCGCGGCGTCTCGCCGGAATTCCAGCATCGTGATGGTCCTGGGCATGTTGAACTTTAAGTTGAAGTTCAACTTGAGGCAAGCGCCCGGGGATGCCTCCCGGCGCGCCCACCCGGATGTCAGCCGAGCGCGCGCTCCAGCGTTGCCGCGACTGAGTGCGCCGCGATTGACGCGCGCTCGACCGCCTTCTGGGCGTCGCGTACGAGCGCAGTCGCCACAACGCGATCCGTCATCGACTGCGCATTGATCCGCACGTTGTAGCTCGCGCCCTTGGCCGCGGCCTCGGCGAGAAGCGCGCCGACGCCGGCGTCGGATACGGCGTTCGTGTTTCCGTCCCTCGCGGCCACCGCGGCAAGCTCGGCCACATCAGCGCAGAGCTGCGCCGTCTCCAGCGGGACCTTCGATGCGACCACGAGCGCCGCTTCGATGGCGGCCGCGCGCACGGCTTTGCTCGAGTCGGAGTCCTGCGGGAGTTTGTAGGCGGCAGTGACCTGTGCGTACGCGTCAGCGTCGCGCGCGACGAGCTCGGAGAGTTTCGATACGAGGGTGGCGGACTTCACGGCGATGTCCTTCATGGACTCCTCCACCGCCACGTACTTCTTCCTGCCGATCGTGAGTCCGGCGACCATCTGCGAGAGCGCGGCGCCGAGTGCGCCCGCGTGCGCCGCAACGGAACCACCGCCGGGAACGGGCTTGCTCGAGGCAACCGACGCGACGAAGTCGTCGATCGATTCCTTCGACGCCGCGCTGCGGACGTTGTGCTCGAGCACGATGTCCGGCGAGAAGTTGCGAAGCTTGAGATAGTGCGCGGCCGCGCCGAAGAGCACACGTTCGGGAACGAGGCCGACGATCTCGCTCCATGTGACGTCGGTGTCCCGTTCTCTCGCCTTTTCGCCGACGGCGTCGTAGACCGTGTGCAGCGGCGTCTCGACGGTGTCGACGAGATTCATCGAGACCTGTGCCTGGCCGTCGACCTCGAGGCCAAGGCCCTTGACGTTCTTGAGCCCGCCAGACGACTCGCGCACGGCCTTCGCGATCGCTTTCGCGTTGGGAAGATTCTCGGCGCCGCCAATGTAGACGTTGTACGCCACCAGGAACGGACGCGCGCCGATCGCCGTCGCACCGGCAGTCGGGTGCACTTTGTTCGGCCCGAAATCCGGTGTGCGTGCGTCGACCGCTCCCATTTCGGTGCGCAGCGTCTCGAATTCACCGCGGCGCACATCGGCGAGGTTCTTGCGCTCGGGGCGCGTTGCGGCGCGCTCGTAGAGGTAGACGGGAATGCCGAGCTCGCTGCCGGCGCGCGCGCCCAGCTCGCGGGCGCATGCGATGCAGTCGTCCATCGTATTGCCGTCGAGCGGCACGAACGGGACGACGTCCGTGGCGCCGATGCGCGGATGCTCGCCCTGGTGCTGGGTGAGATCAATGAGCGCCGCGGCCTTCTGCATGCCCGCGAACGCCGCGTCGACGGCGGCTTCGCGCGTCGCGACGAACGTGATCACCGTCCGATTGTGCGACGTATCGGACGAAACATCGAGCACCGTTGCGCCACGCACGGCCGCAATGGCGTCGCGGATGGCGTGTATGACCTCAGGCCGGCGGCCTTCGGAGAAATTGGGAACGACTTCTATCAAGGGCTGGAGGGCTAGAGGGCTAGAGGGCTAGAGAGCGCTAAGCGCTAAGCGCTGAACGCTAAGCGGTGAACGCTAAGCGCCAAGCGCAAAGCGCCAAGCGCCAAGCGCAAAAACTAACGAAGCCTGCTGACCAACCAAGCGTGCATCGCTCGATTCCCGGCAATCGTCGATCCAGAAGCCACCTGCTTTTCCGCGCCATCCATGTCGGTGACAATCCCGCCGGCCTCGCGAATCAGCAAAATGCCGGCTGCGACGTCCCATGGCGCGAGGGAGATCTCCCAGAACGCATCGAACCGGCCGCACGCCACGTGCGCGAGATCGATCGACGCCGAGCCGGGGCGGCGGACGCCGGACGCGGCGGC
>DASRAP010000167.1:0-4974 GCA_035638155.1 Gemmatimonadaceae bacterium | reverse complement strand
ACCCGCGAATGAAGTAGCTGCCCTTGGGGTGCACGCCGGGAAGCGTGCGCGCCGCGACGTTGTCGCCGTTGTTCGAGACATACCGGTGAAACTTCTCCACCTTCTCGAGCTCCTCCGCACCGAGAACCTTCCCTCGGTTCGGCCGGAAGCTGTCGTCCCACGTAAAGCGCTTCACCATCCAGTCGTTCATGCCGATGTCGAGGTCCGACACGACGAACGTCGGCGTCTGGAATCGTTCCGAAAGATCGAACGCATCGACCGCCATCGTGAAGCACTCGCCCGGATGGCTCGGGAACAACATCAGGTGCTTCGTATCACCGTGCGACAGATACGCCATCGACAGGATGTCCGACTGCTGCGTACGCGTGGGCATGCCCGTGGACGGACCGGTTCGCTGCACGTCGAAGAAGACCGCGGGGACCTCTGCGTAATACGCGAGCCCCACGAACTCCGACATCAGCGAGATACCCGGACCGGCGGTGGGCGTGAACGCGCGCGCACCCATCCAGTTCGCGCCAATCACCATGCCCGCGGCCGCCAGCTCGTCCTCGGCCTGCACGATGCAGTAATTCTTCTTCCCGGTCTCCTTGTCGACGCGGAACTGTTCGCAGTAGCCCTTGAAGTTCTCCATCAGCGAGGTGGCCGGCGTGATGGGATACCACGCGCCGACGGTGGCCCCCGCGTACACGCACCCCAGCGCCGCCGCCGCGTTGCCGTCAATGAGAATATGGTCGCTTGTCGCTTCCATCTTCTCGAGACGGATCGGCAGCGGGCACTCGTAGTGCTCGCGCACGTAGTCGTAGCCGAGCTTGATGGCTTTGTGGTTCGACTCGAGCAAATGCTTCTTCTTACCGAACTTCTCGTCGAGCATGCCGTTGAGCACGTTCATGTCGATGTCGATGAGCGCCATCAGCGCGCCGGCATACGCGATGTTCTTCATGAGCGTGCGTTCGCGGTCGCCCTTGAACGTGGCCACGCACATGTCGCCCAACGGAACGCCGAGCACCGTGATGTCGTCGCGGAGCTTCGACTCCGGCAGCGGCCACGACGAGTCGTACAGCAACCACCCGCCCGGGCTGATCTCGGCGATGTCGCGCTGGTACGTCCCCGTATTCATCGCCACTATCAGATCGAACGGCGTCAGCCGCGCCGTGTAGCCGTCCTTGTTGACGCGGATCTCGTACCACGTCGGGAGTCCCTGAATGTTGGACGGAAACACGTTCTTTCCGACCACCGGAATTCCCATGCGGAAAATGGCCTGCATCAGGAGCGAGTTCGCACTGGCCGAACCCGTGCCGTTCACTGTTCCGATTTTCAGCGTGAAGTCATTTATGCCGGGCATATCTATAGTCCGTTAACAAATCTGCCGCGGAACACGCGGAAGCACTGCGAGTGCCACGGAATAACAACAATTGTGTTGTTTTCTCCGCGGTACTCCGCCTGCTGCTCTGCGCGCTCCGCGGCAAAGAAGTTGTAGTTCATACGGCTGCCTGTGCGGACGAACCGGCGAGTGGCAGGAGTAATTCAAACTCTCGCATGTCCCATGCAGCCGTCGGGCAGCGCTCGGCGCAGAGGCCGCAGTGCAGGCACAGGTCTTCGTCTTTCACCATTACCCGCTTCGTCTGCGGCAGCTCGGCCGAGACGTACAGCGCCTGATCCATGTTCTCCGCCGGTGCCGAGAGACGCGTGCGAAGATCCGGCTCCTCGCCGTTCGATGTGATCGTCAGACAGTTCGTGGGACACACGTCCACGCATGCATCGCACTCGATGCAGAGCTTGGACGTGAAATCGGTCTGGATGTCGCAGTTGAGGCAACGCTCGACTTCCTTCGCTACCTGCTGCGGTGAATAACCGAGCTCGACCTCGACGTTGAGCGCCGAGAAGCGCTTTTCGAGATCGGCGTGCACCATCTTCTGCCGCGAGACCGGGTTGTAATCATTCTTGTAGCGCCACGCGTGCATGCCGAGCTTGGCGCTCACGAGATTCATGCCGGGCGCGGGACGCTCGGTGACCGGCACGCCCGTGCAATGATTGTGAATCGAGATCGCGGCCTGGTGCCCGTGCTCCACGGCCCAGATGATGTTCGCCGGGCCCCAGGCGGCGTCGCCGCCGAAGAACACGCCGTCGCGCGAACACTGGAATGTGGCCTTGTCGACGATCGGCATGCCCCACGTGTCGAACTCGATGCCGATGTCGCGCTCGATCCACGTGAACGCGTTCTCCTGGCCGATCGCGAGAATGACGTCGTCACACGGAATGGTCACCGTGTCGATGACCTCGCTCTTCTGCCGGCCCTTGCCGTCGTCGACCCAGCGCACGCGCTCGAACTCCATGGCCACGAGCTTGCCGTTGGCGCGGATGAACGTCTTTGGCGCGTGGTTCTCGACGATCTCCACCTGCTCTTCCTCCGCGTCCTCCAGCTCCCACGGCGACGCCTTGAAGAACTGCCGCGTACGGCGCGCCATCACCTTCACGTCCGTGCCGCCCAGCCGCTTCGACGTGCGGCAGCAGTCCATGGCCGTGTTGCCGACGCCGATGATGAGCACGCGCTCGCCGATCTTCTCGATGTGGCCGAAATGCACGCTCGCGAGCCACTCGATGCCGATGTGAATGTTGTCGGCGCACTCCTTGCGGCCCGGGATCTCGAGCTCCTTGCCCTTCGGCGCGCCGCTGCCGACGAACACTGCGTCGAATCCCTCCGTGAGCAGCTCCTTCATGCTGTTCACGGGCGTGCCGTAGCGCACGTCGACACCCATGTCGACGATCGACGCGATTTCTTCGTCGAGCACTTCGGCCGGGAGCCGGAACGACGGAATATTCACGCGCATCAAACCGCCCGGCTTCGCGTTCTGCTCGAAGATCACGACCTCATAGCCGAGCGGCATGAGATCATTGGCGACGGTGAGCGACGCCGGACCCGCGCCGACGAGCGCAACGCGTTTTCCGTTCTTGACCGCCGGAATCTCCGGAAGGAGATGACGGTACTCGTCGCGCAGATCGGCCGCGACGCGCTTGAGACGGCAGATGGCGACCGGTTTTCCGTCGATACGCTCGCGGCGGCAGGCCGGCTCGCACGGACGGTCGCATGTACGGCCGAGGATGCCGGGGAAGACGTTCGAATCCCGGTTCACCATGTACGCGTCGGTGTACCGGCCCTGCGCGATCAGCCGAATGTATTCCGGCACGTCCGTGTGCGCTGGACATGCCCACTGGCAGTCGACTACCCGATGGAAGTAATTCGGGTCGGAAGTGTTGGTCGGGTGCACGGAACCAGAGAGCGGGAGAACGGGAGAGCGGGAGAGACGGGAGGACTCCCCCGGAATCAGGATGATCGTCGCGGGGCGGGCCCCTAGCAAGGCGTATTCGCTTACAAAGCGCGTCGGGTGTATTTCTGATTTCGCAGACTCGGTTTCCCGCCCTCTCTTCCTCTCGAACATGACATTTCGAATCACATCTCCGGCGTTCACCGAAGGGGGCGAGATCCCCCTGGAATGCACGTGCGAAGGCCGGGACAAGTCGCCCGCGCTCGAGTTTTACGGAACACCCCAGGAGACGAGATCACTCGCACTCATCGTCGATGATCCCGATGCCCCGGACCCCGCGGCGCCCAAAATGACGTATGTCCACTGGGTCCTGTACAACATTCCGTCCGATACCGCCGGCCTCGCGGAAGACATGGTGCCGAGCAAGCTCCCCCCGGGGACTCGGGAGGGGCTCAACGACTGGAAAGAAACGGGCTACGGCGGGCCGTGTCCGCCCATCGGACGCCACCGGTACTTCTTCAAGCTCTACGCGCTCGACAGCATGCTTCCCGACCTCAATGAACCGACGAAGGCGCAGCTCGAAGAGGCGATGAAATCGCATGTGGTCGCGCAGGCGCAGATCATGGGAACGTATCAGAAGAGGGCAAAGGGCTGAGCGCCACGGGGTTCGAGTACATTCCTCCCGTGGTTCCCACCCTGCAGCAGGTTCGCGAGGCAAGGACGCGGATTGCGCCTTTCGCGATTCGCACTCCGCTCGTTCGCATTGATGTCGAGGGGCACGACGTCTGGCTGAAGCTCGAGAATCTGCAACCGATTGGCGCGTTCAAGATTCGCGGCGCGGCGAGCGCCATGACGGCCGCACCCCGCGACGCGCTCGCACGCGGAGTGTACACGGCGAGTGCGGGTAACATGGCGCAGGGCGTCGCGTATTGCGCGCGCGCAATGGGTGTTCCCTGCACCGTCATCGTTCCCGACAGAGCTGCGGCCGCGAAGGTCGACGCCATCGAACGACTCGGCGCCTCAGTCATGAAAGTGTCGTTCGACGAATGGTGGCAGACGATGGTGGATCGGTGTCACCCATCGCAGACCGGATTCTTCGTGCATCCGTTCGAGGATTCGCTCGTGATGGCGGGAAACGGCACCATCGCGCTCGAGATCAGCGAAGACCTCCCCGGCGTGGACTACGTGTTCGCGCCATGGGGTGGCGGCGGGCTCTCCTGCGGCATTGCGGCCGCACTGCGTGAGCTTCGCCCCGACGCGCGCGTGGTGCCGATCGAAGTCGATGTCGCCGCGCCGCTGACGGCGTCATATGCTGCGGGACGCGCCACCGAAATCGTCCCGTCCCCAAACTTTGTTGACGGCATGAGCGGCAAGAGCGTCTTCCCGCGGATGTGGGAAGCGGCGAACGCGCTCCTCGACCGTCCTCGGGCGGTCTCGGTCGCCCAGATTGCCGATGCACTCAGGTACCTGGTTTCACGTGCCCACATCGTCCCGGAGGGCGCCGGCGCTGCGCCGTTCGCGGCCGCCCGTTCAGCGCTCGGCGACAGCAGAGTTGCGCCCGGGGTCAGCACGCCGAAAATTGTGTGCGTAGTGAGCGGAGGAAACATCGATCATGCCAGGCTCGTCTCGATTCTTCGCGGGGAACTCCCGTAACGCCTTGTGTGCGGCGGGTGTAGCCGCCGTTTTCGCGGTCACGCCGGCGGAGCTCGCA
>DASRAP010000166.1:0-2604 GCA_035638155.1 Gemmatimonadaceae bacterium | reverse complement strand
TCTCCCGCTCTCCCGCTCTCCCGCTCTCCCGCTCTCCCGTTCTCTCGTCCTCCCGTTCTCGTGAAAAAGACTGTCGTAATAACCGGTGGCCGCTCCGAAGTCGCCCGCGCTGCGAGCGTCGCGATGGCGCGCGCCGGCGCGCGTGTCGTGATCGTTTCGAGCAGCGCGTCGGGTGTCGTCGCCCGCGATGAAGTGGTGAAGCGCAGCGGAAGCACCGACGTGCACCTGCTCCTCGCGGACATGTCGCTCCAATCGTCGGTGCGCGAGCTCGCGCGCCAGATCAACGACAACTGGAATTCGATTTCCGCGATCATCCACCACGGCACGTACCACGACCTCAAGAGCACCAAGCGCGAGGTCACGAGTGAAGGATTCGAGCGCTTCTGGGCGCAGAATCACCTGGGGCCGTTTCTGCTCACGCACCTCTTGAAGGACGGCCTTGCCCGTGCGCACGGCCGCGTAGTGACGCTCGGCTCGACGCGCCTCAAGGTCTATCCGCGGCTCGCCGTTGACGCGGATGATCCGAGCTTCGAGCGGCGTTCGTTTTCGGCAAACCGCGCGTTCTTCCAGTCGAAGATTGCCCAGATCCAGTTCGCCGCCGCATTGCCGAGGCATTGGACCGGAACCGGCGTGACGGCCAAGTCGCTCAGTGTCCCCGCCGTCGGCGCGGACACCGTTCGGCGCGGCAAGCTCCCGTGGTACCACCGCATCTCGGTGCGCGGCGCAGACGCCGCGACTCCCCGGAAGATCGGAGACCTGTACGCCGTAGTCGCCTTGTCGCCCAAAGTGGCCAAAATCCCCGCCGGCTATCTGGACAAGAACCTCGATAGCGCCTGGGCGCCCTCAGCCGCGTTCGATGAAGAGGCCCAGGAGGCGACGTGGGCGGTGAGTGTGAAGGAGACGGGGGTTTAGGGGCAACGGGCAACGGGCTACGACGGGCAAAGGGCAACGGGCAACGGGCAACGGGGGCGGGGGACAGGGGGACAGAGGGACAGGGGGCGAAGATCGGTGACCGAGGGATTCCTCGAACCTTGATCTTCTCCCCTTTTCCCTTTTCTCTGCTGGCCCTCTTCCCTATTCCCTTTGCCCGTTGGCCTCTTCAACGCTTTGCCCTTTGGCCTCTTCAACCGTCCGCCCGTCTTGAGCGTAAGTTTGGGTTAGACCATTCCATCCCTAATGGAGCAGCTGATGCGCTCACTCGGACGCCTTTCGCTTGGCATCCTCCTTCCTTGCGCGGTCTTCGCGCAGAGCCAGAACGATCCTGTCCGCGCCCCGGCGGGCAAGAACGCCAACGACCCGATCTACGCCGAGGGCTACATCAAGCCACCCGATGCGGTGGCGAGACTGGTGGCGGCGCCGCGGTCGTCGAACTTCACGTGGGGGAATCCGAGTCCCACGCGGAAATACCTGCTCCACGCGTACACCGAAGAGCCGGTGCTCGAATTCCTGGGCAAGCGGCACTACAACCTCGGCGGCTGGCAGATCGATCCGGCCGCGAGCCGTTCGCGCAGCATGACGTATCGCAACACGAGCGGGTACGACTTGCTCGACTGGGCGACGGGAAAAACGATCAAGGTTCAGTTGCCCGCCGGCGCGCGCGGCTCGACGTTCACGAGCTGGTCGCCTGACGGCAGCACATTCGCATACTTCGCGCAGTTCCCGGACGCGACGCACATCTATCTCGCCGATCCGGCCACGGGCGTCTCGCGTCCTCTGACGAAAGTCACGGTGGTCGCGACGAACGTCGAGAACTTCGCGTGGACCGCCGACGGCAAGTCGATCGTGACGGTGCTCGCCGCTGACAATCGCGGGCCCGAGCCCAAGGAGCCGGTCATTGCCGACGGCATCCGCGTCCGGGTGAACGAGAACAACACGCTCAAGACGCGCAATTATCCCGACCTTCTCGACGGACCGTTCGAGCAGACGCTGTTCGAGTACTACAACATGGGTCAGCTTGCGCTGATCGATGTGAAGACGCGCGTGGTGACCAAGGTCGGCGAACCCGGCCCGATCACGCGTCTCGATCCGTCGCCGGACGCGAAGTTCTTCCGCGTGACGTACATCGACCGGCCGTTTTCGTATGTGCTGCCGACGTCGAGCTTCGGCACGCACGAAGTGATCATCGACGGCACGGGCAAGGTGCTCAAGGAAATGGCGAAGCGTCCGCTTCGCGAAGGCACGGCGTCCGACATCGTCGACCCGAATGATCCGAATGGCGGCCAGCAGGGCGGCGGCGGATTCGGCGGACGCGGCGGTGGCGGCGGCGAGCAGGACACGGTGCACCGTGGTCTCACGTGGCACCCGTTCGAGTCGGGCCTGATGTTCATGCGCTCGGCTCGCGAGGACTCGACCGTTCGTGCCGACAGCATCAAGGCGGCTGCGGCAAATCGTGCGACCCGTGGCGGTCGTGGCGGCGCCGGCGGTAACGGCGGCCGTGGCGGGCGAGGCGGTGGCGGTGGTGGCGGCGCGCGCGGCGGTGGTGGTGCCGGCGGAGGCCCTGGTGCGGACTCGACTGCGGCGCGCCCGGACACGCTTTTCCTGTGGACGGCGCCGTTCGTTGGCCCGAACAGCTCGATTCTGAAGCCGCTGTACGTCACGAAGGGG
>DASRAP010000165.1:0-7941 GCA_035638155.1 Gemmatimonadaceae bacterium | reverse complement strand
CGCGGCCAGATACACGCCGAGCGACATGTCGATCGTGGCGCCGAGGACGAGTGTGCCCTTGAGCCCGAGCGCGGGAATGAGCACGAGTCCCCCGACGATCGCCCCGATAATCGAGCCGAAGGTGTTCACGCTGTACACCGTGCCGATCGCGCGCTCGCCGCCGCCAGCGGACATCGCGGTGCGCGTGATGAGCGGCAGCGTCATGCCGGCGCAGAACGTTGCGGGGAGCATGATGGCAAGACAGAACGCGTAGCGCACCACGCTGAACAACTGATAGCCGCTTGCGTTGCGCGTGAGCGCATCCAGCCACCACGCGGTCCACGCGAAGGACATCAGATAGAAAGGAATCGTCGCGAGCGCGAGAACACCCATCACCCACTGCACGATGGCGAGCGTGCGGAGCGGATCGCGGAACGAGTCGGCGCGCCGTCGCACCCAGAGCGCGCCAAGCGCGATGCCGAGGATGAACGCCGACAGCATGAGCTCGAACGAATGCGTTGCGGCGCCAAGCACGAGCGAGAGCAGGCGGACCCACGCGATCTCGTAGATAAAGGACGCGACGGCCGTGCCCGCCGCGACGGCGATCAGCGCGCGTCGCACTGCGGCCGGATCATGGCCGCCGACGTCCGGTGCGGCCGGCGCGTCCGTGTCGGTGAGCGGCGCGCGCTCATCGTCGGTGAGCGAGCCGGCGACGACCAGCGCCACGGACGCGGCGAGCAGATTCGCGAACCCCGCCGACGTCAGTGTGCCGGGGAGACCCACCGCGCCAACCAGAAGGAATCCCGCAACCAGTACGCCGACCGCCGCGCCGAACGAATTCGCGAAATACAGAATCGACAGCGTGCGGCCCGCTGAATCGACCGACGATTCCCGCGCGCGATCCATCCGGATGACGCCGCTCGAGATGAGCGGGAACGTGGCGCCCAGGAGCACGGCCTGCGGAAGAATCAGCAGCGCCGCAACAAGCCACTTGGTCACGGTGAGCGACGACCCGCTGACCGCCGGAAACAGCGAGTCATAGGCGAAGTTCGTGGCCCGAATGTAGACGGGATGAAACAGGAATCCGCCCGCCGCGACGCCAATCTCGATGCCGGCATACCACGTGAGCGGATGCTTGATCCGCGCCGCGAATCGCGCGGTCGCCGCCGCCCCCAGCGCCATGCCGCCGAGAAAGACCGCCAGCACGAGCACCTGGGCGTACGCGCTGTGCCCCACGAACAGGCCGATATATCGCGTCCACACGGATTCGTAGACGAGGCCGGCGGCGCCGGAGAGCACGAAGGCGGCGATGAGCAGGGCGCGCATAAACGGTAGAATGTAGGCGAGTGCACCGCCGGGACCGGCGTGACCGAGCCGTTACGCCGTTCCCCACGCCCCTTGCGCGGGGTGCAAGCAACCACTTACAGTAGCTGCAAGCAAACACTTGCACCGTAGCCGAGGGAGCAGTTGCAGTGATGATGATGGCTCAGAATGGCACCGAACCGCGCCAGCGTCTGATCGACGCCGCAATAGAGCTGTTCGGTGAATGCGGATTCCGCGGCGCGACGACGCGCCGCATCGCCGAGACCGCCGGCGTCAACGAAGTCACGCTGTTCCGCCTGTTCGGGTCCAAGAGCGCGCTGCTCGAAGAGGCCGTTCGCCAGTCGCAAAACGTGACCATGCGGCGCGCGGACGGGACGCTTCCCGCGCAGCCGTCCGACCCGCAGGCCGAGCTCGAAGCGTGGGCGCGTGAGCAGTGGCGGTCCATGCGCGAGCGGCGCTCGGTCATTCGCAAGATGATGAGCGAAGTCGAGGAACACCCCGAAATATCGGGATGTTTGAGTGATGGCTGGGACCGCATGCGGACGGGCGTGCTGCAGTACCTCGAACGGCTGCGTGAACGCGGTGCAATCGATCCTGACGTGCCGCTCACGACAGCCGTGACCATGCTGTCGGGTACGCTCTTCTCCGACGCGATGGGACGCGACATCAAACGCAACGTCTATCCTCCCGAGCGACAGGCTGTCGCCGAATACGTCCAATTGTTCCTGCGCTCGCTCGGCTACGATGCCGCGCGCAGGACGAGCGGCGCCCATCGCTGAGCGCCGGTACGCCACCGACATGCACTCGCCCTTTCGAACACTCTCACTCGCGCTGATTCCGCTGGCGTTCGCGTCCGCGGCACACGCGCAGCAAACGCTGACGCTGGCTGACGCTGTCCGCCTGGCTGAACATGAAAGCGAGGACGTGCGCATCGCGCGCGCGGGCGCCGAGCGGGCACGCGGCCAGTACCAGCAGGCGCGCAGCCAGCTCTTTCCTCAGATCACCGGTAGCGCGAGTTATCAGCGCGCCATTCAGCTGCAGTTCCAGGAAATCGCCAAGCGGGTCGGCGGTGGCGGAAGCGACACGGGGAGCTCGAGCAGCAACAGTTTTGCCGACTCGCCGCTCGCGCGCGTGTTCGCGTCCGCGAACACCATGATCCTCGGCATTTCGGGATCGCAGATGGTGTACTCGGGCGGCCGCGTGCGCGCGAACATTGCCGCGACGGAAGCGGGGCGGCGCGCGGCCGATCTCGGCACGCGCGCCGCGCGTGCGCAGAACATCTATGATGTCGCGCAGGCGTACTTCGACGCCGAAGTCGCCGACCGGCTGCTCGAAATCGCGGATTCGTCATTCGCGCAGGCGGAGCGCGCCGTGCGGCAGACCCAGCAGGGGCGCGATGTCGGCAATGTCGCGGAGTACGATCTCATCCGCGCCAGAGTGCAGCGCGACAACGCGCGGCCCGCGGTCATCGCGGCGCGCGCCCAGCGCGACGTCGCGTTCGTGCGGCTCCGCCAGCTGCTGAATCTGCCGGACAACCAGGCGCTCGCGCTCGCAACGTCGCTGGACACGTTGCCGGCGTCGTCCGCCGCTGAGCTGCGGGCTGTGAGCGATCTCGTGGCCGCAACGCCGGACACGAGCGCGGCGTCGCGCCTACCGGTCAAGCAGGCTGAGGAAGGGGTGCGCGCGCAGGAACAGTTGCTCCGCGCCACGCGCGGCGAGCGACTCCCGCAGATCGCGGTCACATCCAACTACCAGCGGTTCTCCTATCCGTCAGGCGTGTTCGAGGACCGCATCAAGATGTATTTCCCGAACTGGACCGTCTCGCTCGGCGTGTCGATGCCGTTCTATACCGGCGGGCGGCTCGAGGGCGAGCGCGTCGTGGCGAGCGCGAATCTCACCGAAGCAAAAGAGCGGTACACGCAGGCGAAGGAAGCCGCGACGCTCGACACACGTCTCACGCTCGCGCAGCTCGAGCGCGCGGAAGCCACGTACGCCGCGAGCGCCGGGACGGACGAGCAGGCGAGCCGCGCATACGCGATCGCCGAAGTCCGGTTCAACGAAGGTCTCGCGACTCAGCTCGAGCTTTCCCAGGCACGCGTCGACCTCGGAAC
The DNA here is from genome assembly GCA_035638155.1 of Gemmatimonadaceae bacterium. Lineage (GTDB taxonomy): Bacteria > Gemmatimonadota > Gemmatimonadetes > Gemmatimonadales > Gemmatimonadaceae > DASRAP01. The sequence continues at coordinate 4,528 of DASRAP010000165.1, read as the reverse complement.
AGCGCGCGCGAATCGCATCGAGGCGGCGCGCGATCTCGCGCTCGCACGGCTCAGAATGGCGCTCATCCACGACTTGCCGCTTGGCGCGGCTACTGCAACTGCCGGTTCACGCTGAACGATATCCATCCATGAAACGAGTCCTGCTGCTTTCCTGCGCTCTTCCGTTCCTCGCGGTTCTCGCCTGCAACAAGACCGACGAGGCGAGCGCCGCGCCGAAGGAATCCACGGTCGTGAACATCGGACCGGAGAACATCACACTCGTCGAGAATACCGAGCTGGCGAGTGGCCCGAGACTCTCCGGCCAGCTGACCGCCGAACGGTCCGCGTCGATCCGCTCTGAAGTGTCGGCATCGGTGTTGAGCGTGTTGCACGAGCAGGGTGACCGCGTCGAAGCCGGCGCACAGCTCGTAAAGCTCGACGATACCGCGATTCGCGACATGTGGCTCTCGGCGCGCAGCGGCGTGACGGCCGCCAAAACGCTGAGCGATCAGGCGCAGCGCGAAGTGCAGCGGGCCGAGCGGCTCCACGGAGTGGGCGCGATCTCGGATCGCGATCTCGAGAGCGCACGGAACGCCGCTGTCACCACGCAAGCGCAGCTTGCGGACGCGCAGGCGCGTCTCGCCGGTGCGCAGAAGCAGCTCGATGCGACGAGCGTCAAGGCGCCGTTCGCGGGCATCGTTGCGGAGCGGCAGGCGTCCGCGGGCGACGTCGTGTCGCCCGGCGCTCCGCTCCTCACGCTCATCGACCCGGCGTCGCTCAGGCTCGAAGCGGCGGTCCCGGCGGCGAACCTGAGCGAAGTGCGTACCGGCATGCGTGCCCGCTTTACCGTGACGGGATATGGCGACCGGACCTTCGATGGGAAGATCACCAACGTGAATCCGTCCGCGGATCCGTCGACGGGGCAGGTGCGCATCTACGCGTCGATTCCGAACAGCAGCGGCCAGCTCGTCGCGGGCCTCTTCGCGGAAGGCCGCGTCACGACCGAAACGCGAAAGGGATTGAGTGCGCCGGTCGCCGCCGTCGATCAGCGCGCCCTGCGCCCGACCGTCGTGCGGCTGCGGGGCGGAAAGATCGAACGCATCGAAGTGACGCTGGGGGTGCGCGACGAAGAACGTGAACGGTTCGAGATCAGCGGCGGCGGGATTGCGGCGGGTGACACACTGCTTCTCGGCGCGGCGCAGGGCATCACGCCGGGCAGCGTCGTGAAAGTCAGTGCTCCGGAAGTCAACAAGAAATAGTGGCGGCCTATGCTCATCTCTGACTTTGCCATCAAGCGCCCCATCATCACCGTCGTTGCGATGGTGGCGCTCGTGGTGTTCGGTGGTTTCGCGCTCGTCAAATTGCAGACGGACGAGTTCCCGGACATCCAGAATCCCATCGTCAACGTGGCGATCGCGTATCCGGGCGCATCTCCCGACATCGTCGAGCGTGAAGTGCTCGACCGCGTCGAAGAAGCGATTTCGGGCATCAGCGGCGTCGACAAGATCCAGGGCTCGGCCACGGACGGCTTCGCCAGCATCCTCGTCAAGTTCGTCTACGCGAAGAACATCCAGGAAGCGGCGCAGGACGTGCGCGACAAGATCTCGACGATTCGCGGCGACCTGCCGCAGGAAATCGAGGAGCCGATCCTTTCGCGGTTCGACCCGTCCGACCAGCCCATCGTTCAGCTCGCGCTGACGTCGTCGACGCTTTCATCGCCCGACCTCACGCGCATCGCGGATCCGGGTATCCTGCGCGAGCTGCGCGGCATTCCCGGCGTGGCGCAGGCGACGGTCGTGGGCGGCGTCAATCGAGAGCTCACGATCTACATCGAGCCCGAGAAACTCCTGGCGGCGCGGGTGGGTGTCGGCGAAGTGGTGGCCGCGGTGCAGCAGCAGAACCTCGCGTCGCCCGTGGGCCGCATCGAGAGCAACCTCGAGGAGAAGACCATTCGTCTCCGCGGCAAGCTCGAACATCCGGAAGACTTCGCGCAGCTCGTGGTCGCCGAACGGAACGGCCGCCTCATTCACCTGAACGAAGTGGCGCGCGTCGAGGACGGCACGGCCGACCAGCGCACCCTGGCGCTCTTCAATGGACGTGAGGCCGTGGGGATCATGATCCTCAAGGCCAAGGGATACAGCACCACGTTCGTGGCGAACGGCGTGCGCGCGGGCCTCAAGAAGATCGCGCCCACGCTGCCGCAGGGTGCGCACATCGAGATCGTGCAGGACGCGGGCACGCGCGTTACCGACTCCGTCGCGAACGTGCAGTCCGCGCTCGTCGAAGGCGCGTTTCTCACGGTATTCGTCGTGTTCCTGTTCCTGAACTCGTGGCGATCGACGGTCATCACCGGCCTCGCGCTTCCGGTCTCCGTGGTCTCGTCGTTCATCGCCGTGCTCGCGTTCGGGTTCACGCTGAACACCATGTCGTTGCTCGGCCTGTCGCTCGCGATCGGCATACTCATAGATGACGCGATCGTGGTGCGCGAAAACATCGTGCGCCACATCGAAATGGGGAAAGACCATTACACGGCGGCGCACGACGGGACGGACCAGATCGGTCTCGCCGTCACCGCGACGACGTTCTCCATTGTGTGCGTGTTCATTCCGATCGCGTTCCTGCAGGACGAAGCGGGGCAGTGGTTCAAGCCGTTTGCGCTCACCATCGCGTGCGCGGTGCTCGTGTCGCTCTTCGTCTCGTTCTCGCTCGATCCCATGCTCTCGGCGTACTGGGCCGACCCGCAGATCGAGAAGCACGAGCGGCGGAATCCCATCTCGCGGCTGCTCGACAAGTTCAACACGTGGTTCAATCACCAGACGGATCGGTACGCGCGCGTGATCGGGTGGGCCCTCGATCACCGGTTCGCGATGGCGCTCATTACCGTCGGCTCGTTCGTCGGCGCGCTCTACCTTCAGGGCAAGTTCGGCGGGTTCGGCTTCGTGCCTGTCAGCGACCGGTCCGAGATTTTCATCGACGTTGACACGCCGCCGGGATCGAACCTGGCGTACACGCGCGTGAAGATGGAAGAAGTCATGCGCATTCTCGGCACGCACCCTGAGGTTGCCGCGACGTTCGCGACGATCGGCGGCGGTTCGTTCGATCCTTATGGCGGCACGGCGGGCGGGAGCGTGGACAAGGGACAGGTCTACGCGCGCCTCGTGCGAAAGGATCAGCGCCACATCTCGCAGGACAAGCTTGGCGCGATCATTCGCAAGGAAGTGAGCCAGATCGGCGGCGCAACGACGACGACGTACACGAGCGGGTTCGGGTGGGCCGTCAAGCAGATTCAAGTGCAGGTGCGCGGCCGCGAAGCCAGTCAGCTGCAACGGATCGCGGAAGAGATGCGGGACTCCGTGAAGACGTTTGCCGGCGCGGTGGACGTCGGGCTCAACACGAAGGGGCAGAAACCCGAGCTCGACGTACAGATCAACCGCGGACTGGCGGGATCTCTTGGGATCAACGTCGCGCAGGTGGCGTACGCGCTTCGCCCGGCGTTTGCGGGCATCGACGCAGGCGACTGGGTCGACCCCACCGGCGAGACACGTGACGTGACCGTTCGGCTCGAGCCCGAGGCGCGCCGGCGGGTCTCGGATCTCGAGCGGCTGCCGCTCGTGCTGAGCAGCCGGAACGGCGGACCGCCCAACGTCATTCCCCTCGGCCAGCTCGCGTCGATCGGCAATGGTGTCGGACCCGCGCAGATCACGCACCTCGATCGCGACAACGTCGTGTACGTGCAGGCAAACACGTCCGGGCGGTCGATCGGCGAAATCAACCAGGACATCAAGCGCGTGGCTGCCAAAATCACGCTGCCGCCGGGCTATTCGATCTCCATGGGCGGTGAGGTGGAAGACCAGCAACGCGTGTTCACCAGCATTCTCGCCGCGCTCGGTCTCGCGGTGATGCTCATGTATCTCGTGTTGGTCGTGCAATTCGGATCGTTCCTCGACCCGGTCGCGATCATGATTTCACTTCCGCTGTCACTCATCGGCGTCGTCCTTGCGCTGATCGTGACTGGAAGTACGCTCAACATCATGTCCATGATCGGCGTGATTCTGCTCATGGGCATCGTGGCCAAGAACGCCATTCTGCTCATCGACTTTGCCAAGTGGGGCAGAGAGCAGGGCCTCGACCGGCGGGCCGCGATCATCGAGGCCGGGCGCGTGCGCCTGCGTCCGATTCTCATGACAACGCTCGCGCTGATTGCCGGCATGATCCCCGTGGCGCTCGGCATTGGCGAGGGCGCCGACTTCCGCGCACCGCTCGGCCGGGCCGTTATTGGCGGCACGATCACGAGCACACTGCTCACCCTGCTCGTGATTCCGACGATTTATGACACGCTCGACAGCATGCGCATGTGGGTCCGGCGGCGCCTGGGTATCAAGCCGAGGCCCAAGACCGGCGAGTTTCCGATTCCGGAATTGGCCGGAGACTGACGGGCAACGGGCGTAAGGGCAACGGGCGAACGGGCAACGGGCGTAAGGGCAACGGGCAAGAGGCAACGGGGGTATGGGTTGACGTGCGGGGTGCGCAGGCCGTGGTTTGGGTATAG
>DASRAP010000164.1:0-6225 GCA_035638155.1 Gemmatimonadaceae bacterium | reverse complement strand
GAGCCTGGAGTGATGGGAGAGCGGCCGAAGCGCATCAACGACGGACCGTACCAGGAATTCCAGGTCGAACAGTCGGCGCGCTGGATTGGTGGTGATCCACCTGTCTATCCCGAAGCGCTCAAGAAGGCCGGCGTGGAAGGGGAGGTGCGCGTTAGCCTCGTCATTGATGAGCGTGGCCGCGTCGGCGCGTACGAAGTCCTGCAGTCACCCTCTCCGCTGTTCACCAACGCAGTTCGCAAAGCCATCCCCACCATGAGATTCGAAGCGGCCCAGGTTGGCGGGAAGGCCGTGCGGCAGATCCTCGAGATGCCGTTCGTGTTCCGGATCAAATGAGAAACGAAATGAAAATTGAAGTTGAAGAGCCAAATTGAAATTGAAGTTTGAAGAGCGCTCCATCTGCCGTGTGGTCTTCAAACTTCAACTTCAATCTGAATCTTCAACTTCAATTTTCATTTCGGTTTTCAAGCGCTCCCCGCACGGCGCGGAGGAGTCGCTCGGCGCGGAACGGTTTGTAGAGGAACTTCGCGTGCGTTTCGATGTCGGCGCGCCCGAGTGACCCCTCATCCGTGTAGCCGGTAATCACCAGCACGGGGAGTCCCGGACGGAGCGGGCGCGCTGCGCGGATCAGATCTGGTCCGCTCACCTCCGGCATCACGGCGTCCGTCACCAGCAGGTCGACGTGCTCTCCGGGATTCTGGAGAATCGTGAGCGCTTCCGCGCCATTCCGTGCCTCGACAACGCGATAGCCGTGTTGCGACAGGATCCGGCGCGTGATGGCGCGTACGTCATCCTGGTCTTCCACGAGCAGCACGCGCTCGGATCCACGGGCGTTGGGGCGCTCGGCTTGCGCGGTGTTCGGATCGTCCGCGGCCTGACCATTCGCGGGGATGCACATCGTGAACGTCGAGCCCGCGCCGAGCTCGCTCGTGACTTCGATGAAGCCTCCGAACTGCTTGACGATTCCGTACACGGTGGCGAGGCCAAGTCCTGTTCCGCGTCCCGCGTCCTTTGTTGTGAAGAACGGCTCAAAAATGCGCGGAATGACGTCGGGCTCGATTCCCGTGCCGGTGTCGGAGACGATAATCGCGGCGAATGCGCCGCCGTGCCCGACACCGTGTGTCGCCGCCGTTGCCGGCGAAACGTGCATGAGCCGGGTCTGCAGCCGCAGCATGCCGCCGTGCGGCATCGCATCGCGGGCATTTACCACCAGATTCATCACGCTCTGCTCGAGCTGGCCCTCATCCGCGAGAATCGTCGGTGTATTGGGATCGACGGAAAGGAGCAGCGTGATGTCTTCGCCGATGAGGCGGCCGAGCATGCTCTCGAGCTGGGTAATCGTGGTGTTGGGATCCACCACGCGTCGCTCGAGTAGCTGGCGCCGGCTGAACGCCAGCAACTGCCGCGTGAGACTCGCCGCACGGTTCGCCGCACGCGCGATTTCCTCCACGTCGGGATGCGCCGGATGATCGGGGGCGATGGTTTCGCCGAGAAACTCGACGCTGCCGTTGATGACGGTCAGCAGATTGTTGAAATCGTGCGCCACTCCGCCGGCGAGGCGGCCCACCGCCTCCATCTTCTGCGCTTGCTGGAACTGCTGCTCCAGTTGCCGCCGCTCGGTGAGATCGGTGTACGTCACGACGATCTGCCGCGTTGCTCCGTTTGCGCCGACGAGCGGCGCCGCATTCACCGAGACATACGCCTGGCGTCCGTCCTTGCAATGCACGACGCGTTCGCGCCGCATGGTCGCTCCTCCGCGTACCAGAGCGATCGCGTTGTCCGCGTCCGGCAGATCCTGCACCTGCCAGAGCAGCTCCCGAAGATCATGCCCCAGCGCCTCGCGCGCGCTCCAGCCGAACAACGCTTCGGCGTGCGCGTTCCACGAGATCACCGTTCCGTCGGGATCGAGGGCGACGATGGCCTGCCGTATCGACGCGAGCATCTGCGCCTGATCGTGCAGCACGTCGCTCATGCGACGGAGCTCATCGATGTCGGTCGAAGTTGCGAACCAGCGCACGATTGCGCCGTCCGGCCCCCGGTGCGGATTCCCTCGCGAGATGTGCCACCGGTATGCCCCGTCGGATCGCTTCAGGCGATGCGCGAACTCGTATGGAGAACCGGAGCGCACCGCCTGGGTCCACGCACGTTCCGATGCGTCGCGATCATCGGGATGGACGCAGCGCAGCCAATCCGTGCAACTGCCGGCCGGGGTCGCGGCTCCTGTGTACGCGATCCAGCGCTCGTTGGCGTAGTCAATGACTCCCGCCGGATCCGCCGCCCACACCAGATGTGGAATCGCGTTCGCGAGCGCCTCGAAACGATTCTTCCCCTCGTACGGCGTTGTCGCGCGTGCCTGCGGCTCGTCAGACGTGAATGTGAATCCGGTGGACATGGGTGGGGTCCCGTGGGGTACACTCCAGATTCGCCCGACACGATTTCGCTGTCGATCAGGGAACCGCAAATGACCAGTGCGGAAATCCCCGACGTTCCCCGGGTTATTCTTACCGGCACATGACCCAGACCCGTGCGTACGCAGCGTTCGACGCTCGAGCTGTCCTCGCGCCTTACACGTTCGAGCGGCGGGAGCCCGGCGCTCGCGATGTCGTCATCGAGATCATGTATTGCGGCGTGTGTCACTCCGATGTCCACACGGTGCGGAGCGAATGGAAAGGCACGACCTATCCGTGCGTTCCGGGACACGAAATCATCGGGCGTGTGATCCGCGTCGGGGACGACGTCACGGGCTTCCGCGCGGGCGCGCTCGCAGCGGTCGGCTGTCTGGTGGATTCATGCCGGCGGTGCGCGAACTGCACCGACGGCTACGAGCAGTTCTGCGATGCGGGCGCCACGTGGACGTACAACAGCGCGGATCAGAAGATGCGAGGCAAGCCCACGTACGGGGGCTACTCGAGCACCATCGTGGTCGACGAACATTTCTGCCTGCGCGTGCCCGACGGGCTCGACCCCGCCTCCGGCGCGCCGCTCCTGTGCGCGGGAATCACGACCTACTCGCCGCTCCGTCACTGGGGTGCGGGACCGGGCAAGAAGGTCGGCATCGTGGGACTTGGCGGGCTTGGCCACATGGGGATCAAGCTGTCGCATGCGCTCGGCGCTCACACGGTGCTTTTCACGACGTCCGCCGACAAGATCGACGACGGGATGCGGCTGGGCGCTGACGAAGTCGTGCTGTCGACCGACGCGCAGGCGATGCGAAAGCACGACACGTCGTTCCACATGATCCTGGACACGGTGTCCGTGTCGCACGATCTCGATGCGTACGCGTCGTTGCTCGGGCGCGACGGAGCCCTCGTGCTCGTCGGCGGTCCCGAGCATCCACACGTGCCATCCACCATGAGCAAGCTCATCAGCCGGCGGCGCAGCATTGCGGGCTCGCTGATCGGCGGGATCGCCGAAACGCAGGAGATGCTCGACTTCTGCGCGGCGCGCGGCATCACGTGCGACGTCGAGATGATCGACATCCAGCAGATCAACGAGGCGCACGACCGTGTGGTCGCCAAGGACATCAAATACCGCTTCGTGATCGACCTTGAGAGCCTGCGCGACGATCAGTCGCGCGCGATCTGATACTGCTCGAGTTTGCCGTTGGGCAGCGTGAACGTCGTAAGCTCGAGTGATTGCTTGCCGCACTCGATGTGAAATGCCCGCAACACCATGCCGCCGCGCAGGCCCTGACTGGTCTGCACGAACGTCGTGGCCGCTCCAAGCGCGCCGAGCGTTGACGCGAAATCCGCGATAGCCGTCGCCGAGAAATACGCGTTTGCATTGTCGCTGAAGAGCGCGCGGTCGACCTTGCCGTGCTGCAGTCCGGCGAAGATCTGCTTCGCCTGTTCCAGCGCCTGCTTCGACCCCGCGTCGGTCGTCGCCGACAGGATCGATGCGATGCGCCCGGCGATCTGCGATGGCGCGCCGGTCGCGTCCATGTTCACGAGCGCGACGACGGCCATCCGGTCGTCGGGATAGATGTCGTTGCGCGCCGTGTAGCCGGAGACTTCACCGCCGTGCGAGATCTGGCGGTGCCCGCCGCCAGGATTGACCGACACTCCGAGACCATACCGCGTGCCAAGGCCGTTTGTGAGCAGCATGTCGGTCTGCATCGTCTTGTACGACGCGGGCTTGAGAACGGATTGCGTGATGACGGAGATGTCCCAGGTCGCGAGATCGCGCGCCGTCATGGCAAGCTCGCCCGCGGCCTGCAGCCATCCGGCGCCCTCCTTGGGCGCGGGATGCAGCGGCCCGCCGGCGTACCGCATGTAGCCCGCGGCGTCGGCCGCACCGAGCGGGGCGGCATCGACATCTGCGATCGATTGCATCTGCAGCGGGCCGAAGACACGCTTTTTCAGGAAGTCGAGCAGACGCATACCGCTCACTTTCTCGACGATCTGCCCGGCGATGACGTAGTTCGTATTGCTGTACTGCCATTTCGTGCCCGGTTCGAAGTCGAGCGGCTTTTTTGCCCACTCGCCGAGAATGGCGTCCGCCGTGACCGGCTTCAGCATGTTCGGCATCACATAGTCCTGCGGCCAGTAGTCCTGGTATCCCGAGGTCATCGACAGGATCTGGCGGATGCTGACTTCGTTCGCGCGCGTGAGCTGCGGCAGCCACTTCGCGACTTTGTCGTCCAGTGAAAGCTTGCCTTCCTCCGCGAGGAGGAGGATTGCAGTCGCGGTGAACTGCTTGCTGATCGACCCGATGCTGTACCGCATCGCGGGTGTCGCCGCCGTTGTCGGGCTCAGGCGCGCGGAGCCGTACGCTTGCGAGTACACGATCTTCGCGTCGCGCACGACGGCGATCGAGGCGCTCGGCGCACCGGTGCTCGCGAGCACTGCGCGGACGGCCGAATCGATGGTAGCGCGTTGCGCCGCGGGCAGCTCCTGCGAGCGAAGGGGCAACGCGAGGACCACCATCAGCGTGACAGCCGGGCGAATCATGATGCACTCCGTAGTTCGGTGTTCCCGTAGTTCGGTGTTCCCGTAGTTCGGTGTTCCCGTAGTTCAGTGTTCCCGTAGTTCAGTGTTCCCGTAGTTCAGTGCTAGCTCATTCCATTCCCACATTCCGGACAGAACTTCGCCCCTCCTTGCACACTCGCCCCGCACTTGGTGCACGTGCGCACGGCGAGCGCGGTCGGCGTACCGCATTCCGGGCAGAACTTCGCCTGCTTTGTGTCCGCGCCGCAGTTCCGGCACGGCGCCGCGGTCGCACCCGGGGGCGGCGGCGAAGGCGCCCGAACATCGGCGTTCACCTGATCTCGGGCAGCGTACGCCTGAGCGGACGCTTTTTCCTCCTCGAGCGCGGGTGCACACGTCTCGCACAGTCCGGCCTTCGCGTTCCAGCACACCTGCTCGCACACCCAGTTGCCGCATCGCGAACATTGCTTGAACGACGGGCCGATCTCGTCGACCGCAGCCTTCAATGCAGCGTCATGCTGGGAACCTGCCACGAGCGCCTCGAGTTGCTGCGCCCCGGCCGCGGCGCGCCCGAAGATCCCGCCGAGGAACGACGAGACCGCGTTCGCGGCCGCTGCGGCGGTGCCGATCGAATTCGGCTTGAACGTCGAGAGGTACCCGTTGCCGCACTTCTGGCAGAAGAACTTGAACTGATAGCCCCGATTCGACGAGAGATCGGTGTAGTTGTTCGTGAATTGAATGGTCGTCATCAGCGGGCGGTCGGCGTTCGGCGACGGGTTCCAGCCAGTACCAACGCGCTAAGCTCCCGCTCCGTCCCACTGGCCGCAATAGTGGACAAGGATTGTCCGCGAGGGAGGACGCCCGTTCACGTGTTCCGTAGGTGTGAGCCGATGGCTCACTTGTTGCACTACTGATTAGAGCCGGTCATATCTTCAGACCGGCCAACATTGAAGGAGCGATTCCGTGATTTCCGCTTCGTTCACCGCCAAGCTGCTGGCGCCTCTTGCGGCTCTTGCCGTCGCAGCCAGCGACGCCCCGATCCGCGTCAAACTCTCCGATGACGTCTACACGACCGGCGAGCGCGCGCGCGTCAACGTGAAAGTCGCAAAGGACGGCTACCTCGTTGTGCTCCGTGTGGACACCGAGGGGCACGTGCGCGTGCTCTTCCCGGTCGATCCCGGTGATGACGGCGCGGTGCGGGCGGGCAAGGATTTCGAGATTCGCGGTCGCGGTGACCGCGACGCGTTCATGGTCACCGAGAAAAAGGGCACGGGTCTCGTGCTCGCGGCGACCGCTGACAAAC
>DASRAP010000163.1:0-13901 GCA_035638155.1 Gemmatimonadaceae bacterium | reverse complement strand
CGGACAGATGGCGAAGGACGAGATCGGTCCCGTGGGTGGCATGGTCGCGCTGGTTGCCGTGCTCGGCATCATGATCGTGCTGATCGCCGTGCTGGCACTCGTCGTGGTGAACGCGCTCGCGCAGAGCCCGTGGGGCACGGTCACGATCGGCCTCACGATTCCCATCGCGCTCTTCATGGGCGCGTACCTCAAGTGGGTGCGACCGGGGCGCGTGCTCGAAGCGACCGCGATCGGCCTCGTGCTTCTGGTGTTCGCTTTGTACGCAGGCCAGTGGGTGTCCGAGAGCCCGGTGTGGGCGTCGCGGTTCACGCTCAGCAAGACGACGATCGCGTTCTCGATCATGGTCTACGGTTTCTTCGCGTCGGTGCTTCCGGTGTGGCTGCTGCTCGCGCCGCGCGATTACCTGAGTGCGTTCGTGAAGATCGGCGTGGTCATTGCGCTCGCGGTCGGCATCATCGTCGTGCTTCCGCCGCTCCAGATGCCCGCGATCACGCAGTTCGTGAACGGCACCGGGCCGGTGTTCAGCGGCAAGCTCTTCCCGTTCCTCTTCGTGACCATCGCGTGCGGGGCCATTTCGGGATTCCACGCGCTCGTCGCGTCGGGGACCACGCCGAAGATCATCTCGCGCGAGGACGACGCGCGGATGGTCGGATACGGCAGCATGCTCACGGAATCCCTCGTCGCGACGCTCGCACTGATCGCCGCGTGCGTACTCACGCCGGGCATGTATTTCGCGATCAACGCGCCCGCCGGCTACCTCGGTACGACGGCGGCGAGTGCGGCGACCGCAATCCAGAACTGGGGCTTCACGATCCACCCCGATTCCATCACGGCGCTCGCGAAGCAGGTGGGCGAGGCGTCGCTCCTCTCACGCACCGGCGGCGCACCGTCGCTCGCCGTGGGCATGGCGCACATTTTCTCGCAGGCACTCGGCGGCGGCGCGCTCGCGCTCTGGTACCACTTCGCGATCATGTTCGAGGCGCTCTTCATCCTGACGACGCTCGACGCCGGCACGCGCGTGGGCCGGTTCATGCTGCAGGACCTTGGCAAGCACGTCTGGAAGCCGTTCGGCGCGGTGAATTCGTATCCGATCGTCGTGCTCGCGAGCGCGATCTTCGTTGCGATGTGGGGCCACTTCCTCTATCAGGGCGTGACCGATCCGCTCGGCGGCATCAACTCACTGTGGCCGCTGTTCGGCATCTCGAATCAGCTGCTCGCCGCCGTCGCACTGTGCGTGGGCACGACGGTGATCATCAAGATGGGGAAGGCAAAGTATTCGTTCGTCACCATCATCCCGCTCGTCTGGCTCACGATCATCAACCTCACGGCGGGCTGGCAGAAGATTTTCTCCGCGGACACGAAGGTCGGCTTCCTGTCGCACGCTCGCGCATTCAGTGATCTCGTTGCGCAGGGTCAGTTGCCGGCCGGAGTGAAGACCGCGGCCGACGCGTCACGCATGATCTTCAACGACCGTCTGGACGCGGTCGTCGCGGCGTTCTTCATGGTCTCGGTCGTGATCATTCTGGGGGCGGCGGCGCACGAATGGTGGCTCGTCCTGAGCAAGAAGAAGATTCCGATCTCGACGGAAGTACCGTTTACTCAGGTGGCGGCGGCGCCGGGGGACTGATGAAAGCGTCAAAGGGTCGAAGGGCCGACGGGCCGAAGGGACTTCGGGCGGGCGCCGAGGACGTACTGCGCGTTGTGCGGCGCATTGTCGGAGTTCCCGACTACGAAGCCTACGTCGCCCACGTGCGCGCCCATCATCCCGACGAGGAGCCGCTTTCGCAGAGCGCGTTCATCGAGAAATGCTGGGACGAGAAATATTCTCGTCCCGGCACACGGTGCTGCTAGCCGTTCGCGACGCGCTCTCCCTGCTTCACCTCGACGGGCTGCGCACCGCCCGCGCCGAGCATGTGCTGGCCCGGTCCGTCGATCAAGAGATTGGTCACGAAGCGCTGGCCTTCGCCAATGCGCTCCACCTCGATCGCGACGCTTTCCATCGTAGCCTCGAGGCGTGACAGGCGTTCGTTGAGATCAGCCGGGATCGCAGCGGCCGTCGACGCGCCGCGCTTCCAGATGCGCCGGGCGATGGCGGCCGAAATGGGCGCGAGCACGAGCACAATGAAAAAGAACGCGAGCATGTCGTCTGCTTTCACGGTTCTGCCTCTCGCAGGAGGGATTGGCGGCGGAAGGACGCATCCCGGCACCGCCTTCGCACTGACAACTGCCGCGTCAGCGGCCGCTTTCTGCGTTTGGAGATCCAGGATGTGCTTGTCGGCTGCGACGATCCGCGAATTCAGACCCTCGAGATCGGCGCCGCTCGCGCCACCCTGCCGCAGCCGATTTGCGATAGCGAGGCGGTCCGCCAACGCGGCGTCGAGCTGCGTCTGAAGCTCGGCCTGCGCAGCAATCGCGGACGTACATGCCGCCGTCGCCTGAGACGGGCTCGCGGGCGCAGCTTGCGGCGCGGGGGTCTGCATCGCGGTCAACCGTTGCGAACGCGCTCGCCCTGCTTGACGTCGACGGGCTCCATCGCGCCGGCACCCAGCAGTTGCTGCCCTGGGCCCTCGATAAGCAGGTTGGTCACGAAGCGCTGGCCTTCTCCGATGCGTTCCACTTCGATCGCAACGCTTTCCATGGTTGCCTCCAGACGCGCGAGCCGGTCATCGCTCGGTTGCGCTTGCTGCTTGGATTTGCGCTTGAGGAGCCGGATGGCCATCGCGACCGAGAGCGGCGCCAGCACGAACACAATGAACAGGGACGCCAGAATGAGATCGGCGGGAGGTTCCCCGTTGTTGTTGTCCCGCTGCGACGAAGGTACGTACACGCCGGGTTGTGACACTGCGCGCGCAACCTCAGCGTTTGCGGCGGCTTCCTTCTCGTAGAGTACCACAAGCTGCTTGTCGAGCGCGGTCATGCGCTCCTCGAGCCCGGCCCGATCGGCGCCCGACGGGGCCTCCTGCGAAATCCGGTCCGAAATACGCGACCGCTGATTCACGAGATCACTGATCTGGCGACGGATCTCATCCCGCACTCTGACCGCTCCCTCGTATGCGGCCTGCGGGTCGGCCTGAGCCTGGGTGGTCGCTTCGACGGGAGCCGATTTCTGCTGCATGTCTGATTCTACGGAGTGAGGGACAATCCGTTTCAGCCGGCGGGGGTATTCGAGTACATACGGGTCCTGGGAGGCAGAATATGCATCATCGTCCAATCCTGGCGGCGTTCGCCCTGTGGGGCGCCACGCTCGCCGTCCCTTCGCACGCAGCCCGCGCCCAGACCGCCGCGGACTCGGCCGAGTTTGTGAACGTCCTCGCTGCCGCGTTCGAAGAGGTTCACTCGATGTATCCGTTCGGCCGAGTACTGGTCGAGCGCACCGTGATCGACACGACCAAGCGTTCCGCGCCGCCCCTCATGTCCGGGCGCACCCATCCGGTTCCCGAACGCTGGGCGCGCGGCGTGGAAGTCGAGCTCGTCACTCCCGAAATGACGTCCCCCGTGTGCCACTCAGGGACGGTCGACTGCGACCTGCCCAACGGTGTGGCCGGCGTCGTGGCGTTTTCGGATCCGATCGTGCGTGGCGACAGCGCGCGCGTCACTGTACGGTACAGTCGCAACACGCCCGCGGGCGTGGGGCACGTGTCGACCTACGTGGAAACGCTGTCGCTCGTCAAGCACGACGGAGAATGGAAAGTCCTCAAGCGAAAAAAGGCGCCGGCAATCCGGTAGCAGCGACGGCAACAGAGGCAGGGCGTGACGCGGCCGAGGTGTTTGCGCGCCTCGCGCCGCTGCGCGCCCTTGCCGTTCAGCACGATGATTCGACCGTCGCGGCGCAGATTGCCGTGACGGAAATCCCCGCGCCGACGGGCGAGGAAACCGCGCGCGGCGAGTGGGTGGCCAACCAGTTTGCGCGCATCGGCCTTCATGCCATCGACGTCGATGCGGCCGGCAACGTGATGGCGACGCACCGCGGTCGCACCGATGCGCCACCGATTGTCGTCTGTGCGCACCTGGACACCGTCTTTCCGCGCGATGCCATCGGCGCTGTGAAACGGGAGGGCAATCGCCTGCTCGCACCCGGCATCGGCGACAACGGGCGCGGTCTCGCGGTCATGCTCGCCACAGCGTCGGCGATGAAGCACGGCGGCGTATCGACGGCGCGCGCAGTTCGGTTCGTCGCAACGACCGGCGAAGAAGGCCACGGCGATCTTCGCGGTGCGAAACACTACTTCGCGTCGTGCGGCGACATCGCCGCCGCGATCGCGATCGACGGCACCGGCGAAGAGCGGATCGTGCACCGTGCCGTCGGTTCGCGGCGTCTGCGCGTCACGATCGACGGGCCGGGCGGTCACTCGTGGTCCGACTACGGCGTCGCGAATCCGCTGCACGCGAGCGCCGTCGCGATTTCGCTCGCGTCCGCGCTGCATTTGCCTGAGAATCCGCAAACCACCCTCACGGTTTCGCGAACCGGCGGCGGCCTCTCCGTCAATTCGATTCCGCAGCGGGCGTGGTTCGAGGTCGACATTCGTTCCGTCGACGACCCGACGGTGCGCCAGCTCGAGACCGCTCTTCGCGGTATCGTCGAATCGGCGGTGATCGAAGCCAACGCGCGACGCCGCGCGGGAACGCCTGCACTTACGTGCACGGCCGAGCTCATCGGTGATCGTCCCGCGGGCGTGCTCGGCGCCGATGCCCCGCTCGTTCAGGCCGCGATGGCGGTGACGGGGCTCGGCGGCGTCATCCCCGAGCTCGCAACGGCATCGACGGACGCGAACGTGCCGCTCTCGATGGGCATCCCAGCCATCACCATCGGCGGCGGCGGCAACGGCGGAGACGTCCACACGCTCGGCGAGTGGTACTCGAATGAGCACGGCGCGCGGGGCGTTGCGCGGGCATTGGCGTTGGTAACGCTGAGCGCTGAACGCCACTAACAGCGAAAAACCAAATTAAAATTCAAATGCAGGAACGAAATTCAGATTTCAAGCATCAAGTTCTTGAAACTTCAAATCTGAATTTCAATTTCCATTTCAATTTTCATTTCGTTTTTCGCAGTCTATCCGCGCGCTGCTTCTCCACCATCGCGTTCACGTCGGCGAGCAGTTTCTTTGCGTCGTACACGATGCCGTCCTTGATCGTGTACTTCACGCCGCCCACGCGCTCGGTGACGCCCGTTTGGTCGTTGAGCTTCATGGCGCCGGTGCCGTAGAGCACCTTGAAATTCTCGAGCGGGTTCTGGTCGACGACCACGAGATCGGCGAGGAGGCCCGGACGAATGATCCCGAATTCGATCGGCTTGTGTTTCGGCTCGAACAGCGTCGTCGCGCCGTTGAGTGTGGCCGAGCGCACGACTTCCAGCGGGTGGAAACCCGCTTCCTGCAGCATCTCGAATTCCTGGATCAGCCCGAATCCATAGAGCTCGTAGATGAAGCCCGCGTCGGAGCCCGTCGTAACGCGGCCGCCCGCGCGCTTGAAGTCGTTGATGAAGTCCATCCACACGTGGTAGAAATTCTTCCACGCCACTTCGTCGGCGGTCGTCCAGTTGTACCAGTACGAGCCGTGATTGTCGCGACTCGGCTCGAAGTAGTCCCACATCGACGGCAACGTGTACTTCGCGTGCCAGTCCGCGTTGCGCGCACGCATGAGATCGCGGCCGGCGACGTAGATGGTCATCGTGGGATCGATGTTCGTGCCGAGCTTCACGAATTCCTGGATGAGCGCGTTCCACTCGGGGCTGCCGCGCGGATAGATCTTGTCCCACAGGCGCGCCACCTGGCCAAACCGGTCGGCTTCGTCGTCGTAGTTGTACGTGACGGGCCACGGCTGCACCGTGTAGTCCTTGAGCAGCGCTTCGAAGATGCCGTAGTAGTGCGTGACGGTGCCGAGCCCGAGCCGCGCGGCGTCGCGTGCGTTCATGCGGCCCACGCCCATCTGCGAGAGGTGCGCCACCGTGCCGAGGCCAAGCTTCTTCGCCTCGTCGATGAGCGCGGCCATGATCTCGGGATCGTGCGCGTCGAGCTTGAGGCCGTCGACACCCGCCTGCGCGGCGTAGCGCACCCATGCTCGCGCCTGTTCGGGCGTAGTGGGCATGCCGCCGGTCCAGCCCGCGCCCTGCCCCATGCGCTGATAATTGAAGATGCGCGGCGCGACGATCTCATTGCGCGCGCTGCGTTCCTGTTCGCTCTTCGTGAACTCGAGCGTGCCCAGCGGTACGCCGCGCACGGTCGTGATGCCGTGCCCGAGCCAGAGCTTGTACGCGTACTCGACGTCCGCGTTTTTCGGCGCGCCGCCGCCGTGTACGTGCATGTCGATGAATCCCGGCAGCACGTACATGCCGCGCGCGTCGATCACCTGGTCCGTTGTCGCTCCGCCGCCGCGCCCGCCGCGTCCGCCCCGGCCGCCGCCGCCCCCGATCGAGACGATGCGATTGCCTTCGATGACGATGTTGGTCGGCCCGTGCATCGGCCCCCCGGTGCCGTCGATGACCATCGCGTTCTGGATGATCAGCCGCGGGAACGGGCCGCGCCCTTCATCCGCTCGCCGCGCCGGCGCCGGCGTGAGCGCGCCCTGCGCGCTCGCAATGACTGGTACCGCCGCGAGCACTACCGCTCGAAAAGCACGCATCGGTTTACCTCACGGTTTCGTTTGAACAACAGCGCGAAGGCGCGAAGAACGCGAAGGGTCGCGAAGCCTGCACTGCGGTTGCGCGTGTTACGCCGGACTATGCCCTCACACGAACTTCGCTGTGATCTCCGATCGTCACCGTGCCGCGCACGCCTTCGAGCACGACTTCATCACCGACCATGGAACCCGAGAGGCGTGAGTCGAGGACCTGCGCCTTGGCGCCGATGATCGTGTCGCGCAGTTTGGACCGGCGCACCACCGCGCCAGCGCTGATGGACACGTTGGGTCCGATCGTGGAATCCTCGAGCGTCACGCCGTCTTCCACGTACACGGGATCGACGATCGTGCAGCCGGGCGCATGCTCGGGGCGACGCGCGCGTCCCTTGTCGAGCATCACGCGATTCGTGTCGAGGAGCGTGTCGAGCTTGCCCGCGTCGTACCATCCCGCGACATCGATCACCTTGAGCTTCGCACCCTTGTCGATCATGTACTGGAACGCGTCGGTCAGATAGTACTCGCCCTGGTTCTTCGGCTGCGTGAGCACGTGCGCGATGCCCTCGTACAGCAGCCGCCAGTTGCGAATGTAGTAGAGCCCGATGTTCGCGCGTTTCGAGATCGGCGTCTTGGGCTTCTCGACGATCTTCGTCATGTTGCCCTCGGCGTCCGTCACGACCACGCCGAAGCGCTGATAATCGTCGACTTCCTTGGTCCAGATGATCCCGTCGGCGTCCGTCGTGTTGATCACGCCGAGATCGGCGTCGAAGATCGTGTCGACGAAAATGATGAGCACCGGCTGATCGATCTCGGGCTTCGCCAGCGCCACCGCCCCGGCCGTCCCGTCCTGCACCTTCTGCTCGATGAACACGGACTTCACCGGGAACGCTTTCCGCGCGTAATCCTCGACCTTCTCCTTGAGGTGCCCGGTGATGTACACGACCTCGTCGATCCCGCCCAGGTGGCGAAGGTCGTCGATGATGTACTGCATCACCGGCTTCCCGGCCACGCGGAGCATGGGCTTCGGCGTGACGTACGTGTGCGGGCGGAGGCGCGTGCCTTTGCCCGCGAGCGGAATGATGACTTTCATGGGCGGAGACTCATGGCGCGCTGGTTCCTTCGCGGCCGTACAGGTCCTTGAGGCGTACGACATCGTCCAGGTGCGGCGTGCTCGCTTCGAGCAGATCGCAATCGGTAATCGCGACCATTTGGTGAACGGTACCAGGCACGTTTCGGTACGATTCACCCTCCTTCATCTCGAATTCGCGAATGGCTCCCTCCGGCCCTCCGGCCCGCTGGCCCTCTGGCCCCACTCTGTACAGCATGCGCCCGCGAAGCACGTGGATCGTTTCGTCCTTGTGCACGTGGTATTGCAGCGAGAGCGCCTGCCCCGCGTTGATGTGCAGAATCTTTCCCACGTAATGCTCGGTGGACGCCCAGATGATCTCGTGTCCCCACGGCTTGGGCACGAACCGGACCTCGGCGTTCCCCGATGCGCTCACGGCGGGAGCCGTTACCGCGCCGAGCTCACGAGCGCCTGGCGGAGCGCGCCAAGGCGGCGCCGAACGGAGCCGTCCATCACGGTGTCGCCGATCCGGATGATGAGCCCGCCAAGAATGTCGGGATTCACCGTGAGGTGCGCGACGACTTCCTTGCCGAGCGAATCGGACAGGCGCTTCGAGATCGCGTCGCGCTCGCCGTCGGCCGGCATCTTCGCGACCGTCACCGACGCGTGCACGCGTCCTTCCTGCGCGTCGAGGAGATCGGCGAACTCCACGGCGATCACCGGAATGAGGAGCTGGCGCCGGTTCGACACGAGCTTCTCGACGAACAGCACGAACGTGCGCGGTGCGCTTTTCGAGAGTGCCCGGCTCAGCACGCCGCGCTTGTCCGCTTCCGATATTTGCGGGGCTTCGAGGAACCGCCGCAGCACGACGTTCTCGCGCACCGCCGCGGCGAGTCCGTCGATCAGCCCGGCGAACGCCGGCACCTGGTTCTGCTTCGTCGCGAGCGCGAGCAGCGCCTGCGCGTAATTGCGGGCAAT
Source organism: Gemmatimonadaceae bacterium (assembly GCA_035638155.1). Lineage (GTDB taxonomy): Bacteria > Gemmatimonadota > Gemmatimonadetes > Gemmatimonadales > Gemmatimonadaceae > DASRAP01. Next base: position 5,245 of record DASRAP010000163.1, on the reverse strand, counting down.
GGTGGCGTCGCGCATCAGCGCTTGCCGACCGAGCTCAGGAAGTCATCGACGAGCTTCCGGTTGGTCGCGTCGTCGAGATTCTTCTCGATCACCTTGCTCGCGCCGAGCAGCGCGAGATCAATGGCTTCCTTGCGAAGCTCGCCGATCGCTTTCGTCTTCTCGCCTTCGATGTCGCGCTTGGCGCGCGCCAGCAGCTCGTCCTGCTGCTTCTTCGTGTCCTCGAGGACCTGCCCGCGCATCTTTTCCGCCACCGCGCGTCCATCGGCGATGATCTTCTGTGCTTCGTTCCGCGCCCCTTCGAGCTGCGCCTTGTGTTCGGCCAGGAGCCGCGCGGATTCCTCACGGTCGCGCTTGGCGGAATCGAGCGCGTCCTTGAGCGACTTGATCCGCTGGTCCACCGAGTCGTTCATCAGCGGCCAGAACGCCTTGTACATGATGAACACGAAGCCGGCGAACACGACCAGCGTCCAGAACATCAGCCCCGTGTTGGGCGCGAGGAGATTGGTGTTGGTGGCCTCGCCTTCCTGCGCCATGAGCGGCAGGGCCGCGAACGCAGTCAACGCTGCCGACAACGCTATCGATCGAATGAGTGTGCGCATTGAGATGGATGGAGTGAGCGGCGGCGCCCCGGGGCGCCGCCCGCCCGGTCTGCATTACTTGAGAAGAGCGCCCTGAATCATGAACGAGATGACGACGGCGAAGAGGCCGGCGCCTTCGACGAGCGCAGCGAAGATCAGCGCCTGCGTACCGACGCGGCCCGCCATTTCCGGCTGGCGCGCCATGGCTTCGACCGCCTGGCCGCCAATGCGGCCGACACCGATGCCGACGCCGATGACGGCGAGACCGGCGCCCACTCCTGCGCCAAGAAGGCCCCATGCCGCCTTGTAATCCGGCGTGAACGCCGCCGCCTGCATGAATGCGTGAAGTGCGTGGAACATGTGCTCTCCGAAAAAAAAACGTGAACCCTGCGTTGCTCCGCGCGCCGGCTTTCGCCGTCACGCCATTCGCCAGCGGACCCCGGGGTCCAGCGAACATCGCCGAAGCACTCGCTTCAGCTACTCCAGCACGGGTGAGCCGTCCGCGCTAGTGGTGAGACGCCCGGACCTGTCCGATAAAGACAGAGACGAGCAGACAGAAGACAAACGCCTGCAGAAACGCGACCAGCAGCTCGAGAAACATCAGCGCGACCACGCCGAGGATCGGCAGCGGAGCGATGATCCAGCTTCCGAATGCAAACACGAGACCGATGATGGCGAGCACGACGATGTGTCCGCCCGTCATGTTCGCGAAGAGACGAATCGCGAGCGCGAACGGCTTCGTGATTTTTCCCAGCAGCTCGATGGGCGTCATGATGACCGTGAGCGGCGCCTTCATCATCAGCGGCATGTCATGCGGCCAGTACACGATCGTGTTGAGATAGCCCAGCCCCAGCGCGCGCATACCCGCGATTTCCACGACGAAGAACGAGATGATCGCGAGCGTCGCCGTCACCGAGATGTTGCCCGTGATCGTCGATCCCCACGGCAGGAGGCCGAACAAGTTGCCGGTGAGGATGAAGAAGAACAGCGCGAGACAGAACGGCACGAACGCTTCGCCGTGCGGCCCCACGTTCGGAAGAATGACGTCGTTCTTGAAGTAGTCGACCATCCACTCGATGGCCGCCGCGAAGCCCGTGGGATGGCCGAGGGTGTCGATCTGGCGCTTGTGCGCGCGCGCCGCGCCGACGAGCACGAGCGAAGCGAGCGTCGTGCCGAGCAGGAGGAACACCACGTGCTTCGTGGGCGAGAAATCGACTTCGAACTTGCCGATATGCACCGGCGCCCAGCGCGGAAGCTCGACTTCCTTCGCAAACGGGGGCTTGAACCACGGCAGCTCGATGTGGTGAGCGTCCGTGATGTGCGGCGTGATGTAGTCGACTTTTTCCTGCGCGGGCAGCCTGGTGCCGACGATCAGAAGACCGGCGAGAACAGCGGTCGTGGTGAGACGTCTCATTCCGTGGGGTGCGGCGGTGGTTCACGGCGAGCCATGAAGAACGGCTCGATCAGCGTGCTGAGGAATAAAAATGCCGCAAGGGACAGCAATGCGGCACCCATGGGGAGGCCGAGAATCCGCACGCCGATGAAGCCGTGGAAAATGAGCGTGAGGAACCGGACGATCATCCCCATGCCGTAGCCGGCCATGAGGTTCGTCGGCGCAAACCAGCGCAGGATCCCGAAGGTGAGGAGCTGGACGGTGAACGCGATCCCGCCGCTCATGACCACCGACTGCACCTCCTGCTGGTCGAGGGGATGCCCGAGCTTCCCGGCAACGAGCACCCCCGCCCAGCCGAGGGCGACGAAGCCGAGCGCGGTAGCCAGCGCAAAACCGCCCAAAGCCTTCATTCAGTCCCGCCCCCCCCGTTGCCCTTAGCCCGTTGCCCGTCGCCCTTCCCCCGTTGCCCCTGCTCCGCGCGTCTCCCCGCCCGAACGAGAGTGAACAGTCCCGCCCCGAAGCCCACCGCCGCCCCGGCAAGCACTCCCCACGGTCCGGTGCCGAAGCGCTTATCCGCCCAGTTGCCCAGGAGAACGCAGAGCACGACCGCGCCGGCGAACTGGATGCCGAGCCCCGCCATAGAGCGGACGGTTCGGTCCTGGTCGTCGTCCGGTGGGCCCCCACCGTCGGGGCGGCTGCGGGTCGGCGTCGTCATTGAAGCAGCCAACGTACGCTAAGCCGGCCCGCCAACCAACCCCACCGTCATCAGGGATTCCCGGTCATCACACTCGGCGTTCGGCGGACTAACAATTGTGTGCACAGGCTGTGCAAATTGATCTCGTCGCGGAAGTTAGGCTGGTGACCGGTACCTTGACGGTTCGTCTTTTCCACAACAGGTTTTTGGCCGCAGGCGGGTCCGCGGCGCGGAAACCACTGGAAAGCGCTAAAAGACGCGACTCACCCTCAAGCTCCTCGCAAATCGCTCATGAAAGTTCAGCACGTGATGGTGATGCTCGCAGGCGTCGCAATTGTTTTTGCGTGCGCGCCGCGCAACCACACGGGAGCTGAACGCGAGACGAGGAAAGCGCCACCGGCGCAGCGCTCTACCGACACCAACAGCACATTCGCGTTCACACGCGCGGAGCAGCGCAGCGGATCGCGCTCGGTGTCGTTCGCAATGGAATTCCGCAACAAGCGCTCCTCGCTTACCGAGTTGCATTTCGCGAACGGCAGAACGCATGAATTCGTCGTGCTCGACGATGCCGGCCGTGAAGTCTGGCGCTGGAGCGAAGGCCGACTCTTCACCCAAGCGCTCCAGACCAAGCAGCTCCGCACCGGCGATGCCGTCACGTTCCAAGCGCGCTGGGACACCGCCGCGCCGGGTCGCTATCGCGTAGTCGGCTCACTCAACAGCACGGAAGTGACCGAGCCGGTCGAGCGGGAGTTTGTGGTACACTGACAAGGGCTGGAGGGCTAGAGGGCTGGAGGGCTAGTGGGGGTCTGGTGAGCAGCGATGCTCGCCTTTTTTTTCGCGCTCTCTCGTTCTCTCGCTCTCTCGCTCTCTCGTTTTCGTGTAGACTGCTCTAATGCCCCCTGTTCCCGTCCCGCGAAAGGTCTCGCGGATACTCGGCATACGAATGGGACACATCGGCGACGTCGTGCTCGTGACGCCGGCGATCGAGCTGCTGCATACGATGTTCCCCAGCGCGACCGTGTCCATGCTCGTGCGCAAGGGCACGGAGCCCGTGCTCTCGCATCATCCGGGCGTGCAGCGCGTGTTCTCGAGCGGCGAGATCGTGAGCCAGCAGAAGATGCACGTGCAGACGCGCAGCACGCTGCGGCAGCGACTGGCGAAGATTCCGCGCGGGTTCGACGTGGTCGGCATGCTGCGGCGCGAAAAGTTCGACCTCGCGGTGGATTTCACGAGCGGCGACCGGAGCGCGATCATGGCGTTCATGAGCGGCGCGCCGATTCGCGTGGGGCACGCGGCCCGCGGCACGGGGTTCGCCGGCCGCGACGGACTCTACACGCACCTCTCGCGCGTGAGCGAGATCGGGCTGCACAAGGTGGTGAAGGACGCCGAGTTGCTGCGCGACGCGGCGATCGCTACCGGCAGGCCACACCTCGCGGAGCGCGGCGTGCTCGTGCCGGGCCCGCTCTCGATGAACGTGACCGCCATGGACGAAACGTGGGCGCGCACGCGGTGGGGCATGCTGTCCATGTCCGGACAGAAGCGCGTCGTCGTGCATCCAACGTCGCGCGTGCGCTACAAGTGCTGGCCCGCCGAACGCTGGCACGACGTCATCGACCGTCTCGTTGGGGAACACAACGTGAGCGTCGTCGTGACGTCCGGACCCGACGTGGATGAGATCGCGTTCGCGCAGCGCGTGGCCGGCGGCATCAAGGGCGTGCACGTGCACGGGGGCGATCTCACGCTCGGCACACTCTCGGCGCTGATCAAGGACGCCGATCTCTTCATGGGCGTCGACACCGCGCCCATGCACGTGGCCGCGGCGGTCGGCACGCGCGTCGTCGCCGTGTTCGGTCCGTCGGATGACCGGGTGTGGGGTCCGTGGGGCAAGGGCCATGTGGTGGTACGCGCGCAGTGCTCGTGTCTCGCGAGCGGCAAACGCGGCTGCGACGAGAACGAAGGAATGCAGTGCCTGCGCGCGGTCTCGGCCGACGCGGTCTATGCCGCGGCGACGGGAGTGTTGGCGCTCTAGAACCCGTTAGACACGTTAGACGCGTTAGACGACGTAGCCGCGCACGCCGTGCGGCTTGTACGGCGCTTCGAGTGCCTTTGCTTCGTCGGCGCTGAGCGTGAGATCCAGTGCCTTGAGCGCCGTCTCCAGGTGCGGCATCTTCGTGGCGCCGATGATCGGCGCCGTGACGCCCGGCCGCTGCAGCAGCCACGCCAGTGCCACCTCCGCCATCGACACACCGCGATTCTTCGCGACGCTCTCGACCGCCGACACGACATCCCAGTCACTCGCACTGTCGTAGAGCTGCGGTGAATAGGCGTCGAGCTTCGCGCGCTCGGTGCCGCCGCCGGCAATCGTCGAATCCGCGGGCCGCGGCCGCGCGAGGAGACCGCGCGCGAGCGGACTCCACGGAATGAGTCCCACGCCTTCCGCGACGCAGAGCGGATTCATCTCGCGCTCTTCTTCGCGGTAGATCAGGTTGTAGTGGTTCTGCATCGCCACGAAGCGCGCCCAGCCGTGCTGTTCCGATTTCGACAGCGCGCGCGCCATTTCCCACGCGGGGCCGGAGCTTG
>DASRAP010000162.1:0-10693 GCA_035638155.1 Gemmatimonadaceae bacterium | reverse complement strand
GGGACGGGGACGCCCGATCCACTCACCAATGATCCGGATCTCAGCGAACGCGTGACGAGCCAGGACAACATCGACTCCATGCGGCGTTTCGTTGCGCAACGTTTTCCGGCGCTTGCCACGCGGCCGATCTCGGAAACGCGTTCCTGTCACTACGAGGGGAGCATCAACCGGGACTTCCTCGTCGACTGGCATCCCGAGATGTCGAACGTGCTCCTTGCAGGCGCTGGAAACTCCGAGGGCGCGAAGTTCGGCATCAAGATCGGCGACTACATCTCGCAGCGCGCGCTCGGAATTGTTGGAGATCCTGAAATCGCGAAGCGGTTCAAGATTCCGGAAGACACCTACACGAGCGCGGCGGCGAAACAGGCGGCACAGCAGAAGGCGAGAGCCGACAGCATTGCGCGTGCCGATTCGATCGCCCGCGGGCGCCGTGGCGGAGGGGATGATGATTGACGCAAAGAAGGCGGCGCTGCTGATCGCGGTCGTCGCCGCAACGACGAGTTGTTCGGGCGATCTGGGCAGCGGTCCGCAAACGACGTACGGCAACATCAGGTACACGGCGGCGGTGCAGGATATCAGCGGCACGACAACCGGAAGTACCGCCCATCAGTTCAGTGTGTTCGTCACGCTGACCAACAAGATCGGCGCGTCGCAGACACGCACCTATCCCGTGAACTGTCCGGTCCTGATCCGGTTATACCGGCAGTCGGATCAGACGATCGTGTACGATGAAACGCGCTCGCGTGATTGTTCGACCACGACAGCAACCGTGACGATTCCGGGTACCGGCACCGCACAGCTCCAGTCCGGCGTGCGGTTTCCGTCCGTGATCCTCGGCGATTCGCTTCCCAAGGCCGTGTACAACGCGAAGGCTGCGCTGCTGACCGAAGGTAGCCAGTTCCTGATTATCGACGCGGGGTTGATGGACCTGTCGAAGTAGTCACTTCGCGGTCGCCGGCCCCGGGGACGCGCGCGTCGTCGTTTGCGGAGGCGGCGCGCGTATGTTTCAACCGGTGTCTCCGACCGCTCTCATCATCGATGACGAAGCGCCGATACGGCGCGCGGTGAAGAACGCCGTCCTGTCGGAAATCGACCGGGCCATTGAGGCGGGAACAGGCCGGGACGGAATCGACCAGGCGGCGGCCGCGCGGCCCCAGCTCATCATTCTCGATCTCGGGCTTCCCGACATGGACGGCCTCGACGTGTGCCGCGAAATCCGCAAATGGTCGTCCGTTCCGATCATCGTGCTGTCGGCGCGCCACTCGGATGCGGAAAAGGTTGCGCTGCTTGATGCCGGCGCCGACGACTACATGACCAAGCCATTCAGCACCACGGAGCTGACGGCGCGCGTGCGTGCGCAAATGCGGCGCTCGCTCGTCCCCGCCACGGAGGCGCAGCACACGCCGCTCGTGGTCGGAACGCTGCGCATCGATTTGCTCAAGCCGTCGGTGACGCGCAACGGTGAGGACGTTCACCTGACGCGCACCGAGTGGGAGCTGTTGCGCACACTGCTTCGGCACGCTGGGCGCACCCTGACGCACCGTCAGCTGTTTCTCGCGGTGTGGGGCGACGTGTCCGGCGATGCGCAGCAGTATTTGCGTGTGCACGTGCGCAGTCTGCGACAAAAGCTCGAATCCGACCCCGTGCGTCCATCGCTCATTGTGACCGAGCCGGGCGTGGGCTATCGCTTCGACCCCATTCCGTGACCGACCCGAAAGCCGAACCAGAACCCGCCGCCTGGCGCACGTGGGTGTTGTGGATCGGCGTTCTTGGGGCGAGTACGGCCCTGATGGCCGGGATACGTTCGTATCTCAACGAGGCGCACGTTGCGCTCGCGTATCTGCTGCTCATTCTGGGCGCGAGTGCGCACCGCGGACGTGCGCTCGGCCTCACGCTCACGGTCCTCGCATTCCTGCTGTTCGACTACCTGTTTCTCCTGCCGTACGGCACGCTGACCGTTGCGGCGCGCGTCGATTGGTTCGTGCTCGTTGCGTTCCTCGTGACGAGTTTCGTGGCTGCGCAGTTGTTCGAGCGCGCGCGGGGGAAAGCGGACATCGCGCGCGAGCTCGCCGCGAAGGACGCCGTCGTCGCGGCGATGTCGCATGATCTTCGCACGCCGCTGACGACGATCAAGGCCATGGCACACGACATCGCGGCCACGGGAGATGATCGCGCCGTGACGATCGAAGAAGAGGCCGATCGTCTGAACACGCTTGTCACCGACATGCTCGATCTCTCCCGGCTCAACGCGGGCATCGCGTCGCTGACGATCGGGCCGAACGAGGCCGAGGACCTGATTGGCGCGGCGCTCCAGCGTGTGGCGGGGCGCGCGACCGGCCGGGAGATCCGCGTCACGCTCGATCCTGCGCACCCGTTGCTCTTCGGCCGGTTTGATTTTGCGCAGACGCTGCGCATCGTCGTCAACCTGCTCGAGAATGCCCTCAAGTACTCGCGTCCGACCGACGCCGTCGAGCTGCGCGCGCGGCGCGACGGCGTCGCGCTGGTGTTGTCCGTGGCGGATCGCGGGGACGGCGTCGCGCAGAGCGAGCGCGAGCGGATCTTCGAGCCATTCTACCGGCGGCCCGGCGCCGCGGCCGACTCCGGCGGCGCGGGGCTCGGCCTCTCGATTTCGCGGGCGCTCGCGGCGGCGCAGGGCGGAACGCTGACGCACGAGCCACGAGACGGCGGTGGCAGTGTGTTCACACTCCGGCTGCCGGCGATGGACGTCGAAGACGTCGCCGATGCCTAGGAATCTTTACGAAATCTTCACGCCGGAGCGCGCGATCTTTGTGCGCCCTTAACACGTACGCCAGCACGTTTCCGATGCCCCGCACTCAGGCACGGCCATGGCGAACGTGTTCACGGCACTCAAGCGCGTCATCTTCGGGCGGCCGCTTCCGTCGGACCGGCTCGAGCACGAGCGGCTGAACAAGAAGACGGCGCTCGCCGTCCTCTCGAGTGACGCGATTTCCTCGGTCGCGTACGCCACGGAACAAACGCTGTTCGCACTCGCGCCGCTCGGCGCGCTCGCACTCTCGTACGTCGTGCCGATCTCGGCCGTCATCGTCGGGCTCTTGGCGCTCGTGGCGCTGTCCTACCGCCAAACCGTGTTCGCGTATCCCGGCGGCGGCGGGTCGTACACGGTTGCGACCGACAATCTCGGCGTGCCCGCCGGGCTTGTTGCCGCGGCTGCCCTGCTCACCGACTATGTGCTGACCGTCGCCGTGTCGATCTCGAGCGGCATTGCGGCCATGACATCGGCGTATCCCGCGCTCGTGCCGCACACGGTCGCGCTGTGTGCGGGAGCGATTCTGCTCCTCATGCTGGTAAATCTCCGCGGGGTGCGGGAATCCGGGATTGCGTTCAGCGTGCCGACCTACGTGTTCATCGCCCTGATGCTCGCGCTGATCGCGGCCGGCATCGTCAAGGTCTGGGTAAGTGGCACGACGACGCCGGTGGCACCGGCCCCGAGCGCGGCGCTGGCGGGATTCCCGCTCACGTTCCTGCTGTTCCGCGCGTTTGCCGAGGGTTGCGTCGCGATGACCGGGACGGAGGCGGTCTCGAACGGCGTCGGCGCGTTTCGCCAGCCGTCCGCCCGCAATGCGGCGGTCACGCTGGGGTGGATGGCCGCGATTCTCGCCACGTTCTTTCTCGGTACGAGCGTGCTCGCGAAGCACCTCGCGATTACGCCGCGCGCGACGGAGACCGTGTTGTCGCAGCTTGGGCGCGCCGTGTTCGGTCGCGGAGCGCTGTACTACGTGCTGCAGTACGCGACCTTCGCGATCCTCGTGCTCGCCGCCAACACGGCGTTCGCCGATTTCCCGCGCCTCGCGAGTCTCCTCGCCCGCGATTCGTACATGCCGAGGCAATTCGCGGCGCGTGGTGACCGGCTGGCGTTCTCCAACGGCATCATCGCGCTTGCGGTCGTGGCCGTGCTGCTCGTGTGGGCGTTCGCCGGAGACACCAGCGCGCTCATTCCCCTCTACGCCATCGGCGTGTTCGTGTGCTTCACGCTCTCGCAGGCGGGGATGGTCGTTCATTGGTTTCGCGCGCGCAGTCCCGGCTGGCAGTGGAAGGCAGCGCTCAACGGCGTCGGTGCACTCGCAACCGCGATTGTATCGGTCATCCAGGTGGTGACGAAATTCGTTCACGGGGCGTGGATCGTCGTTTTGCTGATTCCGCTGATCATCTGGATGCTGGTGCGCGTACGGAACCACTACACCCGCTACGACCGCGAGAACGCGTTTACCGGCCACGCACCGCTCATGTTCATGCACCACATCGTTCTGGTCCCCGTGAGCGGTGTGACGAAGGCAACCGCCGGCGCGCTCGTCTACGCCACCACGATTTCGCCCGACGTGCGCGCGATTCACGTCAACGTGGATCCGGACGCGAGTGCGCGTCTCGAACGGCGCTGGGCCGAGTGGGACATCGGCGTGCATCTCGTGGTGCTTCCATCGCCGTACCGGTCGGTGCTCAGGCCACTGGTGAACTACGTCGCGGGCCTGGAGTCGCGGCGCGAGGCGGACCTGATCACCGTGGTGGTGCCGGAGGTTGTTCCGCACCGATGGTGGCAGCACCTCCTCCACAACAAGAGTGCGCTGTTCATTCGCACCGCATTTCTCCTCAAGGCAAACGTCGTTGTGACCACGGTGCCGTACCTCGTCGGCCGTGCGACGCGCATCCGGGACATGATGCACCGCGACGAATTGCTCGAGCTCGAGGTCAAGGTGGACACATGACGGCGAGGGCTTTCCATGTTGCCGCGCTCGTGCTCGCGGCCGCGTGCACGTCGCCCGCACACGGCGCGCGTGGAGACGGCGGTCCGCTCGTCGGCGTGTGGACGGCCCAATTCGAGTTGACCGAGCCACTGCCGTTTTCGACGCGGTCGCGCCTCGCCGTTGAAGGCACGGTCGCCATGACGGCGAATCGCTCGAGCCACGTGCAGATCGACGGGCTTGGCATTGCGACGCACGTTGGCACGTACGACGTCGACTTTCGCACGCTCGGGTTCGATCCGGAGCAGAATGGCTCCCCAACGATTTCGGCGGTAACGCGTGGCGATTCCGCGGTACTCGAAATGGGAGATGCCAACCAGACGCTCGTCGTCATGCGAGGGAGCGTTCGCCGCGATTCGATTACAGGCACGTGGCGCGTCTTCGAGCCGCGCGCCGGCGGGGCGGGGAGATTTCTCATGACTCGACGAGGCCAACGATGAGAGCCGTCGTTCACGTTGTTGCGTTGGCGGCATGGGCCGCATGCCTGGCGCACGCGCAGGCGCCAACGAAGGGTGATCCATTCGCGTTCGCGGACTTTACGTGGCTCAATGGCACGTCCCGGACACACGCGTCGCCGCTCGATTCGAAAATCTTCACGGGTGAATTCCGCGCCGACGTCACGTTCATCCATCAATTCGCACGCCCGCGAGACCACACGCTAGTCGGATCATCGGAAAGTGGACGCACCGACGAACTCCACGTTCAGCAACTCGGCGTCGGCGGCGACTTCCACTACCACAACGTGCGCGGCCGCTTCATGACGCAGTTCGGCCTGTACTCGACGATGACGCCGAGAAATGACGCGAGCCCCGCCCGCGGCCAGTGGCGCATTGACGATGCATATCGATATGTCTCCGAGGCGTATGGCGGATACCACTGGGACCGCATGCACGGCATCAACGTCGATGCTGGACTGTTCATGTCGTACGTCGGTCTCTTCAGCTATTACAACTTTGACAACTGGGCGTATCAACCGTCGTACGTGTCCTCGAATACGCCGTGGTTCTTCAACGGTGTGCGAGTTCAACTCTTCCCCAGCGAGAAGCTCAAGATTGAGCCGTGGATCGTGAACGGCTGGCAATCGTACGGCATGTTCAACGACGCTCCAGGCTTCGGCGTGCAGGTCCTCTGGCGTCCGAATGGAAGCGTGTCCGTTCTGTCGAACAATTACTACGGCAGTGACTGGCTCGGCTTGGCTGAACGGCGCAGGTGGCACACCGACAACAGTGCGCAGTTCAAGTACTACGAGGACACCACGCGCACCGTGAGCAGACTCGCGGTCTCGATCACCGTCGACATTGGGTGTGAAACGGGCGCCGGCGTTTCGTGCCGTGGCGGAGGCGGCGGCCCGGCGCAGAATTTCGTTGGCGCGATGGCGTACACCCGGGCCTGGCTGCGCGGCGACCGATACGGAATCACACTCGGCGGTGGCTTCATGAACAACCCCGGTCGGTATCTCGTCCTGATCCCGCCCATCAACGGCGCGACCGCAAGCTCCGGCACGCAATACTTCACCGCGAATCCCGGTGACCCGTTTCGCGCGTGGGACACATCTGTCACGCTCGATTACATGCCCGAGGAATTCGTCACGTTCCGTTTCGAAACGAACCATCGCGCGGCGAGCACCCCGTACTTCGCTGGTCGTGGCGGCGTAACGCCGCCCGGCGGAAATACCGGTGGAGCAGGGTCGGTCGTGAGCGGCTGGACACCGGATCTCCGTCGCGCGGAGAACCGGGCGGCGATTGCACTGCTCGTCAAGTTCTAGCAGAGTGGGTACAATTGACTGGTTCCCAACGGAGCGACGGTCATGAGATTCAGGGCGGTACTGCTTGCCGCGGGAGCACTGGCGGCCTGGAGTGAACGCGCCACCCTGACGGCGAAGCCCGCCGACGGAGTCGTCGAGCGCATCGCCACGCTCGGCACATCGCGCTCGGTCCACACGACCACGCTCCTCACGTCCGGCCGGCTACTCGTTGCCGGCGGAATGAACGGGGGCAGCCTTGCCACGAGTGAAATCGTCGATCCGGTCGCGCGTACGGTTGCGCCTGCGGGCGCGATGCACGAGGCGCGCAGCGGGCACACGGCGACGCTGCTCCCGAACGGCAAGGTCCTGATCGCGGGCGGCTATAACGGATCATATCTCAACTCGGTCGAGATCTTCGACCCGGCGACCAACCGCTTCACCGGCGGCGGGCGGATGCGCGAGGATCGGAGCGGACACACGGCGACGCTCATGCCCGACGGTCGCATTCTCATCATCGGCGGCGTTGGAGACGGCTGGACGTTTCTGTCGACCGCCGAGCTGCTCGACCCGGCGACCGGGCGATCCGAGGCGGTGGGCTCGCTTTCGGTCGCGCGCGAGAGCCACACCGCGACGCTCCTCGACGACGGCCGCGTGCTCATCGCCGGCGGCCACCGCGACCGGCGCGACAACATGACCGTGTACGCCAGCGCCGAGATCTACGACCCGACAACGCGCACGTTCCATCCGGCCGCCTCGATGTCGATCGCACGACACAAGCACGACGCCGTGCGGCTGGCCGATGGTCGCGTACTCGTGCTCGGAGGCGCGGACCGCACAGACCGCCATTTCTTTTCCTCGACGGAGATTTTCGATCCGCGAACCAGCTCGTTCAGCGCCGGACCGGCGATGAACGACCCGCGCTACAAGTTCAACGGCACGAGTGTGCGCCTTCCCTCAGGTGACGTGCTCGTCGGCGCGGGATCTCGCGCGCCGGAGTACTTCGATGCGCGCGCGTTCGCGTTCCGGCCCGTGCGCGGCGCGTTTCAAACGCAGCTCTTGTTTGCGACGGCGAACGCGCTTGCGAACGGTGACGTCGTGATCGTGGGCGGCTACGGACCGCGCGTCGAAAGCAGTCCGGACGTGTGGCGATTTCGTTTGCCCGCGCGCTGACTTCGGCAGATCACCCGACGCGACAGAGTCGCTGCGGATCGCTTGCGCTGACGAATGCTGCCGGTAACGGTCCCGCATCGATCAGCCGCTTGTTGACGGGATCGACGACGAGATTCAGACCTTCGAGTGATCGCGCACCGAGAAGAGTAAGGTCGCCCGGATTCGCAAACACGACAAAATCCGGCGCCCAGGCTCCGGCCGCGAACAGCAGCGCATAACCGACCTCCCGTTCGACGACGGCCCCGCTCGCCTGCCGAAACCGCTTGCGAAACTGACGCTCGATTCCGATCGATTCGAGCACGTCGGCCGGGAACCAGGACAGCTCGGATCCGGTGTCGACCATGACCGATTCGACGATACAACGCGCGCCCTTCCGGGCGGTGTGCTCGATCGTGACCTGTGTGCGGAAGATCCCCATATCGCCCGACACGATACTGCCTCCCGGAAAAGGTGCGTCACCAGAGTATTGCGCCGAGGATCATTTCACCGCCATTGCCGGCGTAGCGGGAAATTGAGCAAGTTTGATGGGTTCCAGGGACTCACCTCGAGGATATCATGAGATTGTCGGTTGCCTTCGCGGGCATTTTCGCGTGCGCCGTCGCGCGTGCGACGCCTGTGTCAGCACAGCGCACTCCCGTACCGGCGCCCGCGGTGGCGGCGCCGGCCAAATCCGACGGTGGCGGCAAGAAGGCACTCAACGTGCCGGACTACGCGCGCTGGCGGAGCATCGGCTCCGTGGCGATCTCCGATGACGGTGCGTTCGCAACGTGGTCGTACACGCAGCGCAACGTCGACGACACGCTGTATCTCAAGAACCTCTCGACCGACGCGGAGACAAAGATCCCACGCGCGAACGCGCCGCAATTCTCGGATGACTCGAAGTGGGTCGTGTACAACATCGCCCCGCCGGGGGCGAATAGAGCGGGGGGGCGGGGAGGGAGAGGCGGCGGCGATCAGGGGGGACAGGGGGGACAGGGGGAGCAGGGGCGCCGGACCGAGCTCAGAAACCTCGCGACGGGCGCTGTGACATCGTACGAGAACGTGCAGTCGACCGCGTTCAACAAGGGGTCGACGGTGCTCATCATTCGAAAGAACCGCCCGCCAACGGCTGCACCGGCGGCAACGGAAGCTGCTGCGCCGGCGGGTGGTGGCGGGGGCGGCGGCGGACGCGGAGGGCGCGGCGGTGGTGGCGCGGCAGCGCCGGCCACGGTCGGCACTGATCTCATCATTCACCGCCTTGCGACGGGAACCGACGAGCTCGTCGGTTCGGTCTCCGCGGCGGACTTCAATCGCGCCGGGAGCATGCTCGCGTACACCGTCGCATCGGCCGATCGCGACGGCAACGGCGTTTTCGTCGCGTCGCTGGAGAGCGGCACTCGGCGCGTGCTCGACAACCAGAAAGCGGACTACGCGCGGCTGACGTGGGACTCGACCGGAAACGCGCTCGCGGTGTTGCGCGGCGCGGACAAGCGCGGATTCACCGAGAAGGAAAACGTCCTGATCGCGTTCACGGGTCTCGATGGCGCGGAACCGGTGCGGACCGAGGTGGCCACCGCCGGCACCGATCTCAACGACAAGTGGGTCATCAGCGAGCGTGGCACGCTGCGCTGGACGCCCGATCGCACGAGGATCTTCGTGGATCTCAAGGCGCAGGAGGCGCGCCCCGCTCCAGCGCGCCGGGATTCGAACGCAGTCGAGGATCCCGTCGCGAACGTCGACGTGTGGCACTGGAAGGACGAAGTCATCCAGCCGGTGCAGATGCTTCGCGTGCAGCAGGACCGGAACCGCACGTATCCCGCGTCGGTGATTCTCGCGTCGCGGAAGATCGTCCCGCTCGCCGACGAACGCATGCAGACGGTGCAGATCACGCGTGACGGTGCGTGGGGCATCGGGCGCGACGAGAAAGAGTACATCGACGACTGGAAGCCGCGGTACGCCGACTACTATCGCGTCAACACTGCAACCGGCGAGCGCACGCTCGTCTTCAAGAAGCAGCTGCGCACGCTGGGACTCTCGCCGGACAGCAAGTATTTCCTGTACTGGCAGGACGCGAACGTCTGGGCGTACGACATCACGAAGAACACGCACACCAATCTCACGAAGTCCGCGCCCGTGAGCTTCGTGAATCTCGAAGAGGACCACGTCGGCGAGAAGCCGGCGTACGGTGTCACCGGCTATTCGAAGGATGGCAAGTACGTCATCCTCGATCACAAGTACGACATCTGGCGCATCTCGCTCGACGGCTCCGAGCCGCCGAAGAATCTCACGAACGGACTCGGCACGAAGAATTCCATTCGTTTCCGCTACGAGCGCATCGAGCCGAATGATGATCCGACGGCGCCGCCGGGCGGCGGCGGGGGTGGCCGGGGCGGTGGGGGCGCCGCGGCGACCATCGATCTCTCGAAACCGGTCTCACTCGGTGCGTTCGGTGACACGGACAAGAAGGATGGCTTCTACGAGCTGCGCGGCGATTCTCTCGTCAAGCTCGTGTTCGACGATCATGGCTACGGCCGCGTGATCAAGGCGCGCAACGCCGATCGTGCGCTGATCACGCGCGAGAGCTGGGTGGATTTCCCGGATTATTACCTCACCGACGGGAAGCTCTCGACGTTCAAGAAGCTCACGAACGCGAACCCGCAGCAGGCCGAGTATCTGTGGGGGCATCGGATTCTGTTCGACTACAAGGACAAGGACGGCCACAAGCTGCAGGGCACGCTCGCGATTCCGGACTCTTACCAGCCGGGGCAGAAGCTCCCGATGCTCGTCGACTACTACGAGAAGTATTCACAGAACCTCAATCGCTACTCGGTGCCGAGGTATGCGACCGCGCCGCAGTTCGCCGACTATGTCAGCAACGGGTATCTCGTGATGCAGCCCGACGTGTACTACCACACGGGTGCGTCGCACACGGACATGCTGAATTCCGTCGAGGCGGCGGTGAAGCGTGTCATCGAGCTTGGATACGTCGATCCCAAGAGAGTCGGACTCCACGGGCACAGTT
>DASRAP010000161.1:0-9796 GCA_035638155.1 Gemmatimonadaceae bacterium | reverse complement strand
ACCGCGGCGCTCGTGCATGCGATGATCGACCGCGCGCGGAGTTTCACGTCGAGCGATCTTCGCGACGAAAAGCTCATTTCGCTCGGCAAGCTTGCGTCGGGCATCGCGCACGAGCTCAACAATCCCGCGTCCGCGGTGCTGCGGAGCGCCAAGACGCTCGTGTCGAGTCTCACGACCGCAGACGAATCCGCGCACCGCATCAGCGCGGCGCACCTGACCGACGAGCAACTCGAGGCCATCGAGGCCATCCGCGCGCAGTGTTCCGACATGCGCCAGACCGGCACGTTTTCCGTGATGATGCGCGCGGATCGTGAGGACGAGATCGCGAGCTGGATGCTCGACCACGGTGTCGGTGACGATTGCGCGGGTGCGCTCGCCGAAACGACCGTGACACTGGAGTCACTCGAGGCCCTCGCGGCCGCCGTTCCTGAGAACGTGCTGTCCGACGCGCTCGCGTGGATCGCATCGGGCTGCACGGTGCGGACGCTCACGAACGAGATCCAGACCGCGGCGACGCGCATGCATCAGCTCGTCGCGGCGGTGAAGGGTTTTTCGTACATGGACCACGCGCCGCTCGCGGAACCGGTCGACGTTCGATCGGGCATCACCGACACGCTCACCCTGCTCGATTCGAAAATCCGCGCGAAAGAAATCGAAGTCTCGCTCGAGCTGCCGCCGGATCTGCCGTGTGCGCACGGCGTCGGCGCCGAGCTGAACCAGGTGTGGATGAATCTCATCGACAATGCGCTCGACGCCGCGCCGGACAAAGGCCGCGTGTCCGTCGACGCGTCGCTGCAGCTGGACCGGATCGTCGTGCGCGTGATCGACAATGGCCCCGGCATTCCCGCGGACATTCAGGGGAGAATCTTCGACCCGTTTTTCACCACGAAGGGAGTCGGGAAGGGCACCGGACTCGGCCTCGACATTGTTCGCCGTTTGCTCAAGCAGCACGAGGCGGATATCGCCCTCGACTCACGCCCGGGCCGGACGGAGTTTCAGGTACGCATTCCCGTCGCCCCGACCACGAAATGAAAATGGACCTGGCCCTTCAGGTTCCTTCTTCTTTTCGTCGTTGATGGTGCGCGGCGATCTTCTCCAGATCCTTTCCGGTGAATTGCGTCAGCATCACGATCCTGGCCGCGTGCCGGTAGTCCGACGGCACGATCGAACGCGCCTCGTCCTTCGTGTCGACTTCGGCGGTGAACCATGCCTTGTGGACGCCGTCCTTGCAGCCCCAGTCGGCGTGCGTCAGGAAGTGTGAGCCTGTGCGCAGGAAGATCTCGATGGCCCGGTTGCACGCCGCAGTTGTCGGTTCGTGCTCGACTTCGATCAGGTATTTGGGCATGTGCAGAATCTAACAAGAGCCCATTCGGTTATTCCGGCAATCGGTAGAGCCGCTCCATGAGCACCCATTTTTCCCCGCGCGCTGCCCACGGAAGCGCCTGCTGAAACGCCCACATGAGCGTTTCCCATTTCTGGACCTCGGGATTCGCGGCGTCCGCGGCCGCCTTGGCGTCGAACGAGAATTGCTCGCCGGCCTCGATGATCATGAACAGGCGATTGCCGGTGCGGTAGATCTCGAGCGCCTCGATCCCCGAATCGCGAATGCTGCGCTCGATCTCCGGCCAGACGTTCCGGTGATGCCGTTCGTATTCCGCGATCAGCGCGGGATCGTCCCTGAGGTCGAGTGCCAGGCAATACCGGCGCATCAGGCCACGCTCGCGGCCGACGGCCGGTGTCCGCGCATCGCGAAGTAGAGGACGTACGCGTAGCACACGATCGGTACCACGAAGGCGGTCTGAATCGACGTCGCGTCGGAAAGGCGTCCCATCACGGCGGGGATGATCGCGCCGCCCACGATCGACATTACGAGCAGCGACGATCCGAGCTTGGTGTAGCGGCCGAGCCCTTCGATGCTGAGCGCGAAGATCGTCGGGAACATCAGCGAGTGGAAGAAGCCCAGCAGAACGATCATCCACACGGCCAGCGCGCCGTGCGCCGCGACCGCCGCCCCGCCCGCGGCCAGCGCGCCCGCCGCGAAGAGCGCGAGCATCACGGGCGCGGGCACCGTGCTGAGCGCCGCGACGGACAGCAATCGTCCGAGCAGGAAACCCGCCTGGTGGTAGCCGAGGAATGACGCTGCGTGTTTTTCCGGCGTGCCCGGCATGGTGTGCTGCACAAACCGGATCACGAAACTCGCAACGCCGACCTGCGCGCCGACATAGAGGAATTGCGCGATCACCCCGCGCATCAGGTGACCGTGCGCCGCAGCGTCACGCAGTCCGCCCGCGTGCGCGGCACTCGGCGTCTCTTCCGTCTCGCGCACTTCCGGCAGATGCGCCCGCCAGATGAGAAACGCCACGAACAGGAAAATGCCCATGATCACGAGGTACGGCATGCGTACGAGCCCGGCCTCGAACGCCCGGTACGATTCGAGCTCCGCAGGACTCATCGCGGCGAGCTCCGAGCTCGTATGCTCGATCCCGGACAGAATGAACCGCGCGCCGATGAAGGGCGTGATGGCGGCGCAGATGGCGTTGAACGCCTGCGCGGTATTGAGCCGCCACGACGCCGATGCCCGATCCCCCAGCGTCGTCACGTACGGGTTCGCGCCCACTTCAAGGAAGCACTGCCCGCAGGCGAGCACGAACAGCGCGAGCAGAAACAGCGGGTACGCGCGAACGGACGACGCCGGAATGAAGAGAAACGCCCCGGTCGCACAGGTCACGAGACCGGTGAGAATCCCCCCGCGGTACCCGAGCCGCCGCATGACCCACCCCGCGGGGAGCGCGGCCACGAAATATCCGCCAAAAAATGCCGTCTGAATGAGCGACGACTGAAAATCCGTGAGCCCGAACGCCTTCTTAAGGTGCGGGATCAGGATGTCGTTGAGATTGACGCCGAGCGCCCAGAGAAAAAAGAGACTCGTGACGAGGATGAGCGGCAGAACGAACCGTCGCTCGGTGAACGGCGCTCGCGTTGTCGTCATGTTTTACGGCATGGCTCGGTCGAGGTGCACGTAACCTCCGTCGACGTGAATGTGCTGTCCCGTGATATGCGATGCGCGCGCCGAGAGAAGAAACAGCACCGCGGACGCGATCTCTTCGGATGTCGTCATTCGCTGGCCGAGTGGAATACGGCGCGTGATATCGGCAAGCTTCGCGCCGGGATCGGGAAACGTGTCGAGCCACTGATGGTAGAGCGGCGTCATCACTTCCGCCGGCACCACCGCGTTCACGCGTACTCCACTCGGCGCCAGCTCCACCGCCCACTCGCGCGTGAGCGCGAGAATGCCGCCTTTTGCTGCCGCGTACCCCGACGTGTTGCCTTGCCCCGTGAGCGCGACCTTGGACGCGATGTTGACGATCGCGCCCCTGGCCGCGACGAGCGACGGAAGCGCGCATTGTGCGATCACGTAGTAGTGAACGAGGTTGCGCTCCAGCGAGGCGACAAACTGGTCCGGTGTTCCCGTCGCGAGTCCTACGCCGTCATTCACGCCGGCATTGTTCACGACCGCGTGAACGCGCCCCGCAACACGTTCAGCCTCGACGACCGCGCTCCGGCACGCGGCCACGTCGACCAGGTCGGCCTCGACGAACATGCAGCCGGAGGCGCCGGCGTTGACCTCTTTCAGAAGTGTTTCCGCGAGGGCGCGCTCGCGGTCGATGATGATCGCGCGGGCGCCCTCAGCAGCGAGGGCGCGCACGATCGCGGCCCCGATCCCCCTGGCGCCGCCCGTCACGATCACCGTCTTGCCATCCAGCTCGAGGTTCATCGCCCGCGAAGATAACATCTGGCCGCGTTCCCGCCGAACACAGCCACGCGCTCGGCGCCGCCGAAACGCGCGAGATACTGCTCGAGCACGCCGATGACCCGTCCGTACCCCGCCGCCACCAGACACACCGGCCAGTCAGAGGCGAACATCGTACGCTCGGTGCCGAAGGCGCTGAACACGACATCGAGATATGGCGTGAGGTCTTCGGGCCGCCAGCCTTGCCAGTCGGCTTCGGTCACCATTCCTGAAACCTTGCAGAACACGCGCGGGTTCTGCGCGAGCTCACGCACGTGCGTCGCCCAGGGTTCGAGCACGCGTTCACGAATGCGCGGTTTGGCGATGTGATCGAGCACAAACGTCTGGTCAGGCAGGACACGGGTGAGGCCGATTGCCGATGGGAGCTGGCGCTCGCGAATCAGAATGTCGAATGGGAGTCCTGCAGCGCCGACGGCGGCGATGCCGCGAATGACGTCGGCCCGTGTCAGAAAGTCGTCCGCCTCGTTCTGCGCTCCGACGCGCACGCCCACAAACCTGGGGTCGGCGGCGAGCACGCTCAGTCTCGTCTCGATATCGGCCGCGAACAAATCCACCCAGCCGACCACGCCTCCAATGAATGAGTGGTCGCGGGCGAGCGCGAGCAGAAACTGCGTTTGCTCGAGCGAAGGGGCCGACTCGACGGCGATGCACCCGGCGATGCCGTTTGCCGCGAGCACCGGTTCGAGATCGCCGGGCAGGAAATCGCGCCGGAGACCGGACATGTCATCGGTAATCCACGTGTCGCGCCCCGCATCGTACGCCCAGAAATGCTGGTGCGCGTCAATGCGCATCGCGCGGTCAGCCGTGCAGCGTGAGGAATCCGCCGTCGAGCGGATAATCCGCGCCGGTCACGAACTTCGCCTCGTCGGAACAGAGGTACACGGCGAGACTCGCCACCTCCCGCGGCTCTCCCATGCGTCCGACGGGCTGCGTAGCGGCGAGCTTGTCGAACATTTCCTTTTCGCGTCCGGGATAATTCTGCGCGATGAACCCGTCGACGAACGGTGTGTGAATACGCGCCGGTGAGATCGACACGCAGCGGATCCCGTCGGTCACGTAGTCGCGCGCCACGGAATACGTCATGGCCACGATCGCGCCCTTGGTCATGGAATAGGCGAAACGGTTCGCGAGTCCTGCCGACGCCGCAATCGAGGCAATATTGAGAATCACGCCCGACCGTCTGGCCTTCATCGCGCCGATCACCGCCGAGATGCAGTGATATGCGCCTTTGACGTTCACCGCGAACAAGCGGTCGAAATCCGCGCCGGTGGTTTGCTCCACGGAGCCGACGTGCGCGATGCCGGCGTTGTTCACCAGAATGTCGACTGGACCGGCTGTCAGCACCGCGCCGAACGCGCGTCGCACCGAGTCTTCCGATGCGACATCGCACTCCTGCCACACGGCGGATGGCCCGAGGCCCGCGGCAGTGTCCCGCGCGGCGTCTGCGCGCACGTCGAGCACGTGCACCCGTGCTCCTTCCGCGATGAACGCTTCCGCGATGGCGAGGCCGATTCCGCTGGCGCCGCCGGTGACCACAGCCGTCTTGTCGCTGAGACGCATGAGAGAAACTGTCAGTGAACGCGGTACTTCGTCAACGAATCCCGCTTCATCTCGATCGAATAGCCATGGTCGAATGGCAGCTGGTACCGGCCCCGCCGGACGACGACCGGATGCACGAAATGCTCATGCAGGTGATCGACATACTCGACGACGCGGTTCTCGAGCGAACCCGAGATCACGATGTAATCGATCGCCGCAAGGTGCTGCACGTATTCGCAGAGCCCGACACCGCCCGCATGCGGACACACCGGTACGCCGAACTTCGCGGCGAGGAGGAGTACAGCGAGCACTTCGTTCACGCCGCCAAGCCTGCACGCGTCGATCTGGCAATACGACATCGCGCGCGCCTGCATGAACTGTTTGAACAGGATCCGGTTCTGGCACTGCTCACCGGTTGCCACGCCGATCGGCGCGAGCGCGCGCGCAATCTCGGCGTGTCCCAGCACGTCATCCGGGCTCGTCGGTTCCTCGATCCAGAGCGGATTGAATTCGGCGAGCGAGCGCATCCAGAGGATGGCGTCACCCACATCCCATCGGCCATTGGCGTCCATCATGAGCGCGCAGGCCGGCCCGATCTCGCTTCGCACGATCGCCGCGCGCCGCCGGTCATCGGCCAGATCCGCCCCGACTTTCATCTTGAAATGCGTCCAGCCTTCGGTCACCGCGCTCCGGCAGAGCTCGCGAATCCGCGCGTCAGGGTAGCCGAGCCACCCCACGGACGTCGTGTACGCCGGCATGCCTCGTGCCGCGAGGTACGCCTCGCGTTCCAGGCGCGAGGGAGCCAGATCGCGAAGCATGCGCCGCGCCTCGTCCGGCGTGAGTGCGTCGGTGATGTAGCGGAAGTCGATGCATGACACGATTTCCTCTGGTGTCATGTCGGCGACGAGTTTCCAGAGCGGCTTGCGTTCGATCTTCGCCCACAGATCCCACACGGCGTTGACGACAGCGGCCGTGGCGAGGTGCACGGCGCCTTTTTCAGGTCCGATCCAGCGGAGCTGCGATTCCGACGTGAGGCGCCGCCAGAAACCCGCCATGTCCGTGGTCACGCGCTCCATCGTCATCCCTTCGACCAGAGGCGCGAGTGCACGGACTGCGGCGACGCACACTTCGGTCCCGCGGCCGAGCGTGAAGGCAAGTCCGTGTCCCGCGAGGTGGTCCGGCCGGTCGGTATGCAGGATGACGTACGCGGCCGAGTAATCCGGATCGGTATGCATGGCATCCGATCCGTGCTTGCCCTCCGACGTCGGAAAGCGGACGTCGAGGACTTCCACGCGAACGATTGTTCCGTTCACGAAGCGTTGCTGCGGATTTCCGTGTGGCGAATCTGGCCGCCGAGCCATGCCGTGCGCGCAAGGATGCTGGCCGCGAAGAGCGTGCCGGCGAGGGCCGCGACTGCGACCCAGCGCGGAAGAACGCTGCGCCGGAACGCGATCAGCGCCGCAAGCGCGCCCGTGCCGACCGCGATCATGGCGCCGAGCGCGAATCCCGCGGCGTCGTCGTGCGCGTCGACAAGCTCCTTCGAAAAGTCCGGCAACTTCTTCACGACGTCCTCGGCCGGGTCGCCGGTGAGATACGCGACCACGGCGGACAGTCCGAGCAGGACGAGCAGGGCGAGCGATACGCGGATGGTCTCGTCACTGCGGCGCACGTAGCCCGCGGCCAGCGGGAACAGCGCCACCACGATGCCGATGACCGGCACGTGATTCACGATGAGATGGATATGCGCGGCGTTCATGGGCTGAAGATATCGGTACCACTGTCCGCGTGATACGTTCACCGCACCATGACATATCGATTCGACAATCAGACGGTGCTCGTGACCGGGGCGGGGCATGGTATCGGCCGGGCGGTCGCCGAGCGGTTCGCGGCGGATGGCGCGCGTGTAATGGTGAACGACGTGGATCAGGGAAGGGCCGACGAAGTCGCGCGGGCGCTCCCGGCCGGGAAATCCATGGCGTTCGCGGCCGACGTGTCCGACAAGACGCAGGTGGACGCGATGTTCGACGCGCTGATGGCGTGGACCGGCACCATCGATGTGCTGGTGAACAACGCGGGCAACATTCACGCCGCGAAGCATTTCCTGGACGGCGACGAGGCGTGGTGGGACAAGCTCCTCGACGTGAACTTGAAGGGAGCGTTTCTCTGTTCACACCGTGCCGCGCACATCATGTCGCGCAAGCGCGCGGGCGTCATCATCAACATGTCGAGCGGCGGGGCCACAAAGGCGCACCGCGGAAACGTTGCCTACGATGCGTCGAAGGGCGGGATTGAGGCGATGACGCGCGCGATGGCGCTCGACCTCGCGCCCTATGGCGTGCGTGTGAACGCGATCGTGCCCGGACTCATTCTCACCTACGACCTCACGCCCGAACAGGCGGAAGAACGCGGCACGGTCGTACCCATGGGCCGGCTGGGTTCGCCGGACGACATCGCTGGCCCGACGGTATTTCTGGCCACGGACGATGCGCGCTACATGACCGGGGCGTGCGTGGTCGTCGATGGCGGGGTGCTCGTGCAGCAACGGTCGGTGCCGGTGGACACGTTTCCGCTCAGCCGTTTTCCCGTTCTGTAGCTACTTCCCGCTCAGCGCGCGCTGGAACTCCTCGCGGTGATGCCGGCTGAGGCGGAGCTTCCGGCCGTCATGCAGCGTCAGCACCGCATCGCCGGAGAACCATGGCTCGATTTCCTTCACGCGTGAGATGTTCACGATCGTGCGGCGGTGAATGCGGACGAACTGCGCAGGGTCGAGCTCACCGGCAAATGCGCTGAGTCCCTCGCGCAGGCGGAGCGCCTCGCGCTGAACGTGAATGCGGACGTAGTTCGCCGCGGATTCCACGTAATCGATGTCGCGCACCGCGATGAGTCGCGTCCTGCCGTCCACCCGCACGAGTACGCGGTCGCGGTAGCGCGGAGCCGCCGTGCCCGGCTTCGCGGCCGCGGCCGAGCTGCGTTCCGCGCGCCGCTGTGCTTCGGTCAGGCGGTCGATCGCGGTGAGCAGCTGACGGCGCTCTGCGCCTGGCTCCGCGCGCTTTCGCACGCGGTCGAGTGTGCGCTTGAGCCGCGCGGCGTCGAACGGTTTGAGCAGATAGTCGAGCGCGCTCACGTCAAACGCGCGGAGCGCGTGCGCATCGTATGCCGTCACGAACACAATGAGCGGCAGCTCGCTCTCGGGGATCGCACGGACCACCTGGAATCCGTCGCACCCCGGCATCTGGACGTCGAGAAACACCGCGTCCGGCGCGCGCTCGAGAATCACATCAACCGCGGTCGGTCCGTCACCGCACTCGGCGATGACCGAAATATCAGGTTCCGCGCTCAGCAAACGTCTGAGACGCGCGCGTGCGACGCTTTCGTCGTCGACGATTGCGACGGTAATGGCCATTGCGCGAATGCTCCTTCGCTGTAATGATGGCGCGGTGCCGCGCGCGCGTCATGCCCTCGGCGCACACTCGACGAAACTTCACGGGTCCACGTGCACTCAAACCGGGACGAACTGCAGTACGACGTGCGCATGCGCGATGTCGTCGTGCCCATGCTGGGCGCGGTCGCGGTGTATGCGGTGCTGCGTATCGCGCAAACAGCGCTGTTTGCGCGGGCGTTCGTGTCGTTTCCCGGAACGACGCTGCACCATGTGACGCTCGCCATTCTGGACGGCGCGGTTCTGTCCGCGACCTTCCCGCTCGCCGTTCTGGCCTCACGACGGTTTCCCGTGGATCGCGCGCATCTGCCGAACGTCGCCGTTCACCTCGCGTGCGGCTTCGTGTTCACCGCCGTGTGGATGCTGGTGCTGGGCTCCGTCGGCAGCGCGCTCACCGGCGCGCCGACGGGCCGCACGTTCGCGCAGGACTATGTCGTTTGGATTCCCGGAGGGCTGGCGGCCTACACCGTCATCGTGACGCTCGTGCACGCCATCATTGCGAGCCGCCGCGCGCACGCGCAGCAGCTCCGCGCGTCGCGGCTCGATGCCCAGCTCACTGCCGCGCGGCTCGAAACGCTGAAGACGCAGCTCGAGCCGCACTTTCTCTTCAACACGCTCCACACCGTATCCGAGCTCGTGCACATCGATCCGGCTGCGGCGGACACGATGATCACCGCGTTGGGACAGCTGCTCCGGCGCACGCTCGATGCATCAATGCTGCACGAAGTCACGATCGGCGACGAGATCGATTATGTCGGTGCATATCTCGACATCCACCGCGTGCGCCACGGGGAGCGCCTGCGCGTGACGTACGACATCCCGGAGGACCTGCGGGGGACGGCCATTCCGCCGCTCATTCTGCAGCCGCTCGTGGAAAACGCCCTGCGTCATGGCATCGCGCCGTCGCCGGGCGGCGGGACGATCACGATCCGTGCGCGTGAAGCGAACGGCGTTCTGAAGCTGTCGGTGGCGGACGACGGTGTCGGGCCCGGCTCTTCCGTGCGCGA
>DASRAP010000160.1:0-5553 GCA_035638155.1 Gemmatimonadaceae bacterium | reverse complement strand
TTACCGGCGGCGGCGTGAACTGCGCGATCAGCGCCGCGACGCAGTCCGGAACGTGCACCTCGCAGGTCATCCAGAACTCGACTGTCACGCTCACCGAAGCGCCGTCGGCGGGACACACGTTCACCGGCTGGGGCGGCGCATGCACGGGGACCGCGACGACGTGCGTGGTCACCATGTCGCAGGCGAAGAGCGTTACGGCGACCTTCTCGCTGCCGACAACATTCGCGCTGACGGTCACGTCGGGTGGCGGTACGGGCAGCGGCGCGGTCACCGCGACCGGCACAGCGCTCAACTGCAACATTTCCGCGGCGACGCAGAACGGCACGTGCACCGATAACGTCACGACGAACAGCGTCGTGACCCTGACCGCGACGCCGACGGTGGGCGGTCACACGTTTGCGGGCTGGGGCGGCGCGTGCACCGGTACACAGACCACATGCCAGGTCACGATGTCGCAGGCGCGCAGCGTGACCGCGAGCTTCACCGCGCCGGTTGGGTTCACGCTCACCATTACGTCCGCGGGCGACGGCGGATCGGGCACGGTCACTGGCAGCGGCATCAACTGCACATTCAACGGCGCAGTCCTCACCGGCACGTGCTCACTCGTATACGCGACGGGAACTGTCGTCACGCTCACGGCCACCGCCGGCGCAGCATCCAACTTCGGCGGATGGACTGGAGCGTGCACGAGTGGCTCGCCAACCTGCCAGGTCACGATGTCGCAGGCCCGGTCGGTGAGCGTGTCGTTTGTTCAGGTCATCCAGTTCAACCTGTCGGTGACATCCGGCGGCGGAACCGGAAATGGCTCCGTGAGTGGCGGCGGAATCAGCTGCACGATTACCGGCGCGTCGCAGTCGGGCACGTGCACGCTCGGGATCAATCAGGGCACGCAAGTCACGCTCACCGCGACACCATCGGCGGGGCACACGTTCGTGGGCTGGGGCGGTGCGTGCGCGGGCACCGGAACGTGCGTCGTGACGATGTCTCAGGCGCGCGCGGTGACGGCGTCGTTCAATCTGTCGTTCACGCTGACCGTCACTGCCTCGAGCGCCATGAACGGGTCGGGCACGGTCACCGGCAACGGCATCAACTGCAGCATCACGCGCAACGGCAGCACGCAAACGGGCACACAAAGCGGCACATGCTCCGCCAGCGTAAACAGCGGAGCGAGTGTCTCGCTCACGGCAACGGCCACGACCGGCGGCTTCACGTTCGAGGCGTGGGGGAATGCGTGCACGGGTGCCGCCGGGTGCAGCTTCACCATGACGTCGGCGAAGACGGTGACAGCGAAATTCAACGCGCCGTCGTTGGCAACTGTGCAGAGTCAGCTGTTCGGTGCGTACTGCACGAGCTGTCACGGCACGACGTTCACGAGCGCGACAAACACCTACAACGCTCTGGTCAACAAGGGCCCGCCATTCTACCGCCCGTCGAACGGCTATCCCGCGTACACGCTCGCAGGGACGAACCCGACGTTCATCGTGCCGTACAGCTCAGGCACGAGCTACACCGTTTACCAGGTGCAGAAATCGGCGGGCGCGTATGGCATGCCGGACAGCGCCACGCAGGTACCGGCGAGCATCGTCACCCTCCTGATCAACTGGATTAACGGCGGCGCAGTCCAGATCCAGCCCTGAACCGCATCCTTCACGTGACCGGAGATTCCATGAAACGTGCGTTCGCGTCCGCTGCAATGGTCGTCGCTCTTTCCGGCTCGGCTGGAGCGCAGGAACTTTCCTCGAAGATCGGCGAGCTGATCAAGTTCGGCACGTGCGATCAGGCGCTCTGTCTCGTGACCGGCGCGGGCACCCACGGTTCGCACTTCATCAACTCCGCGCAGGTGGCGGGCGCGGACCTGCTCACCTTCCTGCAGAGCGCGATCACGTCGAGTATCGCGAGCCTTCCCATCAGCTCCACGAGCAGCGGCACCACGTTCAGCTTCGTGGGCGGTGCACCGGTCGCGACGCGCACCTCCGCCGGCCCGATCTTCGCGGAGCGCGCGTCGACGCTCGGCAAGAAGCGCGTGCTCGCCGGCATCAACACGTCCCACATCGCGTATAACAAGCTCCGCGGCAATTCCACCGACAGCATCGCGTTCAATCTCGGTCACCAGGACGTCGGCAATCCCGGGCTGGGCGATCCGTCGTTCGAGAACGACGTGATCGGGATCGACATCAACATGAAGCTGTCGCTGCAGGTGACGACGGCGTTCGCAACCTACGGCGTGACGGACAAGCTCGACATCGGCGTGGCGGTGCCATTCGTCATGGCCACGCTCAAGGGATCGGCCAACGGACGCGTGTACAGTCCCACGGGCAGCGTGAGCGGATTCCACTTCTTCGGAAGCGCAGAATCGCCGAGCCTCACGGCCACGAGCAGCGTCGACGAGTCGGCGTCGGGCATCGGCGATATCGCCGTGCGCGGCAAGATGCAGATCGCCGGCAACAACTCGCGCGGCGTCGCGGTTCTCGGTGACCTGCGGCTGCCGACAGGCGACTCCGCCAACTTCACGGGCGCCGGCAAGACGTCGTTCTCGGTACTGCTCGTTGCATCGGGCACGAACGGAAAGCTCTCACACCACGCCAACGTCGGTTATGCCGCGCGCGGCGAGGGCCTGACCAACGCCATCCTCGCCACCGTCGGCGGCGACTACATGTTCAACAAGTCGGCCACCGTGGCGGCTGATCTGTTGTCGTCGTTCCAGGCGGGCGGCACCGCGGGCAACCTTCCGCCGGACATCGATCTCACGTCCGGCACCGTCGCGGGGTCGAACATCCCGAACAAGAAAGACAACCCGATCGCCCTCTCAGTCGGCGGCCGCTTCCTCCTCGGCGAATTCACGGGCCTCGCGAACTTCCTCGTGCCGGTGAAGTCCGGCGGATTGCAGGCCGGACTCATCTGGACCCTCGGTATCGAGCGAACCTTTTGAAAACCGAAATGGAAATTCAACTTGAAGAACGAAGTTGAAATTCAAGCTTCAATTTCAACTTCGTTCTTCAACTTCAATTTCCATTTCGGTTTTCGTGCGTGCACTAGCACGCAGGGGTTGCGCCAATCTGCTTGATCCCGATGATCTGCCACGTATTCCCCGGCTGACCAAGCGTCATCTCGAGCGAGACTGGTAGCTCGCACTTCTTCTTCGTCGACGGATTCGTGAAGGTCTGCTGACCCGTGACGTGCGCAGTCGCGCCGTCACCCGACGGGGTCGTTCCCTCCACGTTGTAGACCACCTGCAAGTCCTTCGAACCGTCGAACAGCGCCTTCCACCCGTTCTGCATGTCCTTCGGCATCTTCGGATAGTAGCGCAGCGCGTCGTTCAGCTTCTTCGCATTGAGTGCCTTCGCGTACTCGCCGACGATCTGTTTCACGATGCGTTCTGTCGCGGCGCGCTCGGGTGACACGGCCGGCTCAGTGCCGCGCGTCGAGGTCGGCGGCGGATTGTCCGGCGGCGGCGTCACGGTAACTGGAGGCTTCGTCACGGGCGCCGGCGCTGCCGCAGGCGCACGTACGTCGAGCCGAACCGTATCGCTCTGCGCACCGGCCGTGGCGACGATCTCCACAGTCCCCGCGCTCACCGCGTGCACGACGCCCGACGCTGAAACGTTCGCGCGCGACGGATCGTGACTCGTCCAGCGAAGTCCCGTCACCGGCGAGCCATCAGAGAACGCGGCGCGCAGCGCGACCGAGTCGCCAGCCGTGAGCGACGTCGACGGTGAAGAAATCGCGAGCGAGCGCTTTGGCGGCGTCACGACGGGCTGCGCGTTCGAGGCGCCGCTCGACGACGATGGATTCGACGGTGACTTCGAAACCGGTGGCGGCGCGGTTTTCGCGGGAGTCGCGACGGACTTTCCCGCGTCCGGCGGAGCAGCCTTCGGCGGAACGGTTGCATTCGCTGGCGGATTCGGCGCACCGCCGCCGCTCGTCGCCGGTGCTGCGGCGCTCGCCCCTTGTCCCGTCGCCCTTTGCCCGTTGCCCTTATCCCCGCGAGTGATCACGAACACAGCCGCGGCGACGAGCACGAGTCCGCCGATGCCGGCGCCGATCAGCTTGCCCGAACCGCCTTTTTGCACCGGCGCTGCCGGCCGCACGGGTGTGGGCGGCGGCGGGGGAACAACCGGCTTCTGCGCCGACACGGGCGTGACCGGCACCGAGGAGGGCGGCGCGGCCGGTGGTTCGGGACGCTTGATCGCGGGCGCGTCGATCACCGTTGCCGCTTCGCGAACCGAAACCTGGGGGCCCGCGGACGCGGTGGCCGGCGGCGCCGTGGTTACGCGCGGCGAAATGTTGAGCTCGGTCGCCGCCGTGACGCCGTCGAGCGTCGCGACGACGCGTACGCCGCCAACGTGAACCGCGGTCACGGTTCCGTCGTTCGCGACGGTGGCGATCGCAGGGTCGTCCGAAATCCACGCGACGTCCCGGTCGATGGCGTTCCCGTGCGAATCGCGCGCCACGGCGCGCAGCCGAACCTTGTCGCCCACGGTGATGCTCGCTGGCGCGGGCTGCAGCTCGATGTGCGCCGCACGCAACGCCTCGATCGTGACCGCGAATTGCGCGCTCTTCGTGTCCGACGTCGCCGTGATGGTCACATCGCCGGTTGCCGTCGCGCTCACGAGGCCCGACGACGACACGGTCGCGATGCTCCGGTCGCTCGACGTCCACTGCACAATGCGATCGGCGAGGACGTTGTCCGCCGTGTCGAGCACGACGGCCGTCAGCTGCCGGCGGTCGCCAACGCTCAACGGGCCTCGTGCGCCCGTGATGCGGACCTCCGACACCACTGGCGCGGCAACTTCGAGCCAGAATTCGCTCGTAACATTGTCGACTTGCGCGCGCACCAGCGTACGGCCGGCGCCGCGCGCCTGAAGCACGCCTTCCGCGGAAATCGTCGCGAGCGCCGGATTGTCGATGGACCACTTGGGGATCGTCTCGACGGGTACGCCGTTCTTGCTGCGCGCCGATGCCGTGAGCTGCGTGCGGTCGCCGATACGAATCACGCCGCTCGGACCTCCAAGCTGGAGCGTCGCGACCTTGGGCGGGACGATGTTGACCTGCACGGTCTGTTCCACGCCACCGCTGCGCACCACCAGCGTTGCCTTGCCTGGCTCGAGCGCAATCAGCGTGCCCTTGTCCCGGTCGATGCTCGCAACCGTGCTCTCCGCGAGCGAGAACTCGACGCTCCCCGCGGTGACGGGATCGCCCATGACCGTCTTCGCCGTGGCTTCGATCGAAATCCGGTCCCCGACCTCGATGCTGGGCGGAATCGACTTGAGATCGAGCACGGTCGCGTTCGCCTGCACCGACAGCCGCATCGCGGCGTCGCCGAACTTCTTTCGCTCGGCGCTGAAGTCCGGGAGCTCGGCCGCTCCGGCCGCCTGCATCGCCTCGCCGACGCTGGGGAACCGGTCTTCCGGATTCTTCGCAAGCATGCGCGCGATCGCGGCCTCGAGCTCGGGCGGGCAATCGGGACGCACCGTGCGAACGAGGGGCACCTCGTCCTGGATGTGCGAAATGAGCACGCTCATCGGCGCGCCTTCGAACGGCGGCTTACCGGTG